>JAPYSW010000022.1 GCA_029936395.1 Candidatus Poseidoniia archaeon
CGATACTTCTAACGATACTCCTAGCTCTAATATTAGAAATTCAGGAGATGATTTAGGAACTGATTTTGGCAGCTCCCGATCTAGTCATAGTAATCGTAAACTCCGTAAAGTTAAAAAAGTAAAGAGATCACGTAAACAATCATAGGATTTTTCTAAATGGTAGAATCCGATGCATTTAATCTACGAGATACTGCAAAAGATGTAGGTATTGCCTTAAGCTGTGTTTTTGTTGTATTTCTGTTAACTTTTGTTTATAGTGGTAATTGGCCACCTATGGTTGTCATTGAATCCGGTTCTATGGAGCATGATAATAATCAATTGTATGCCGAACCAAGATATTCGCATTTGGGGATAATTGATACTGGAGATTTAGTAATAGTAAAGCAGGCTGAGAAAGATGAAATCGTTACTTATTTAGCTGGCAAGAAAACAAATTACAAAATGTATGGAGATTATGGAGATGTTATTGTATATTACAAAAACGGGATTGAAACTTACAAAGGTCAACCCGTAACTCCAGTTATCCACAGAGCGATGGCTTGGGTTGACGTCATCGACAAAGAAAATGGCACCTATTATATCCCTGAAATTGATACTTATTTTTATGGTAAAATTGAATTAGCCGAAATAGGATTGAACGGAGGTGCTCACATTAAAGATTTAGAGCATTCAGGATATATTACCAAGGGCGATTCTACTGGTAATCCTCATCCTGATCAATTAACTCATTATGATATTGAAGGTGAAAAAGTACAACCTGTAACTCCCGATTCAATAGTTGGGATGGCACGAGGAGAATTACCTTGGTTCGGATTAATGAAATTGCGTTTAACACAACCAGACAATTACTACCAGGCTCCACCGGAGTGCCGCACTATGCTTTGGATTTCAATGATTACAATTTTAGTCGGCCCTTTCACAGTCGGTAAAATGTGGGAGAATTATCAAATTCATGCTTCTAAAAAGAAGGATAAGCGTTAACTAGTGCGAAATAAAGCACTAACAAGACATGGGTAAGACTCCAGCTGCAGCTAATCGCGGAATTCCATCTAAGGAGGACTTCAAAGAATGGTATCCTTTCATTATTGAAGCGGCAGAGTTAGTTGACAAAAGATACCCAATCAAAGGCATGGATGTTTGGAGACCTTATGGTTGGAAGACTATGCGTTTGATAGATGATTTAACACATAGAGAAATGGAAAGAACAGACCATGAAGAAGTTCATTTCCCATTATTGATTCCTGAAGAGTTACTTGATAAAGAAAATAGATTAGTTTCATTATTGAAATTAGCTCGAGAGAAAGGTGTAGATCCTTCTGAGCTCAGAATGGATGATGAGATTGGAGGTTTTGCTAAAGAAGTTTATTGGATTAGGCATGCAGGAGAAACTGAATTGGAAAATCCAATGTTTCTCAGACCTACAAGTGAAACAGCGATGTATACTATGTTTCCATTGTGGATTCGCTCTCATGCAGATTTACCTCTCAAAACTTATCAGATTGTTAATACTTTCCGTTATGAGACCAAACAAACCCGTTCTTTCATAAGGGTCAGAGAGATACATTTCTTCGAAGCTCACACAGCTCATATTGATGAAGAAGATGCTACCAAACAAATAAATCAAGATTTAGAAATTGTTGAAAATTTAATGAAAGATTTGAAATTACCGGTTTTGATTTCTAAAAGACCAGTATGGGATACTTTCCCAGGAGCTTGGTATACTATCGCAATCGATGTAATAATGCCAGATGGAAGAACATTACAAGTTGCTTCAGTTCATCATTACCGAGATCAATGGGCTCGAGCCTTTGATGTAACTTATGAAGATTCTTCTGGTGAACAACAATTTGTACACCAAACAACTTATGGGATGTCTGAAAGATTATTAGGTGCAATTGTAGCTAGCCATGGCGACGATCGTGGTTTGATTATGCCACCAGCTGTAGCTCCAGTCCAAGTAATAGTTATTCCTATCTTATCCAAAGAAGGTTCAGAAGAAGTAATGTCTAAAGCTGAGGAAATTGTATCTAGTTTGAAATCTTCAGGTATTCGTACTAAATTAGATTCTAGAGATATTCGCCCAGGTCAAAAATATTATGATTGGGAAATCAAGGGCGTTCCGTTGAGAATAGAGATAGGACCTAGAGATTTAGCTAATAATTCCGTCATGTGCGCTAAGAGAACTGGAGAAAAGACTAGTCAATCTTTAGATGGTTTAGTTGATACTGTTCAGAATCAATTGGAATCGATAGGAGATGAAATGATGTCTAATAGTTTACAACATTTCAATTCTCATATCCAAAAGCTTCCAAATTTCACAGTCGATGGAAATAACTTGATATTCGATGAACCAATTCAAACAGATATAGTTTACGAGTTTGCATTTGCAGGGAATGATGCTGAAGCTGAAATGATTGAAAAAAGTACGGGCCTATCTTTTCTTGGTGATTCAACGAAATTGTATGATGAAAAAAAACCATGCGTTTTTACTAGTGCTCTTACAAATCGTCGAATTTACTTAGCAAAAGGTTATTAATTTTTATAATTAAATAATCAGATGTTAGACTTTATATACTGTCCGTGAATTGTTTAAGTCCGGCGAATTATCTATCATTAGATATATTTGTCAGAAAGAGGACGCAACCATGGAACAAAGAATAGTGAAAAACGATGAGGGTGTATCTCCAGTTATTGCGGTCATTTTAATGGTCGCAATCACCGTGGTCTTGGCCGCTGTGCTGTACGTTTGGGCAGCCAGTTTCCTGGAACAAGGAGAGTCCGCCCCTATAGCAACCTTTACTGTAGAAACAAGCAGTAGCGGTGAGTATTACGTAAAAGTAATTAAAGTTAGCAAGCAAGAAGACTTAGCTGGATTCAAGTATTACTTGAAAGATGAAACCGGATCAACTTATGTTGGCGGTAACGGCTTTGGAGAAATCGCCATGCAAGTAATTGCAGGTGAAGAACACGGAATTGAAAATACATACAACGGTGATGATCCAGTTCTTGAAAGTAGAAAGGATAACGTTTCCGCTGATGATGGATCGGAATTCCCAGTTCACTTCAACGACAACGATCGTGACGGTAAACTGTCAGCTGGAGATCAGTTCACAGTATACGGAACCGGTAACTCAGCAAATGGACCTGCAAGTTCAGGTTGGAAATTAGATATCCAATTTGATGCAAGCGGAGACATAGTCGGCTGGGGCGAAATCAACTAGATTTCAAACCATCTGAAATATAACGTTAGGTAGGGGGTGCACAGCCCCTGCCTTTCTGTTGAAACACTGTGCCTTTTTTACTGACTAGCGAAGCTTTTGAGTCTAAGCCCGATAGTAAACCATATTTTTCTTGGCCAATTAATAAAAACCTTCACAGATAGTGAATATCAGGTTCAGTGACTTTGTATGGAATAAACCACAAAAATGGCATCTAGAATTTTCTGCAGATAATGCAAGTATTAATCAAAGAATAATTTCAATTATATTTTTTACTAGTTTTACAGCACTATGTGCCCAAATGGCTTTCTTAGTTCCCTGGACACCAGTTCCTTATACCTTCCAAACTTTTGCAGTTTTAGCAACAGGTGTGTATCTTAGAAGGAATGATGCTTTTGTTTCCGGTGTTTTCTATGTATTAGTTGGTGCACTTGGTGCTCCAGTTTTTGCAGAAGGAGGTGACCAACTATTTGCTAATGGTAAATTAATCGCTAGTGGAGGATACTTGGTTGCATTTCCATTTGCATCAGGTTTGGTTGCTGAGGGTTTAGATCGTTTAAGAAGAGCCGGTATTGCCGACTTGAATGCACAGATTATCGGTTGGTCAATTGCAATGATTCCGGTGTATGTAGTAGGAACACTATGGCTCGCACACTCTTATGATGTTGAATTATCACAAGTATATGAATGGGGCGTTGAACCTTTTTTACTCTGGGATGCCTTCAAGATATTAATTATGGCAATTATTACTACCAAGTATTGGTCTTATTCTAATAATTAATTTTTAGGTTTAGCACAGTATGAACATTCAGATTTAGACTCTTCATTCTTCATAATAGATTCATGGTGGCATTTATCACAGTAAAATTTAACGTGATAGTGATCACCATGCATTTCTTTCAATGCAATATCCCAATCCTTTCCACAATTACTACAGACATTATCCTCAGACCTGTTTAACGCCTTGACCTATAGGTGACATAGACAAGTCCACCTACAAGGCCTAGAACGACCAATGCAGCCATTTTTAGAACAGAGTTATCATTGACTTCTTCCATCTTTTCTATAGAGAAAGCAGTAGTTGCTTTGTTATTCTCATTATCCGTTTCATCAATTACATTTTCAGGATTGATTTCAACTTTCAGATAGTGCATTCCTGAGGTAGCTGTCCAAACAGCTGTAACGGTTACTTCATTTCCACTTCCATCGAATTCCGCAGTAGTTGAATTTATTTCAACGTCATTCGCATAGAATACCACAGGTACTGAGTGAACACCTGAGTGATTTACCAAATTACTTATTGTTGCAGTAAGTGTTACTTGATCTCCAACAGAAGGGGCCCCTGGGCTCCAAGTAAAGTCATTATCTAATATTGTAAAATCAGGTTTAGGTTGTTCAATAGGGTATACGGTTATTTCGAAACTTCGATTAATATCATCGACATCGTTGTCATCACCATCACTCCACATTATTTTCACGTTGAATACTTCCCAGACGCCAGGCACAATATTTTCACTAGGAGTTATGCTGAGTACAACTGGTTTGTTATTATCATCTGGATTTAGACTTATTTTATTTGGTTCAAAAGCCGCTGTCCAATTTACAGGAACACTACCGGTATCAGTTTCTAGAACAATATCAAATGAACCCGTTGAAGTAACATTAAATGTAAAGATAGCACTTTGTCCGAGCGGAATTTCATAGTTATTCATATCTAGAACAACTTCAATTCCCCTCATTAATTCACTATCTATAAATTCAGTTTGGGCTACTCCATCTAAGCTGTCTGTAATGTCAACATTCAAATCTAAAACATAGATATAGTCATCCGGAGCTTCTAAGTCTTTATATTCACTTTCAAAAGTATAGTTGCCTGAAGGCACTACCATTCCAATACCACTATCTTCAACATCAAATTCAAAAGTAAAGTTTTTTCCACTAACATCAACATTTGCAAAGTCAATATCTTCAGAAGTATCATTAGATTGATAAGTTACAATATAATTTACACCACGAGTTAAAGAAGCATCTAGATTGATAGCTTCTTCTAGTTCAAGCGTATTGATGCTAACATAGCTTGTTTCTTCTGTATTATAGAACCAAGTTTGATAGGATCCTGTGTTTAGATATATCTGATAGGAACCATCACTGTCAGAAGTAGTAGTTTCATCAATTAGATCACCCTGAATATTCCATATTTCTACTTGTGAATTCCCAAGCAATTCATTTGAATCTGCAATTCCATTCAAATCACGGTCATAGAATATAGTTCCAGATACTCTAACCTTCCAATTTGCCTTCTTTGTGAAAGTTTGTTGTTCTTTACCAGGTTTAACATTGAGAGTTTTACTCATTTTGAATTCATCAGCTCCATCATTCAGAGTAATATCCATTTCTAGATCATATAGTCTTGGAACCATATCTGAGATTATAATTTGCCCATCCTCATTAGTCGTAAGTGCAAATGAGCTACTAGATGAAGCTTCAAAGATAACTTGAGCATTACTTAATGGAGTAGTACTTCCCGTTGCATTTATGTAATTAATTGAAATTGTAACATTCACAGTTTTAGGAGTTAACTTAATTTTATTGTATTCAGCAGTTGATCCGGCAATAACAAGTGTATCTGTAAAAGTTTGATAACCATCCTCAATCACAAGAACATCGTAGTTTCCATTTGGTAAATCAATTTTACCATAATCCATACTGCCGAATAATCCATCTTCAGCATCACTATCTGCGATGAAAACAATTCCTTCGTCTGAGATAAATTGAATTCTAACCGATATATCTTTTATTAGTTTATTATCAGCTTGAGATCTAACATCTCCTCTCACATGACCTTCATTAAGAAGTGCTATATCATGAACTGCTGAAGATTCTGTCAATTCTAATAATCCACCATAACTGTAGTGTTTACTGGTTAGTCCATCTTGGAAAGTAACATAATAATTACCAGGGAAAAGATATTCAGAATAGGTTCCAAACGGAGTAGCTTCAACATTAGTAATATTTCCGAAATCATCAACTGGAGTAAATTGAACTATTCCGATCTTTGTATCACCGTTTAGAGCAATATCACCTGTAACGCTATATCTTAATTCAGCAGTAAGCTCACCCATATCAATAGATGGAGTTCCAATTGGAATGATTATTTGTCCAGATACATAGTATCTACTTCCTGCATCATCAAGTGTTATTGTATACATGTAATTATCTGGAGGCAACATTACATCTTGAAAGTCTCCGTCTGAATCAGTTGTGAAATTTAGACTCGAGAAAGGGTGACTCATTGGTGCGAAAGATATCTCAGCATTAGGGATTGGTGTTCCATCATAAACAAAGGTCCCATCAATTGAAGTGGGTATTCTTTTAGCCACAAGAAGTAATTCATTTGCTCCACCTTCAATAGGCATATCTAATTGAGTAATAGGTGTTTTAACCTCATCAGGTCCTAAATACATTTTATGTAAAGTATAACCAAATTTTTCTAGAGTTACATCATATTCTTCTTTAGGCAAGGTTTGCATAGTTGATGGATCAGTAGCCCACATTCCAATATCTGCAACAGTTGAACTAAACTTTATCAAGCCTTCTAATGTAATTATTTCATCTAAGTATTCTTCATACAAAATAATCATAACATCATGTCCTAAACTTGTAGATAAGTTAAGATTTTCTCGGTTACCAATTACTTGGAAATTAGATAAACTTACTAATTTCTGTCCATTGCTTGTTTCTACTATCGAGTAGGCATTGTAATCTCCTTCAGGCAATATAATTTGATATTTACCGCCAAAAGTAGTAGTTGTTGAAACTGAACCACTTTCAGAATCAATTGTTAGAGAAGTCTGAGGGTATGCTATTTCTCCTTTTTCTTCGTTAAATACTCCATCTCCGTCTAAATCACCGAATAATGTACCTTCAATAGTGTGCCCTGGACCCATAGCTGCAACAATGTTTGAAGAGTAAGTATCGCTATCAATACGGTTTAGATATGCTAAAGTTGTACCTTCAGAATTATGTGTTGTATAAACATTGTATGTACCGGCTGTAAGAACCGTTGCAAAGTATCCACTATCGGTTGTGAAAACATTATCACTGTAAAGTCCATTCAAATTTCGGAATGAAATTTGTTCATTAGCAATTGCATTATCATTATGAGATAAGGTGCCTTCTACTCTGAAACCCTTCAACAGGGTTGAGTTGAAACTTTTTGAAGATCCTTTTCCAAGTTCCACATGTTGTGTATTATTTGTCCATCCGGTATATGTTGAATCAGATTCGAAACGCATGGTATAATTTCCAGGTAATAATTTATCGAAACAGTAAGAGATTGAGGAATCTATAATACCCCCAGAACAGGTTGAACTAAAGTGATATGAGTTCATAAAAGATGTTTCTATAATACTATTATTAGTTTCATCATATAATGTAATAGTTACCATTTCTGAATCTACATTACCGACTGTAACTCTACCCCAAATCTTACCAGCTTCTAAAGCACCAGGTCCTTGATTAGCAGAGATGTCTTGGCCTTTTAATAAAGCAGATTTACCGATATATGAAGCTAATTCGACATCATGTCCGTTAATTACAGTTGTAATTTCATATTCACCAGGTGCTAAACCTAGCAATTGGTAATTTCCATTTGCATCAGTATTTACTACATCGACTTCATTCGAGCGAATATTAGTTGCAGTTATTGGAGTTAGAGGAATAGCTTCATCATTTGAATCAAATGCATTATCCTTGTTATTGTCCCAGAATAGTCTTCCTGAAACTGAAGCAGCTTCAACTTCTAAATCGATTTTAATTTCTGAACCACCAGTTCGCCTCATTGCTTGATCTTCTGAAACAATTATGTTATCCTTTGTTACTAAGATATTATTAGATACAAGCATGACTTTTTCTAGATCAGATTCCAAGTTGCCGATTGAAACTGCTAAAGTTAAGTTTCCAGCAGGAGCGATTAGACTATATTCTCCTTTTTCATTTGTCGTTACTCTATTGTGTGGTATCTTATATTCATCAGAAACAGTTACGTTTGCATTAGCTATAGGTGAACCATCAGGAGTTGTTACAGTGCCGTATAATGTAGCACCATCATAATATTTCAAGATTCTTAATCCTGAATTAATATGGACTAATTTAAAATGAGTTAAATTCCATCCAGGTAATGATGGAAGTGATTGATCTTGACCAATAGTTCCCGAGATACCAGGAATTCCATCTTCGATAGGTCTTCCAATATCGAGTGCTGACCAACCTACGTAAGATCTAAAGAACATCGAATTTAGGTATTTCTCTTTGAAAACTAGTTTATAGTCTGTAAATCTAATACTTGGATCTGCCTGTAATACTTCGATGGCTTCAGCTTCTGGTAATACTTGGCCGTTAGATAAGACCAGTTGCATTTCATGGAAATTACCCATGTCATAATCTGCCAAAGTAACTGGAGCATACAGAATACCTGGTTGTTGTGCCGATATTGCAAGTAATCGTTGGTCTGCTGCGAAATAGCGTATTGATTTTCCAGTAATCTGTTCGATTTCCCAAAGAATGTCTGAAATATCAGATTTTTCTAAAGTCATTAGTATTGGTTTACCGGCCCTTATGGCTGCATTTTTCTTATGAACTTCTTGATCAGTTCCATCGTCTTTCTTTGGAATATAATCTTTAGGGTTTGAAACGATATTTTCCAATTCAGTTATATTTTCTTCAGAATAGTAATTTAGTAATTCGGTTCTGACATCATTACTGAATTTATTAGTATCTCTATTAACTTCAGGTTCTAAAAGTCGGTATAACAGAAGAGCCATGGCTTCTTCTTCAGACTGAGATGCAATAAAATTACCTGCGATTTGATATCCAAATTGGAAATTATCTGCTACAGTAGGGTGCTCTCCAATATCAATTGCCCAGAATCCGTAATCCCACCACGCCATAAATCCAGGCCTTTCTTCAGGTGCTAGTTCGGTGTCTTGTTCAGCTAACCATCCCAATCCTTCCATCCAATAGGCATAAGGGAAGGAAGATCCAGAATTGCCCATATACCAAAGGTCATTATTGGTAGTATTGTACATGCCTGCAACACCTTCAGGATACATAGTAGTGTTTGTACGCTCACTAGAATCATATTCCATAGGTCTAAAGAAATCATAGCTTAAGAAATCATAAACATTAACATCGTGTTCCTTTTTATCTTCGAAAGGAACTCCCGCATCATAACCATAGAAAGTATTAGGTAGGAAAATAAATAATCCAACAAATAGAACTACAAATGTTCTTTTTAGTTCAATTCCTTTTCTTAATCCACTAATTCTATCACGGAATCTATATTGGTCATCATCTTGAGCATCCATGTGCCCAATTACCATTATCAATGTGATAAGAATAATTGCTGAAAGTAATCCAATTAAAACACTCACAGTAAAGAATAACCAAAATCCGATAATCAATGAAAGAATAGATAATCCAAGGAATGTCCCTCCACGTTTTCCCCAAGAAGCTTTCCACGTAGCAAGTACTGCCGAAAAATTAGCCCAGTCAATTATCAACCACGTTATCCAACCACTAATTAATGAAACAACAGGCGTTGCATTGAAAATAAAACGAACTGCAGATTGAGCCATATAGATTGAAACAACTGCCCAAACCATAACGAACAAGTAATCTTTCTTCCAGATGCTTTGGTTGTATAATTGATATGCCATCCATACTATACCGAAAAGAGCCAGCCATATCGTAATAACTCCTAAATCAAATACGAAATCTGAAAATTCCGGAGCTTGAGCTTCAGCAATTGTATTGAATAGTTTTGTTCTTACGAAGTATCCCTGACCGCTGAATAGTAGGAATCCAAGTTCAGTGAAAACATAAGTAAGTAGTAGGTAAATTCCCGAAGCAATTCCAACTGACGATCCAATAACTAAAAGCCATGGAAGATCTCTGGTTGTTACCATCAAAAGTGAAAATAAAATATAACCAAGTAAAATGTATGCAGGAGCTTCCCACCAGGTACCAACGAATCCCATTATGTTGTAATAAGGATATGAAAGAAGAACTGGCATAGCTAATGCAACAACTCCAAGCATTGCCGTAGTTAGACTATCAATTCTACGGAAAGCATTGATTAACATTTGGAATCCAAGATATATCGCAATAATTGCCATGATGTAAGGGAAACCTTTCCAGCTCATGGCAATCATAGTAATCGTAATACCCGTTAGACCGGCATAACCGAGAGCCAATTTTTCAGAACTTACAAAATTAGAGAATCCTTTCTTAATTTCTTCAAAATCGCTCCAATTAGAAACCCATTTCTTATCATTAGAAACAGTCAGAGCTTTCATGAAGAAAAAATAAGCAGTTGTTCCAAACAGAATAATGTAAGAATCGTGGTCAGCTAGTCCTAAAGTCGAATGATTAATGTGTCCTGAGTTAACTCCGATTAAAAATGCCCCGACAAATCCCGCTTCTTTACCAAATTGAGATTTACCAATTGCATAAACTGGAAAAATTATCATTGCCCCATAAATTGCAGGCAATACTTCCATTGCCCACCATACCGATTCTTCTGACGAAGAAAAGAAAGGGGAAAGTGCCAAACCAATAATTGCAATCGACCAATCAAATAAAGGAGGTCTATTGTTATTTGCACCATATGGATAATTTAACATTGGATCTCTCTCCAAATGTTCTCCATTTTCAGCAACATAGTCAACAACTCGTTTGTGATAGTAAGGATCACTACCTCCAGTAAGTTGGAATCCATCTTCGGTTGCAGGTTCTAGAGTCCATGCAGTTCTAATATATAGTGAGAAAATAAAAATAGCAACTAAAGCTAAGACGGTTGTCCAATTAACTTTATCTGTTTTAGAAGATTTAAGTCCTAATTTACTATCTTTTCCGCCAGAGAGTCCTCTATCTGAAGGAGAGGTAGTTGCTAATCGGGTACGAAAGCGATTATTTGACTTGGAGTCACGCTTTCGGCGCGTTTGTCTTGCCATTGATGTTGTGTCCTTCCGGTCTTTCTCAACAAAGACGGACTGCGCGCCACTCGGATGGTTATATAAGGGCTACTCTAAAATCGTGCTAAGACAAAGGTAGAATTGAACCTTTACATTCACCAAAACCAATTCTATATCCTTTTCCTTCACACCAGCCCTTTAGAGTTACAATATCGCCATCTTCTAAGAATGTTCTCTTTTCACCATTTGGAAGACTGATTGGTTCTTTTCCATTCCATGATAATTCAAGCATAGATCCTCGACTGTCTTTTTCAGGTCCCGATATAGTTCCACTTGCTAATAAATCTCCAGTTCTAAGGTTACATCCTGTAATAGTATGATGTGCTATCTGCTGAGCCATATTCCAATATAAATAGTTGTAATTAGTTTTCGATATAACATGAGATTCAGACATATTTTCTGATTTCAAATGTATCTCTAAATTTATATCATAATTGCAGTTTTTTTTGTTATTTAGATAATCAAATGGTTTTGGATCTTGTTTAGGACTTTTGCATTTGAAGGGTTCGAGAGCTTCCATTGTGATAATCCATGGAGAAATACTGGTTGCAAAATTCTTTGCAAGGAAGGGCCCTAATGGAATATATTCCCAGGTTTGAATATCTCTTGCAGACCAATCATTAACAAGAGTAAATCCAAAGACATGATTTTCAGCTTCATCAATAGGAATAGGTTCACTTAAGGTATTTCCAGAACCAATTAAAACACCCATTTCAAGTTCAAAATCCATTCTATTACAATCTCCAAAAGTAGGTTCTTTTTCATCCACGGCCTTTGTTTGACCTTTCGGCCTAACAATATCAGTTCCACTCAGAACAACCGAGGATGCTCGTCCATGATATCCTACTGGTAAATGCAACCAATTTGGCATAAGTGCAGCATCAGGCCCTCTGAACATAGTACCTACATTAGTGGCATGTTCTCGAGATGAATAAAAATCAGTATAATCTCCAATATCGGCCGGCATTTCCATTCTAGTTTCAGCCATAGGGATTAATGCGATTTCTTTTAATTCTTCATTATCTTTGAAACTAGTATTGTCTTCTCTCAATAATCGACTGATTGTAAGCCTAGCCTCTTTCCAAGCTTTTTGTCCTAATGACATGAATGCATTTAGAGTAGGTTCATGGAAGACTTCAGTTTCTTCAATATCAGTATTAATAAAAAATCCAGCTTCATCTAAGTAAGCTAAATCAATCACATAATCTCCGATTGCCGTAGCAACGTGGAGTTCTCCTCCTTCTTTTGGAGAATAGACTCCAAACGGAATATTTTGAATAGGAAAATCAGAATTATTATCGACATCTATCCATGATTTTAATTTTGAATCGTGTGTTTCGTCCATTACATCCATCCTAGTTGTTTCAAGTCATTAATGGGCTCTTCAAAAGAACAACTGCCGTATGATATGGCTCTATTTCCACGAGCTTCTTTTATCTTTTCTAGGTCCATTTCAAAATGAGTGTCTCGTTCATCTCCTACTTTCCAAGTAAGTTTTGAGTCATCAAAATTGAAATTTCCCCCATTATTGTCATCAATCATGTGTGAAAGAAGTATAAACATACGATATTTTTCTTGAGAATGCTGTGGTTTTTCAAAGTTTGAAGCTAGAATTCCTGCTCCAAATATATTAACAAATCCGTGCATATCACAATCATATTGTTCTTCAAAATGGCGAAGAGGGTGATGAAGCCCAGCTGTGAACTTCATTGGTATATCGTTGAGTGCACAGGCCTGAATCATTGCTGCTATTTTTTCAACACTTGGGAATGCATCTTTGACAATTCCTCCACATCTTAGTTTAATTCCAGCATTATCCATCTCAGAGATCATAGCGATTGTCGGTACAATTTCAGAATCCCAACTGGTTTCATCTAGTTCTGTCGAATAATCAATTCCAACATAAGGCAATTCAGCAAATTCGTGATAATGTGTGAGATTATTTTGATTTAACAAGTCAGTAGTTTTTTTGATGATTTTTTTTGATGGTGTATTTGTCGCTAATTTACATTCGATAACATCAATTTCAATTTTTCCGGTATGTTTTTCTCTAAAATTATTAATATCGGTTATATTTTGCTCAATGTTATTTAAATACTCATCGTCGGTTTTACCACCGCCTCCTAAAACAGACAATCTTAAAGGCCCTACATTATCAAAAAGAGGTAAGAATTCTTCCAAATCCTTGAATTGTGAGATAGGTATAATGAATCTTCCGAGCATCCATGAATTATCGCCTTTAAGATGTACAAGATACTCATTTATTGCCTCATTAAGCGGTAACTTAGCTGGAGGGAATAGACCAGCATAATCTATCAATCCATCCATGAAAGTTCGAAGACTTTCTTTCATCAAATTAATCGCCTAAAGTATCCTTGTAACTGTCACCATTTATCCATGACTTGGTGTAGTTTGGATCTTCAGTGTTTAATGCATTTTTGGCTACTTTTAGAGGATAAAAAGTATCAACCATGACTGCTATTTCATCAGTCCATTTTGCACCGATAGATTCTTCGTATTTTCCAGGATGTGGCCCATGTGTAAGCCCATCTGGGTGAAGTGTCATAGATCCAAATTCAATTCCTTTTCTTGACATGAATTCGCTTGAATCATAATAAATAACTTCATCAGACATTATGTTCGCGTGGTTGTAAGGGGCTGGTATGGCGTCTTTATCGAAGTCAAAAGGTCGTGGACAGAAAGAGCAAACAACAAATTTGTCGGCTGAGAATGTTTGATGAACAGGTGGAGGTTCGTGTATTCTACCAACTATTGGTTCAAAATCGTGAATACTAAATGCATAAGGATAGTAATATCCATCCCAGCCGACAACATCACACGGGTGATGTCCAAGAGTAACTTCAGTAAACATATTTCTCTGTTTAACTATAATTTTGAACTCACCTTTTTCATCATGGGTAATTAATTCATCAGGCCCTCTGAAATCTCTTTCAGAATATGGGCTTCTTTCTATAATTTGCCCATATTCATTTCGATATCTGCTTGGAGTTCTGACTTCACTAGGAGTTTCGACAATAAGTAATGAGTGTTCTTCTTTGTCCATTTCATAACGATGTAGTATTCCTCTTGGGATTACTAAATAATCACCTTGAGAATATTTCATGTTACCAAATGCAGTTTCTAGAGTACCACTCCCTTTACTAACATACACTATTTCATCGCCTTGAGTGTTCCTGTAATAATAATCTTCACTTTTGTCAGGATAACACATCATGAGGATAGCATCATCATTGAATAAAAACGGAACACGATCCATAATGATACTTCCTCCTTTTTTTGCCCTATCTGTGTAGAAATGCCTCATTCTCAAACTTTTATCATCTTCTTCTTCGACAGTAAAATCACCGATTTTTTTTGTAGACAATACTTCAGTGGGGGGGTGTACATGATATAAAAGCGATGAAGGTCCGACAAATCCTTTGTTTCCCTTTAATTCTTCATGGTATATTTTCCCATTTTCATCTCTGAAAACGGTGTGCCTTTTTTTTGCTACTTTTCCTAGTTTGTGATACCTATGCATTACAAGTTTCCTCTTTCATCTTGATGTCTTTCAATAGCTTGGAATAAAGCTTTGAAATTCCCAATTCCAAATCCTTTTGAACCTTTTCTTTGGATAACTTCATAGAAAACAGTAGGTCTGTCTTCTACAGGTTTTGTGAATAATTGTAGTAAATACCCTTCATCATCACGATCTACAAGGATTTTTAGTTTTTTCAATACTTCTATATCTTCATCGATGTTTCCAACTCTTTTAGCCAAATTATCGTAATAAGTGTCAGGTACTTCTAAGAATTCAACTCCATTTTCTTTAAGTTTGGTTATGGCATTTATGATATCATCAGTCAATAAGGCAATATGTTGTACACCAGGGCCTTGGTAGAAGTCTAGATATTCATCAATTTGTGATTTCTTCTTACCTTCTGCAGGTTCATTAATTGGAAATTTAATTCTTCCATTATCACTTTCCATAACTTTAGACATTAATGCCGAATATTCTGTAGAAATATCATCATCACTGAATGCTTGAAGCTGGGTGAAACCCATTACGTCAGCATAAAAGTTTACCCAATGATTCATTTTTCCTAATTCAACATTGCCTACAATGTGATCAATAAATCTTAATCCGACCGTATTTCCTTCAATTTTCTTTTCTTGGAATCCAGGAAGGAAAGGTCCACTATAGTCATTGTGTGAAATGAATGAATGTATAGTCTCACCATAAGTGTAGATTGAAGCTTTAGTTATACTTCCATTATCATCACTAATTACTTCAGGTTTTCCTGCACTTTTAGCACCACGAGCAATACAAGCTTCGTAGCACGCTTTCGCATCATCTACATGGAAGGCAATGTCTTTTACTCCATCTCCATGTTTTTTGATGTGTTCAGACATTCCATTGTTACTGTGTAATGGCGTAGAAAAAACCAATTTTATTTTGCCTTGTCCTAAAACGTAACTAGCTCGGTCCCGGTTTCCAGTTTCTAATCCAGAATATGCAATTTGATTAAATCCAAATGCTTTTCTATAGAAATAAGCTGCTTGTTTTGCATTACCCACCCAAAATTCTATGTGGTGCACGGCTTTCAGTGGTACAGGGTCTTGATCCATTGTTTTTCACATCTCCAGGATTCAAAAATAACCCTGAGTTAATATTTACCAAAAATGGTATCTATTATTAAAGTTTCAGTTACTTATTTGAAAATCATTAAACCAATCATATTCATAAGTAAAATCAGATGTAGCATCGTTTGCTTCTAGAATAATTTCCCAATCTCCAACCATTTCTCCACTATCAATACTAAATTGAATAGCCTCTGTATTTCCCTTGTTTATATTATAAGATTCAGAGAATATAATTTGCTTATCTAATTCGATAGTAACTGTAACATCCGATGAAGCTCCAGTATTGCCAAAAGCAATATCACTATCACCAGTTATATTCATGTAAATATTCACTTCATTAATGTAAGGATTAACTGTTGTAGCAACAGTATCAGATTGCCCACCTCCAACTTCACCACTGCCTTCTTCAGTATAATCAATAGTCATTTGATGAAACTCTACACTTTGCCTATCTTCAGAATCTTTAGCGGTCAAGACAACAAAATAAACTCCACCTTCAGACCAGTTATAGCTCACACTTTCGCCAGTTGCTGAATTTCCATCTCCGTAATCCCATTCATAGGATACAAAATCACCATTAGATCCAGAAGCATCAAATGTGAACATATCTCCATTGAAGCCTTCAGTACCCGAGGCATTGATGTTTGCATCTAATATTACCGGATCTACTCCAACAAGTTTTGGTCCAATCAATTGCCAAAAGACAAGGAAAAGCACACTGAAAGCTAAAATTCCAACTAAATTATCAACGATTGCTTCTTTCTTTTCTTTAGACCAGCTAGTTTTGACCTTGTCTAACAGACCAGTCACACCATCCGCAAAGATGAATCCACCGTCTAATGGTACTGCAGGTAATGCATTAGTTAATCCGACCATTAAGTTGAGCCAGAAAATCCAGTAAAAAGAATTAGCCAGAATCCAGAATATATTATCTGGCAATAGTCCTACAATTCCAGTAGGTTCAAAGAGGGCCGTAAAGTGTTCAGGGAAAGGTTGTAGTTTCTGGAATGGTAGAGTAATATATTGCAACATTGAGCCACCACTATCTCCCGGATGTGCTAAGCTTTCAGTTATTACGCCAGGATCTACAACCGCAATCCCCATGAATCCCTTTCCAGACATCCAAGATTCATAACTATCTGGATAATATTTGAGGTAATAACTTCCTTTATCAGACAGAGTAACTTGATATGTTTCAGGATTTCCTTTGTCTAATACTGAAACATTAACAACTTGTCCAGTATATGTATCATTCAAGATATTACTAAAATCTTCTGTATTTTTTATTTCTTGATCATTTATGCCAGTTATGAGCATCCAAGGTTCAAGTCCTCCTTCATCACCTCCATAATCCCTAACAATACTTGCTGAAAGAACACCCTCATTAGATGGTTCTAGAGAAGCCACCATTACCCAAGAAAACATAAGAGAGCAAATAATCGCAACAACCATATTACTTCCAGGTCCGGCTGCATAGAGCCTCATTCTTTCCCATTTTTTCATAGATTTCATTCCTTCTTCATCGGGTTCAACAAAAGCTCCGACTGGGAAAACAAAAAGAAGTAAACCTAATGCTTTGACTTTAACATCAGCTACACGACTTAGAATTCCATGACTAAATTCATGAATAACCATTGCAATGGCTAGAGCCAATATACCATACCAAAGTGGAATTACTGGATTTAATCCAGGCAATCCAATCATCATCTTGGGTGAAACGGAAGCACTTTTAGGAATTTGCCAGGCTAGTGTAGCTTGCCATAAAAGTAGCAAGAACATAAATATCATAATTAGGAAGACCGTTACAACCCAAACATCTCCTACTCTTTTCCAAAATGTCCGATAATAAGCAAGCTTTTCTATGAAATCTTTACCCCAATCAGTTCTCCACATTATGAAAGAACGTCCCCATACCAAATCGAGGTTATATTTTTCTAAATGTCCTTCATTATCTGCCCATCTAACAGCCGTTACCCAAGCTAAGAGAGTTAGTGCAAATACAATATATCCTAGAAATAAGCAGATACTTAGAATTACGATAAATTGGAAATGGCGACGAAAATGGACTTCAATAGGTAGACCTGTAAAATCAGGTTTTATTGCTTCTGCTTCTTCTATTGGCATCTCTTCTTCGGTCTCAGTCTTCTTTTGTGCCATAGCTTCCTAAGTAGGTTGGACTCCACAAGGGGCTTTATTTAACCTCCATTATGGGCGCATAATGTCAAAGAAAAAGGGCAAACGAGAAGAAATTTTTTCGTTTCCTGAATTTAACAAAGAAGAATACCGTGCGAAAGAGACTAGAGATTCTATAATTACAATATTTGCAGTTTTTTATGCACTTACTATTGCAGTAATTTGCTATTCGATAGTAAGAATGACTTCATTGGGGGGTTGGATAATGTTTATTGGATTTGCATCACCTTTTGGTTTGATTAAAATTCTCCCATTATTTTTTGATACTAGCGAATTTGAAAGGAAAAACTGGTTTGGCCCAATGATGATGTCTTTCATGGCATGGTTAGGATTATTTATTTTACTTTCAAATCCTCCTTTCAATGATATTGCGAAACCCAAATTTCAACAAGTTGAAACATTTGTTGAAATGGATGGACAATGGAATGAAACTGAAGTTATTGGAATTGACACGCCATTTGTACTAGTAATTTCAGTAAAAGATAATTGGGAAGTAGATAATGTCCAATTTTCAGCAAGCAAAGGGAGTAGTGGCTTTCTTAATTCTCAACTAATGGAAAAGCTTGAAGCGGACAATGAGTTTGGAATAGAAGGCAATAGTTTCTACTACCATTATTTTGAAAATGGTTTGGATAGTGCAGCTTACAGTTTTACATTTACAGCTAGTGATGCTGAAGATAATTCTAATACTAAAACTGTAAGTTTAACAATCGGTTAGAGTAATTTTTGCTGAATATCGTGTAATTTTTCTAAAGCTTGTAAAGGAGTTAAGTTCATCAAATCCATTTTCTTTATTTCGTTTATAACTGGGTTTTCCTTAATTTCAGATCGTGCACTAAAAGTAGGGCTAAAAACAGATTGAACTGGGCCAGCTTTAGATACTTCAATGGTTGTTCCTTGTTCAAGATTTTCTAGTACTTTACGAGCTCTAACTAGAACTTCCTCTGGAACTCCAGCCATTTTTGCAACGTGGATACCAAAAGAGGCATCAGTTGGACCTTCAGCTACTCTATGGAGTAATGTCAATTCATGGCCATCTTCTTTGGCTTGCATATGGCAATTTACAGATCTATCCAATATCTTTGCAACATCAGTTAATTGATGATAATGTGTAGCAAACAATGTCTTGACACCTTTTTCAGCATGTAATTGTTCAGAAACGGCCCATGCCAATGCTAAACCATCGAACGTTGACGTTCCTCGCCCAATTTCATCTAATAAAACCAAGCTATTGGTAGTGGCATTTCTCAAAATATTTGCTAATTCCAACATTTCAACCATGAATGTCGAATGTCCGTGAACCAGATCATCATGTGCACCAACTCGTGTGAATACACGGTCAACCATTCCTAGTCTTGCTGAAGATGCAGGGACGAAACAACCGGCCTGTGCCATAATACAAATCAAAGCAGTTTGACGCATATAGGTCGATTTACCACCCATATTTGGCCCTGTCAAAATCATTAATTGTCTTTGTTTATTATCTAACTGTAAACTGTTAGGAATGTACTGACCTTCTCTTAGAACTTCAATTACGGGATGTCTTCCATCTGATATTGAAAGAGCACCATCATCTGACATTTCAGGTCTAACATAATTATTAGATTGACTAACTTCAGCTAATGAAGAAATGGCGTCTATTCTAGAGATTGCCATTGTTGTTGCTTGTAGTGAACCCAAGAATTCCATTACCCATTCTCTTAATTCTTTGAATAGTTCAGCTTCGAGTGCTTGAGAACGTTCATCAGCCCTTAGAATAGAGGTTTCTTTTTCTTTAAGTTCAGGAGTAATATATCGGTCACCAGCAGCAACGGTTTGTTTTCGATGATAGCTTTCAGGTACTTTCTTGGCAAAGGCTTTTGGAATTTCTAAATAGTATCCAAAAACGCGGTTATATCCGATTTTTAGCTTTGGTATTCCAGTCTTTTTCTTTTCCTCAGCTTCAAGAGCAATAACCCATTCTCTTCCACTAGTGGCCTTTGATCTTAAATCATCTAATTCTTTAGAATAACCTTTCTTGAAAATCCCACCATCTCTAAGGACTAAAGGTGGTTCTTCAACGATAGCTTCTGCTAATTTATCAGCAACTTGTTTATGAACATCAATTGATTTAACTAATTTTTTCATTAGTTTAGATTTAAGAGGTTCTTCAGTTAGGAATTGTTTCAATTCTTTAACTGTGTTTAGACTGAATCTTAGACTATCCAAATCTCTTGGTGAGATTGAACCATGTCCCAGCCTCGATAATAATCGTTCTACATCTTGGAAACCTTTCAAGATATCTCGGATTTCTCTTCGACTTAAGGTATTATCAAATAATTCTTGAACAGAGTCATGCCTTTCATTTATTCTTTTCAAATCATGTAGCGGTCTCAAAAACCAATCTTTTAGTCTTCGTGAACCTCCAGCCGTAGAAGTTTTGTTTACAACTGCAAAAAGAGTATCTTTAGAAGAATCGCTAATTGTACGCACAATTTCTAAATTTCTCAGCGTGACAGCATCCAAAGTCATTGTTTTTGCTTTAATCATCAATGAAGGTGGTCTTAGATGTGGTAATTCACTAAATTGAGTTTGAGTGGCATAAGATAAGATAGATCCCGCGGCAGCAACAGCCATTGGATATGTTTTTAATTCATCAACACTTCCAAACCTCTTCTCTAATGTTTTCTTGGCGATGGGATACATCCATGTATCTGCTTTCTGTGGAGTTGTATTTACTCCAAGAGCCATCATCCAATTTCCAATATTTTCATTTCCCTCAGGAATGATAACCTCAGATGGAGAATATCTCATCATTTCAGATTCTAATGATTCTCTATCTGCAAATTGAGCAGTAGCAAATTCACCTGTTGAAATATCCATTATTGCTAGGCCAAGACCATCATCAGTTTCGTTAATTGACGCTAAGAAATTATTGGAATTACTTAACATGGTTCCTTCAACAACAGTTCCAGGACTTACGATTCGAGTAACTCCTCTTCTAACAATACCTTTTGAACTTTTTGGATCTTCTAATTGTTCACAGATAGCAACTCGATGTCCTTTCTTGATTAATTTTCCAAGATAACCATCTAATGCATGGTATGGTACTCCAGCTAGAGGTATGGGGTTATCGGAATTCTTGTCTCTTGCAGTTAAAGTAATATCTAAATCTTTAGCAACAATGACTGCATCGTCTCCAAACGTTTCATAAAAATCCCCCATTCTAAATAGTAGAATTGTATCTGGATTTTCACGTTTTATGGCGTGGTACTGACGCATCATCGGACTGGACAAGAAATA
>JAPYSW010000001.1 GCA_029936395.1 Candidatus Poseidoniia archaeon
CTGGAATTTCTAAAATATGCACTTTACCTGAGGGATACTGGCCATAGTCATGATACCCGCCATTTACGAGATATATGTAGGATCCATCGGTCTTGACAAAATCAGCCTCCTCTATTCCTTGTTCTTGATTATTAGTTCCTGAGTAATCAACGCCTTGCTCCGGACCAGAAGAAATTTTGTCTGAAGAACCGGAGGTCGATACTGCTGAATTATCCATACCGCCATCATCCATTGCCATATCTAACTCCTCGGCCATGACCATGTCATCTACCATTCCCCAACCACCATAATAGTACGAACTAGTACCTAAATTCACACGCATCTCTTCTTTCAAATGTTCTTTTAAGTCCATTTCAAGAAATCCACATGTGTCATAAGTAGAAAGTGTAGGGGATGAACGAGAACGATCTGACAATATATTTTCTAAATAGGTAGATTGAACCTCTGTTAAAGTCTGATCTGAAGGAATCGTATCTTCAGGCATATATGTAGCTAAAGAAACTGTTAGAATAACTACTGCAAAAATTGCAAAAACACCTGAAGGGATTCCACCCATTGGGGCTGCATCTAAGCCAGATAGACCTGCTATTGATTGTGGTGTATTCATTGATTTACCAAAAACTTCTATTTTTTTATCCATTACTAACATTCCCTATATTTTTTTTTATTTTTAAATCTAGAGACAAAATATTTGAAACCCCATCCAATTTTTCGATACAACGTTTGCAATTGACATATTTGCTATCCATTTTCTTTAACTGTGTGAGCTCCCCAACTGTAACGTTCCAGCCACATAGGGTTTTGTCATGCATTCCTAGCATATGCCTTCGTCTCATAATTTTCAAAAACCTTTTTTATATATAAAAGAATGCCAAAAAAATTTGGAAGAAATTTATTGCTTTAACTCTATCGAAAATAACTTTAGTAAGGTCAAAATTGATTCTTCAATAACTTCATTTTCCTGAACTTCGGATTGCGAAAAATCAAGCCCCTTAGCAATCTTATCTATTAATTCTTGCGTTATAATCTTATCTTTTAAAAACTTGTAAAGTGTTTTATCTGAAAATGTAACTTGGGACATATATTGGGAATTCACAACTAGCATCTGTCCATTGGCTACTAATTTGTCTATATGATAATCAACTAGTTGAGATGAAATATCAGCTACATCGGCAATTTTTCTTTTAGAAGCTGGACTTCCAATTTTAATTGAAGCAAACAGAATTTTAAAAAGAGTATCTGCATCGCTCAAGTCATGTTTTAATTTAACATTAATATCAGACATACTATTACCAAAGTAGTACCCTAATTTAAAAAGATGCCAAGAAAATTTGGAACTAATCGAAATCTAGTAAAACTTTACCTATATTCTTACGATCTTGAATATAATTATGCGCATCTGATGCTTGAGCATATGGAAATACCTTATCAACATGAGGATGTATCTTATCTTCTTCAATCCACTTCATTAAATCTTTTCTTGCCCTGTTGAGAGTATCTAAATTTTTCCAACGTCCTAAATGTATACCAAATACGCCTCGATTACTAGTCATCATTTTTAAAGGGTCGAATTTAGGAAAAGTCAACCAAGATTTGAAGCGATGCCAACTACTCCGTTTTTTACCAGGAGCCATATCTGAAATACCAAATGAACAAACACGACCGCCTGAGCCCAAACACCTATATGATTTCATCAGATTTTCTCCACCTATAGGATCTAAAACTAAATCTACACCTTTATTATCAGTCCAATCCATTATTTCAGCTAAAAAATTATTTCGATCAACTGGAAGAACACCTCGTTCTCTAACAAAATCATGCTTTTCAGGTGAACAAGTACCAAATATTGTTTTGGCCCCTGCTATTTTTGCCAATTCTATAGAGGCTAAACCTATTCCTCCTGCAACACCATGAATTAGAATAGATTCATTCTTTTGTAAAGCTCCGGGATGAATTATCATCAAATAAGAAGTAAGATAAACGGCAGGAAAAGCTGCAGCGACTTCAAAAGAAATATTATCTGGGATTTTAAAGACACCATCTATTTTAGAAATTATATGAGTTGAATAACCTCCCTGAGACCCCGAACCTACTACCCTATCCCCAATTACATATTCTTCAACGTCAGGTCCAATCTCATGAATGATTCCTGAAACTTCCATGCCAAGAGTAAATGGAGGTTTAGGAGCCCCAGGATATAGCCCCATACGGGAGAGAATATCTGCAAAATTTATTCCAGCTTTAGATACACGAATACAAACTTCGCCAGGTCCTGGTATTGGTGTTGGTAATTCTTGAATTTCTAAATTTTCAGGACGCCCATATTTTGTAACAACAACTGACTTCATTTAATCATCCTCATAATAATCCAAACCAAGGTATGTAATGAGCGTCTCACCCATTAAATGACGAAGTGTGTTTTCTAACTTAGCTTCTTGTGCAAATAAATCATGGACTGGATACAAATCTGGTTTACACATTGGTGATTTGAAATAGAAAGACAACCATTCCTGAATTCCATGCATTCCTGAACGTTTAGCTAAGTCTAAAAAAAGAGCTAAATCAAGTACTATTGGAGCTGCAAGTATAGAATCCCTACATAGAAAATCTACTTTAATCTGCATAGGATATCCCAACCATCCTTTGATATCAATATTATCCCATCCTTCTTTATTATCCCCTCGAGGCGGATAATAATTGATACGAACCTTATGATACAAATCCCCATATAATTCAGGATACTTTTCAGGTTCAAGTATTTGTTCAAGAACTCCTAATTTTGAAACCTCTTTGGTCTTAAAAGATTCGGGATCATCCAGAACTTCACCATCTCTATTACCTAGTATATTAGTTGAAAACCAGCCATCAATGCCTAATTTTCTGGCTTTAAAGCCAGGGGCGAGAATTGTTTTCATCAATGTCTGTCCAGTTTTGAAATCTTTACCTGCAATTGGTGTTTTCTCTTTGGCTGCTAATGAATACATTGCTGGAAAATCTACTGATAAATTTGGAGCACCATTAGCATAAGGTATTCCTTCCTTTAGCGCCGCATAGGCATAAAGAATTGAAGGTGCCATCGCTATATTATCATCATCTAGTGCATTTTCAAAAGACTCAAGGGAACCATACACTGAATCGTGAGGCTCTTGATAAATCTCAGTACTACCACACCAAATCATAACGGCCCTATCTAACTTATTTTTTCCCTTAAAATCACGAATATCCTGCCTTAATGCATCTATTCTAGCCCTATGGCCCTTAACTGATTTAATGTGAGTTCCATCTAATTTCTTTACAAACTTCTTATCAAAAACTGCTTTCATTGGTTTAATAAGAGATAATTCTGGTTTAATCTGTTCCAGTAATTCTTTCTCAATAACTCCTGCATTTATGGCTGCTTCGTAACAATTATCATCGAAAATATCCCAACCTCCAAATACTAAATTATCTAATTTAGTCAAAGGTACAAAGTCTTTGATATTTACTTCCCGATTCTCATTTCGTTTTCCTAACCGTAATGAACCCATTTGTGTTATTGAGCCAATTGGACTTGAAAAACCATTACGAATTGCTAATGTTCCAGCAATAAATGTAGTACTTACTGCACCTAAACCAGGCATAAGAACACCTAGACTACCATTGGAATCTTCTATTTTTGCAGGACTATCGATAACAGGCATAAGATAATTATTACATTAGGTGATTATATTAACAATTATAGTTATTCATAAATTACTGAAAGACATGTCAATGAACCATCTCCGGCTCTAAATTGTGACATCTCCATATAATGTAAATTAAGACCTTTCTCAATTAATATTTGTGAAGTTTTTTTATAACCCTTAGAAACCATTACATCATTCCCAAATGAAATTACATTTGTTCCGTATGCTTCTTCACTTGGCACTAAAAGAATTTCTATTCCTTCAGGAAAATCTGTCGATTTAAACCAACCCTCGGGAACAAGAAGGACACCAGGCATAGGTGAAGTACAAACTGAGATTAAATGAAGAGAACTTTTAGGAACTTCAACAACATGTAAATCAAATCCTCTAAACTCAACAAAATCTTTCAAATTTTGAATGCCTTGTCTATTGGTACGGCTGCTATGGCCTACTAAAAATTTATTTCCAAACTGAAATACATCGCCTCCGTCCATTCGCCCTCCCGAAGTCATGTATTCCAACTTTAGATCTCCTTCTAAAGCCTCGATGATAGCTCCTTTTTCACCTAACCGAGAATCATGGCCTGCATTTGTAATCAATGCAGAATCACCAGCTACAATTGCATGATCTTCAACAAAACAACAGTCAGGATAATCGGGATGTGAATCTAATTCTCTAACTATTAATCCTAATTCTCTTAGCTTCGAAACATATGCTGAATGCTGTTCCTTTGCTTCTTCTAAATTAGTTGGCCCACTACCAAAAAAAGATGCTAAGGCTTTTTCATATGAGCTTGAAACTCCACGTACTATAGCCTTCACAATAAAGGCCCCAAAATCAATGGCAGCATGACTGTTGCGTCTCCTTCAACAGTTATTCGTCTTGCCTTAGGTTGTACTTTACCCCAAGAAACTGCTTCTCTAATTCTAGCACCACTGAGAGAACCATCCCACTCAGGAGCAGTAGTAACTTGAACGGCATAATCTAAACCCTCTCGAAATTGATTCCACCAAATTGTATGGTGTTTGGATATGCCTCCACCAACCATCAAAGCTCCGGTACTTTCAGCTTCATGAACTATATCAGATAATTCATTTTCTTCGGCAAATAAATCTAAAGTGAAATCTCTATGATCTTGCCAAAATAACCACAATTGTGAACCGACAGCCCCGTCAGTGGGACCTGGAACAAACACCTTAACATTCTTTCGAGCACAAGTTGCTAAAAAAGACTCAGAACCGTTTTTTTCTTCTGCTAAACGAAGACCTAATTCTCGCCATATCTTCCACGGAATCCAGCGGCTATCTTGTGCATATAATTCTGCTAAAATTGGCTGCATCCATTTTTCAATAGGAATACCATAAGAATCATCTGGAACTAAAACATTTCCAAGTCGATTAACACCTTTCTCTCGTAATTTTTGGTCATCCATAGAAAAATCTCCATGATAATAATCTGCCAAAATTCGAGCTATATCGTGATCTAAAGTACCACAAGTAGTAACTACTACATCAATAAGGTCATTCTCTATTAATTGTCTGAGAAGACCTCTAGTCCCAGTTGCCATTATATCTGCTGGAAATGAAATGAATTTAGTACAATTTCCTTTTTGCATATCCTGAAGAATAGATGATGCTGTAGCTACTTTTGTTGCAACAAAACCACCTGCTTCACTAAACTGAGAAATTAATTCAGATAATTTTGTATTTTTATCAATATGAATGTCTTTTACTGGTATTTTACGCATCCTTAACCGATCCACAAGTACCACAAATATATTTGTTATTATCAAGAACTAATTTACCTTCATCACACTCAGAACAAGGTATATCCTCATTAGGAGAGGGATCTACATTTCTTTCTTCATCATCTTCATCATGTAAAGCTACTGCTACAACTGTTTCATTATCATCAACGGCCATTACTTTGACACCTCTGCCTACTCTTGCAATCTGCCTTATGCTTTCTATATGTGTACGAATTACTTTACCTGAAGATGTTGTAGCCAATATTTGGTTTGCTTGTCCTGGAGTAAAAGTAGCCACCACATTGCCACTCTTAGCATCAACTTTAATATTTTTAACTCCTTTAGCTCCTCTTTTCGTAAGACGATAGTTCTCAGCACTAGCTCTTTTCCCGTAACCTTTTTCAGTAATAGTTAACAAAATATCCTCTTCAGTAACTAAAGTCATTCCTATAACTTCATCTTTATCTTTCAAACGCATGCCTATTACTCCCTGACCATTACGACCAACTATTCTAACATCACCTTCTGAAAAACGATTGGCCATTCCAAACTTAGTTGCAAGCATAATTTGACTGTCACCTTCTGAAATATTTACACCAATTAATTCATCATTTACCTTAAGCGTAATGGCTCTAAAACCTTGATCCCGAGCCCAAGCTCTTTGAATCCTTGAAGAATATTCTTCTAAACGAGTTTTCTTAACTATACCATTTCGAGTTGCAAATAAGAAATAATGACCCTCTCCAGTTATATTAGCTACAGGTAACATACAAAGAACCTTTTCATCTTTCGATTGACGCCCCTCATCTAACTTTTGAAGAAGCTGAACCAATGGAGTTCCCTTGGAATAACGTGAAACATCAGGTATTTGCCAAGCTTTTAAGAAGTACATACTTCCAGCGGTCGTAAAGAAAAGTAAATGATCATGTGAGCCCATAGAATACAATTCAACTGGAAAGTCACCTTGTTTAGCCTTAATTCCAATTCTACCCTTACCGCCTCTGTGTTGAGCTTGGTATTCATCTAAATCAACTCGTTTGATATATCCCTCATGTGTTCTCATTACAACTACTTGTGAACGTGGAATCAAGTCTTCGGTAGCTAAATCACCATCAAAATCAGATATTAATGTTCTTCTTTGATCACCGTGTTTTTCATTTAATTGCGATAAATCTTCTTTGATAATCGCTAAAATCTTAGAATGATCGGCTAGAATTAAATTTAATTCAGCCATTGTAGTTTTTAATTCATCTAACTCATTTTTTCTTTCTTCTGCATCTTGCCTTGATAATTGATACAACCGCATATCTGCTATTGCCTTAGATTGTATTTCACTAAGTGAAAACGTTGTTTGAAGGCCTGCAATTACTGCATCTCTACCTGCTGAATCACGAATGAAGGCAATAACGTCATCCATCTGAGAAATTGCGAGTAAAAGCCCTTCCACTATGTGAGCTCTTTCTTGAGCCTTCTTCAAGCGATACTGCGTTCTTTTTGTTACTATTTCTTTACGATGTTCGAGATATACTTCTAGTAACTCTATCAAGCCCATTCGCCTAGGCTGGCCTTTGACCAAGGCTACATTATTAATTGCAAAACTAGTTTCCAATACTGAATGTTTGTATAACTGATTTTCAACAATCATTGGGGCTGCATCACGTTTTAATTCAAAAACAACACGCATTTCAGTTTGATCAGATTCATCACGAATGTCTCTAATTCCTTCAATCTTTTTATCGCGTACCATTTTAGACACTTCTTCTAAAAGACGGTTTTTTTGAACCATGAAAGGAATTTCAGTTACTACAAGATATTCATTCTTTTCAGTAGATTCATGCTTTACAGTACCTCGCAACTTAACTGAGCCCTGCCCTTTGCTATAAGCATCAAAAATACCCTTACGGCCCATAATAGTGCCACCCGTAGGGAAATCCGGACCAGGCAATACCTCCATT
Source organism: Candidatus Poseidoniia archaeon (assembly GCA_029936395.1). Classification (GTDB taxonomy): domain Archaea; phylum Thermoplasmatota; class Poseidoniia; order MGIII; family CG-Epi1; genus CG-Epi1. The sequence continues at coordinate 7,368 of JAPYSW010000001.1, forward strand.
ATCTCAGCCAACGATATTGATGGGTTGTCCATCAATAAGTTTAGAGCTTCAGATACTTCCGATAAATTATGAGGAGCCATGTTTGTAGCCATACCTACTGCAATTCCTGAAGATCCATTTACTAAGAGGCCAGGTAAAAGCCCTGGAAGAACTGTAGGCTCTTTCAATGAACCATCATAATTATCTCTAAAAGTCACTGTTTCTTCATCAAGATCCGATAAAACCGCATCTGCAATAGTTGCTAAACGAGATTCAGTATAACGCATTGCTGCAGCCTTATCACCATCTATTGAACCAAAATTTCCTTGACCATCTACTAACGGATATCTCAAAGAAAAATCTTGAGCCATACGAACCATTGTATCATAGATGGCTTGATCCCCATGAGGATGATACTTACCCATCGTATCTCCAACTATTCTTGCAGATTTTTTATATGGTGAACGAGATCCAGACCCCATTTCTTTCATAGCATAAAGTACTCTACGATGTACTGGTTTTAGACCGTCACGAGCATCAGGAAGTGCACGCCCTACAATGACTGACATTGCATAATCCAAATAAGATTTACGCATCTCTTTTTCTAAGCTTACCTTCAAAATAGTGTCATTATTTTCAGTTGTCAATATTTAGCCTCAAATCTGTAGTTAATGTCATGAATAAACCCCCTTAAAAGGGACTCCCCTGACAGACTTGTGGCACCCCCCTTAAACATTATAATTATAAACTCTAAAAATAATGAAGAGTTTAATGACAAACATCGACGATTAATCGCAAAAATAGCCCCTATTTGTATAGCCTATAATTTCCACTTGACATTAGTTAATTTTCAGATAAATAATAGTGCATTGAATTTTGCTAAAGAAATAGCGCCTGCAACTAGCATCGGAAGTGGCGGAGAAAAATTAATAACATTAGCAGAAAAAGGTAGACTCCAAATGACTAACTTGCCTATTACTAATAATTTTGGTAAACTAATAATTTGTACTTCAAAACCAAACCAAAAAAAGATTGTAGATATTAACCAAATTGCTAAGTTATCCAAAGAAATAAAAATTGCACTAATCTTTGGAACTGACGATCAAAGAAATAAAAATATTAATCGATTATTAGATAGCTCAGTGTATCACTGTGATGTGAGTAAGAAAAATATCAAGTTGGAAGTAGATACTGAAATTGGTGCAATTACAACCATCATTCATAAAATTAGAACAACTTAAGAGCTTCTTCAATACGTCCTAACTCTATACCTGTACTTTGTTGACCACAAACGGCACCATTAGAAGAAGATACTACTCCAGCACCAACTAAAGGCATGCCAAAATTGACTGTACCCTCCATGACTGGAATGTCTAGTATTTTTTCCATAATCACTCTTTCTTCATCTGAAATATCAGGATGACAAAGACCTCCTTTATTATTTATACATCCAATCATACCTAAAGTATCCATTTTATTCAAGGAAAGGGCCTTTATTTTTATACCTAAAACTTCTTCAGCTACTTTTATCGATCTTGGACTCAAGTTTTCATTACAAAAACCTCCGCTATCATTAACTAAGAAATTATTTCCGTTAGCATTGGACCGATCGGATAGTATACCAAATTTTAAATTATAACTATCTGAAAGCGATTCAAATTTTTCCACTTCGAGTGGATTTACTAAATTCGAAACTAAAATACCATGATTATTCATAGTTAACAAGGCCCCTAAGACACTACTGCCCCCTATTGTTATTACCTCACTTTGAGTATCTAAAGCTTCAGAAATAGCCTGCATATCATTTTCAGGTATTCCTGGAGGGATTAACGTTAAAGCGTCATTAGTAGCACAAAAAACCCCTGAATAAGGACTATTGAAAAGATTCTTTTGAATTAATGCCATAATGCCTATTCAGCAAGATGTACAATTACACTGCCATCTTCGAATTTTAAAGCTCTAACTCTAACTTTTGAAGGTGGTTTTTCGATTCCCTTAGACCATATATATTGATTTACTGGAGGGTCGATAAATAATTGCTTATCCTCACCACTTCCACTACGAGCGTCAGAAGATTTTCTCAAAACTTCACCATCTCTTTCAGGCTTCATATGTCTTGTAACAAAATCTTCAACAATACGCATAGCTACTGGAGCTCTTCGAGTGCGAGGTACCTTGTGTAATTTACGTAAAGGTATAGTGTACAATCTCTCCTGCATTAATTCATCATCTGCCATATTTTATCACCTATGTAGTTTACCACGGCGCCAAAAGTGACGTTTTGGATGGTTGGTAAATCTACGATTAGTTCTTTGAATAACCCAAGCTGGAACTCTGCGGTTACGCTTGACTAATTTATTCAAACGTAATTTCTTACCGTAAACTTTCCTACTTGACATTAATATTTACTGAGTGAACTCATCTCCTTTTGTAAATTCTTCTTAACTGCAAATGCAGTATTGTCTAATATTGATTGTCCTTTAGGTGTTAAACCACGGCCACCTTGCTTTGATTTTACTATAAAACCTGCAATTTCAAGTTGTTGCATAATTGATCGAAGAATCTTACGACTTCCACCGAGACTTCTATTTGGCTTTGAACCTCTGTCACGAGATCCAGAATAATGTTTTGCCAAACGTTCAGTTCCGATTGGACCATTAACTCCAATCTTCCTCAATACTGAAGCTGTGCGGTAATACCACCAATCAGGTTGGGTCGGTGCTTTTTCTTTGTGAACTGCAGTCTTTACAAAATTAGACCAATCAGGAGGTGAAATAGCGTCATCGCTCTTCAATGTGTTGGCAAGTGCGCCAACTAAATGTTCACCAGGTACGTCGTATTGTGTTGTCACGGGGATAAATCCTCTTACGGGGATGACGCGCCACACGGACTATATTATAAACTTAAGCCTAATTGAAATATTAATGGAAAGAATTGAAAAGTACCTTAAAAAACATAATACTATGACGATAGCTACGGTCGGTAAAAAAGGTATTTCTGCTGCTGCTGTATTTTATGCCGAAACAAAAAAATGCGATTATTTAGTCTTTGTTAGCAGTTCAAAGTCGGAACATATCGCAAATTCACTTGTTGAAAAAAGATGTGCAGTCACCATACAAAATGACGGACTAGATTGGGAAATTATTAAAGGACTCCAAATAAAAGGAAATGTAGAATTGGCAGATGAAAATGATTGGAATATTTACTTTGAGAAATTCCCATATATTAAAGATAATAAAACCCTTTCAAAATCTTTAGAAAAAGTAGATTTGTATAAGTTCACTTTTTCTTGGGCAAGACTAATCGATAATTCGAAAGGTTTTGGAAATCGTTTTGAAATTAATTATTAAATTAATCTGCAAAAAGACCATTATTATGGAAATACCAAATAAGAGATACAAAAATAATTATCAAAGTTCCGATTATAATAAAGCCTAACGTATTGCCTATAATTGGAAAAACAAACAAAACAAAAATACCTACGAAAAAAGTCCATAAAAGTAGATACAAAAGATAGACGTGTGGAGCTAATTCTGGATCTCTGGCGGCATCTAATGTGAATAAAAGTTTCCAATTCATAAATTACTTAAAAGAATATACTAATTATCTTTTGGGGTACGTATGGAATCTACAAAACCTTGATCTATTAGCCCTCTACCAACCAATGCCGTATAATTGGCTAATAAGATTACCACAATTCCTGAAACTATAACTATCAAATGTGAAAAAAAGCCGACATGTCTAATATCACTTACAAAAGAAGTGCCTTCTGAAGCAAGAAAGAAATTACTTGCCCCATAAGCTGCTGTAAAGGAAATTGCATACAAAATAACATTATGACGATTCATAAGATTTATTTTAGTGTTACTTTCTTTGCTTTGCCTTTTCTCTGAACGAAGTGTCTGGGCTGAAAGTGAATATATGACTAGCATAATTGTGAAAATCATAAATACTAAGTCGAATACAAAACTAGGTTGATTTTCTCGAGAATAAAGCATAACCCCTAAATGGTATGCTAAGAAACTCCAATAACCTATTGCAAAATAACCCGAAAAAACCGAAATCATAGGGTCTGACCAATTCTTAGAATTCATTCTATTTAGGAAATAAAATGTTAAAGAACCTAGAATAATCAACATGCCAAACCAAAAAATCTTGAATGTAAGACTGAAAACGATGCCTTGTGATTCCAAAATAAGAAATATACAAAAACCAATTATCGCCCAAAAAGGTGGAGAAACTGCATTCATATATTTTCCAAAACTAGAACGATTTTTGCTATTTACTTTTACCATCTTTTTAAGCGCAAATTCCTTGAATGGTACGCGCATCCACCAAGCTTGTGCAAACTGCCACAATATGAATATTATGACTAAAGCTAATGATAAAAAATAACGTATACTCTCCCCATATTTTGTAAATTCAAAAGAGTAATATATTATGAAGGATATCAATAAAGACAAACTCATGGGAATTAAAAGAATCTTTCGATAACTTCCAACTGAATAACCCTTTACAGATTCAAAACGCATTAAGAAAGCAGTGATTAGGTAGCCCCAAGAAAAGCCAAAACCCATAACTAAAATCAAGTCAATGAATAGTTGATTTGAACTACGGCTGAAAACTCCCAAAGAAATCAGAAAAATTGACAAGGAAAACGCATGTGGTGCCGTTTTTCTAGAAAATATGATTTTGAGAATATCAATATTTGTAATTACTTTATGATTTTTAGATGCAGTACTTTCAGAACCTAGCAATTCATTTTCAGATTTAACTTCTTGTTCCATTGTACCGAGAGCCTCTTGAGCTAAATCTTTTTTCAGGTAAATAAAAGCATGTAATTCTTGATATCTCTAAAGCATATGCCATTTTTACTAACTTACCACCATGCAAGTTGATTGCTTTTATTCTTGTCATTTTACCTTCAATACGAACTGTATCACCTACTCGAAACTCTTCTTGGGATTCAAATTCTTGTTTAACAGAAATCGTAGATTCTCCGTCGTGTATTGCAAATCTAACTCGAGCATGTGTTGCCCTTTTAGCCCATACAATAGGATTATCCTGTGAGTAAGCTGAAGGTGGCCGTTTACCATCCAATTCAAGACCCGTAACCAAAATTAAGCCATCCGGATGAGGTCGAGTTTCTCCTACGCTAATCACAATTCCTCTATCTACATTTATGAATCCATTTACGGTATTCTCTTCATTCGAAATGCGCAATCTTAACTCTAATGGAGGTTCTTCTTTAATCTCAGTTGGGCCAGTGAAGTTACATTCTAAACATGTAACAACTCCCTGGAAATTAAACCCTTTTTTAGAAGAAGTACGACTTTTTAGAACTTTATGTGGGCATTCTTCTCCGCAAATTTCACAAAATATCCAGATTTCTTCCATTAGTGCTTAAAATGCCTCATTCCTGTAAAGACCATCGTCATCCCATTTTCATTTGCAGCATCTATAACCTCTTGATCACGTAGTGAACCTCCGGGTTGAATAACTGCCGTGACTCCTGCTTTTGCAGCCTCATCAATTCCATCTCTAAATGGAAAAAAAGCATCTGAGGCCATAACTGTATTTTCTGCATTAGGAATGGATTTGAAGGTTGCAATTTTTACTGAATCTATACGAGACATTTGACCTGCCCCAATACCTACTGTACTTTTCTGCCGAGAAAAAACTATAGCATTACTTTTAACATGCTTAACTATTCTCCAACCAAATTGTAATCCATCTAATTCCTCTTTAGTTGGACTACGCTCAGTCACAACTTTGCAATCAGAAATATCTATGGTGGCTTCATCTGATTCCTGCATAAGCCAGCCTTTGTCTAATGAACGTAAGCTAAAACTTCTCTCATAATTTTCAAGCGAACCTGTTTCTAGTACTCTTAAATTCTCTTTTGTAGATAAAATTTCACGTGCTTCGGGACTAAATGAGGGCGCTATAACTCCTTCTTTAAATGACAATATAATATTTTTTGATAATTCAACATCAACTTCACGATTTAAAGCTATAATTCCTCCAAACGAACTCATAGGATCTGTGCTTATTGCTAAGTTATAAGCATCTACTAAACTATCTGCACTGGCTGCCCCACAAGGATTATTATGTTTTACAATAATAACTGTCGGATCTTCAAATTCAGTAACCATTGCTAAAGCTGCATCAAAGTCAAGAAGATTATTGTAACTTAACTGTTTTCCTTGTATTTGTTCCGAGTTTGAAACTGAAGGTGTTGTACTCAATAAGTCTGAATAAAAAATTGCTGATTGATGTGGATTCTCCCCATACCTTAACGGAGGACTTCCGATTCCAGTAACATGTAGTGAAGAAGGAAGGCCTTCTTGACCAAATCTAGACCCTAACTCAGACTGAATCGTGGCATCATATTCAGCAGTGTGACGAAAAGCTTTCAATGCTAAATCTTGTCTTTGTAACAAATTAAGACCACCTTGCTTGATTTCATCAACAACCCACTCATAATCATCCGTATCTGTAACAACTGCGACTCTAGAATGATTCTTAGCTGCCGCCCTTAGTAAACTTGGCCCGCCGATGTCTATCTGTTCAATAAGCGAATCCAAATCTAAATTTTTAGATATTGCTTCCCTAAATGGATATAAATTACAAATTACCATATCAAAAATCCCAATATTATGTTCTTCGACTTCGTTGATATCTTCCTCTCTAGCAAGAATACCTCCAAAAATTAAAGGATGAAGTGTTTTGACACGCCCACCCATCATTTCTGGGAAAAGTGTAACTGAATCTACTGAAGTTACATTTATCTCTGCATCCGAAATTACTTGCGAGGTTCCACCGGTTGATACTATTTCAATATCTAATTTATTTAATTCTTTTGCTAAATCCACAATATTTGTTTTATCACTAACACTGATTAAAACACGAGATACTTGTCTTCTCTTCATATTATCTGAACTATTTGCCATTTAATACCAAAAAAATTAGGTACTATCTGGGAGTTTCTTAAGAAAAGCTCCCGGAAGTTCTTTAACAAGATAAACTGTAGTTCCTGCCTTCATTATTGCACAATCTGCTTCTTCAGCAGCCCTTACATCAACTAACAATACTATTGGTTTACCAATTATGTGACGGCCAGCCTCCAAAGCATTTAATCTAGTACTTGAAAGATGAACCATATTTCGATCACCTGGATACAATCCATGTTCAAGGTATTCAGTTGAATCTTCTTGAGAACAAGCAAAGTAAAGATGTTCAGGATTCGTATCAGTTGGCAAATCCAATTCTAATTCTAAAGTGTGAGCATAAGTTGCTCTGAGTCTGCCATTTTTCAATTGGTATCTGCCTTTAGGATCGGTCTCAACAACCCCTTGTAAATGTTTAGTTTCAAGATAATGGAAATGACGTTTCTGTGACTTGACCGCATCAATAAATTCTGAAGCTTCAATCCAGCCTTGTTTATCCATCTCAAGATCAAATCTATCTGGAAAATGGCGCAATACACCAGCCATTACTCGTCCAAACTGATCTAAATGTCTTGGGGACATTACTAAAACTCCTTCCTCTCCGCTTAATGGGCATTTTTCACCCCTGAAAAAGCCATGTCCATACTTAACTTCCTCTTTCAAAGGAACTGTTGGATTTCTACGCATGTGCAGCCATTACAACGGGTCTGTATAATATTAGTTCTGATACTACTATTTCCGCTGAAAAGTTGTTTGAACTGAACTTGTGTTTGAAGAATCAATTATGTTAGAGCCTGCTAATTCTTCACTAGTTGGTACATCTATTTCTATCCTACCTTCTGAAAAAAGATCATGCATTTTTTGTTCTTTATCTTTACTACTCCAAAAAGCTGCTTCATCTCTACTTCCTTTGCTAACAAAAATAAAAACGTTACCAGGTCTATTACGGCCCGTCCGACCTCGCCTTTGTATCAGCCGTATAGCTGATGAAACCGGTTCAAAGAATACTACGACATCGGTAGAAGGTATATCTAAACCCTCTTCACCAACTGAGGTTGCAACCAAAATATTGAATTCATCGTTCTTAAATTTATCTAATATTTCCTTCTGTTGCTTCTGTGTCATACCCTTATCTCCTACACGAGAGCCTTGACCAACAAAACGAATCGGTTTGGCCCCCTGTATCTTTTCTAAATGTTCAACAATTAATGTTGCTGTATGTCTTATTTCTGCAAATATAATAAAACGAGAAGAACCTGAATGTATCTGGACTTCAATTAATTCAAGTAAACGGTCTAATTTTGGATGATCGGTAGGATTAGATTTAGCAATTTTCTGAGCTATCTTCCAATCTGAATTCGATGCTAACCACTTATTAGCTCGACTACCTTTCTTCTTATTTTTAGCATCTTTCTCTATTCGCGAAGTATAATCTAAGAATTGAAGCATACCTTGTGTTTCAACCGTCAGAATAGCATGTGCAACTTTCATTGCCATTGCTTGAGTCGTCATCATAGTAAATGTTTGAGGAGGTGTATTTGGTTTAGTTTTGATATAAGTCATTTGTAATCTTCTCCCAGCTTCTATCAACATCGTAGTTGACACTTTTCGAGGTCTGTCTATGGCGCCTTGTTTGTACAATTTACCACAAAGATAATCTTGTAATTTTCTTAATTGATTTGCAATATCTATAACACTGAGTGGCATCTCTACTCGAATCCATCGCGTTTTGATTGGTTGAATATAGGATATCACATCCGGATCAGTACCATCTCTATTTTCCACTGCTGAAAGACCCAAATCACGACATAAACGAATAATCTCTGGTTTAGAACTGCCTGGTGAAGCAGTCATACCTACTGCTAAGTGATTACTAGAAACTGATGAATAATGGCGACCAATTGAAACATATGCATAATTCCCAACTGCTCGGTGTGCTTCATCAAAGATTACAAGTGAAAAATTCTTGAGATTCATGCGCTCATTTTCTATATCTTTTGAAACTACCTGAGGTGTTGATACAATGATTTTAGAAGATTTCCACAGAGGTTTACGAATATTAGGTGCAATCGCCCCTGTAAAAAGATTAACATCTACCTCTAAAAATTTATTAAGGAAATCTGAATGTTGTTGAGCTAATGGTTTTGTAGGTGCCATCAAAAGAATTTGACCTTTCTCTAATCGTTCTAAAATCACTCTTAGAGCTATAACTGTTTTACCCATACCTGTTGGTAGAATTACAAGTGTTGATTGTTCTAAACAAGCTTGTGAAATATTTGCCTGATATTCTCTGTCTTCTAAAGAGCCATCTTTCAAAAATTTGTGATTAAAAACCTTCATTATTGAGGTCCAATCCACCCTTTACGATAAAAATAAAATAGCATGAGTGTTGCAAAACTAATCATCGCTAAAATAATTTGATTGAAATTAAAATTAGAACCAACGTTCATACCTGCAACACCTGCAATAAGCGAAAGAGGAAGCATAATTGAACCAATTACAGTGAGTGTCGTCATTACCTCACTCAATCTTGCATTTGATTCACTTAATTTAACGGACACTTGGGAAAGATAAGTATCACGAGTTGAAGCAGCTCCCGAAGAATAATTTTCTACCTTTATTACTAAACCTTTGATAACATCTGCTAAATCACGGAAGTAAAGATAATTATCTTCCGAGATAAATTCTTCATCAGGACGCATTAATCTATTCACTATATTCTGAAGAGGAATAACCGATTTTTGAATTTCTCGAATATCTTGTTTAATTTGGTGAAGTGATTCAAGCAACTTAGGATATTCCATTTTTGGATCAAAAACTCTATCTTCCAAATCATCTAATTTATCACTATAATTTGAGATTATATCCATCCAATCATCAGCTACTGAATCTAATAATTCATAAAGTAAGAATTCAGGTCCTTTCTCAAGCCTTTTCTGGCGCCTTATAGAACGATATCTATCTCTAAAACGTTCAATAGAAGGAAGAACCGTATTTCGAACAGTAACTAATAATTTATCAGTTAAAAATACGAGCAAATATTCAGTATCGAGTTCTGAATCTGCATCACGAGCTTTCAAAACAACAAAACGATGAGTTTCATAATGTTCAGCCCTATCTACTGGATCTGCAAAACAATCTTCAACTGCAAGGGGGTGAAAATGTAAATTATTTAGCATAAACTGCTTTTCAGCTTCGCCAGGATCCAAAATATCTAACCAACCACTTTTGATGTTTTCTAGTGCCGTTGCTAAATCATTTATTTTAATTGTTTTTTCACCGGATTTACCCGTTGAAGCTGTTAACAATCTGATAGTCGACACAATCTTTCGATTTAGACTGCATTTAAACTATCTTCGGTTTTACACGATTAATTTTCTACTTTAAGATTTCTTTGGAGATTTCTTACGTAGTGTTTCAATCAACTTACTGGCAGTACCTTGACGGCCACCAGATAACTCACCATAATTTGCTACGTTTACTAAATTACAAGCATCAGCCTCTTCAAGCTTTGCTTTCGTAGCTAAATTCTTAATAAAATTAATTTGTTTAGGACTTGGTGCCTTAGGGACTGAATCGGTTTTATCACGTAATAATCCTATTAGTTGACTTGCAGTTCCTGCTTTCCCTCCAGATAATTCTTCAAATTTAGAAACATCTACTAAATTACATGCTGACTTTTCGTTGAGTTCTAATGACTCAGCAAGACTTTGAGCATAGGATAACTGTTTAGCAGATGCAGGAAGTGGGATGTCTTCAGTTTCTTTTTGAAGACTGTCTATAACTTCTCCTATTCTTTCACCACTCATTGTCTGTGGATCTTCTTTACCTATTACTTTTTCTAATTCTGAATCTGATACTAATGATGCCAATCTGATATAATAATCTAACTGACGTTTAGTAGGTGTCTCTTTCTTTTTCGATATAGCTTTCTCATGGAGCAGTTTAAACGAATTAACAAAACCGTCCCATACTGTGGCTCCATTTTGTTGACCTGTTTCTATTTGGTCTAACTCAACTTCCATTGTTGAAGTAAATGAAGGTGAAAATAAACTAATTTTTTCATCTTTAGATTCATAAAAAGGAATAACTTCATCACAAAGCAGTATGCCTTGATCAGTTGGCTTAAGTCTGCCTTTATTGTCACTACAATATTTACGATCTAATAATTTTTTTATTGTCGCAGCATAAGTTGAAGGACGCCCTATTCCTTCAGACTTCATTAAAGCTACAAGACCGTGTTGTGTATAACGTGCAGGTGGTTTTGTCTTATCTTCAATAAATCTAGGATTATCTTCATTCGCATCTAATTTTATAGATTGACCCTCTACTATTTCTGGTTTAGGGGGTGCAACGGCTGGAGCTTTTTGTATAGCTTCAAATGCGGATTCCCATCCTGAAGTTACTCTCCACTTTGTATCTCCATCTAAAGGTCTTTCAAAAGTCTCTAATTGTGTTTGTAGCTTCATACTGGTCCATTCTGAATCAATCATTTGGCTTGCAATAAATCTTGACCAAATAAGACGATAAAGGCGAACTTGAGATTCATCTAAACCACCGGGCAATTCCGTGAGGGGAGCTGTAGGTCGTATAGCTTCGTGAGCATCTTGAATACCTGATTTAGGTTTTCCTCCACCAACGCCTTTGCCGACTAAATCCTTCCCCCACTTTGAGGTTATTTTTTCTTGTGCTTTTTCACGTGAAGAGGAACTTGTTCTTGTAGAATCTGTTCTCATATAGGTTATGTGACCAGCTTCATAGAGACCTTGAGCAACCCGCATAGTGTTACTTGGCCTCCAATTATACTTACTTCCGGCAGCCTGAAGTAAAGTATCGGTTGTGAAAGGGGCCTTAGGGCGGCGTTTGTAATTATTAAGTGATAATTTTGAAACTAGAAGCTGCTTCTCGAATTTTAAACTATCATATGCCTTATTAGCTAATTCTGTACTATTTGTTCTATGTATATCTATTTTCCCTTTCTCATCCTTCCATACTAAAGAATCATCTTTATCATGAAATCGGACTCTAAAATCTATTCCTGAGGCTAAAGCTTGAACAGCCCAGTAAGGCGTTGCTACAAATTTCTGAATATCTTTTTCTTTATTAACTACAAAAGCCAAAGCTGGAGTTTGTACTCGACCCATTGAACTAAGACCCCACGATCTAGCAAATCTTGAAGTTCGATATCCTATCAAACGATCCATGAAACGTCGAACTTTAGCAGCATCAACCAGATTCATGTCTACAGTACCGGCCTCGTCTAAAGCCTCACGGATTGCAGTCTTAGTAATTTCATTAAAAGTTATTCTTTTTATTTCTTTAAATTCAGAAAATAATTCACTAAGTCTCCATGCTATAAACTCACCTTCTCTATCCGGATCAGTAGCTATCAACACTCTTTTAACTTTTTTACTACGCGCATCAGAAAGAATTTTCTTAACATTTCTCTCAGCTCTTTCTGTCCAACTCCAAGGAGGATCAGGTAAATTAGACTCAGTGTGACTCCATAAAGCCTTACTTCCATCTTTACCTTTATTTGGCAAATCTTGAATATGGCCATTAGAAGCCCTAACCAAGATATTCTTACCTAAATATTTCTGAATTGTTTTGGCTTTGGCACCAGACTCTACTACTACTAAATCCATTAAAGGACCGCCAGAAAGGTAGAATAAATATCTTTTTCTAAGGTGTAAAAGTAGCGGGGCCCTAAGGGCCCCGAACTGAGATAGGTACAAACTAATAAAATTATTTAGGTTTTAGAATAGCATATCAAACATTAAAAAAGAACCATTATAAGAGCCTAATATGATATTCGAAAAATTGAAAACCGAAAACGTTAGAATTGCACTAATCGGAGCGTCCAATGATAAACAAAAATTCGGTAATCAAATATATCTTGACCTAAGGTCGAAAGGTTATGATATATTACCAATAAATCCAAAAGAAAAAATTATTGAAGGTGATAAAGCATACGCGGAATTGAATAAAATGGACGATATGCCCGATATTGTGAACTTTGTTGTGCCACCAAACATTGCTATGAAAGTTGCAAAAGAAGCTGTAGAACTTGGAATTGAATATCTTTGGTTTCAACCTGGCTCTGAAAGTCCAGAATTAGAAAATTGGCTAAAAAATACAAACGGAATAAAATACCTAATTAATTCCTGTATAATGGTAGATACTCTATAATTAAGAAATTAGCTTCTTAATTTCATTTAAGGCTTCCGAAATTTTATCTGGTGAACAAGCACCTTGGGCATATGACTCTTTACCGCCACCACTACCTCCAACCGAAGATAATGCTAATTTGAGAAGTTTACCACAGTCTTGATTGATTGAATCTGATTTTGCAAGAATTATCGTGCCTCTTTCACCTTTAAAACAACCTATTGCTGCCAATGTATCTTTCTTAGATGTAATTTGACGAACTAACTTTTGAACCTCACCAAAATCAGTTTCACCCATATCTTGTGAATAAAATACCAAATCCCCCATCTTTTCACCCTCTAAATCAGATGATTTTAATTCAGCTAGTTCGTTTTCGAGGGATGAAACTCGATTTCTAAGTTCTTTCCATTCTTTAACGAATTTTTGGGCTGCATGAGGTGCTTGATCTACAGGTACACCAAGCTCTTCGGCTGTATCTTCTAACAAAGCTCTTTCCTCTTGAGAGGCTTTAATTGCATCGGGACCTGCTGAGAATTCTATTCTTTCCACACCATCCTGTACCCGCTCTGTCCTCAAAACCTTGACGGCGATAACCTGAGAAGTAGAATGTACGTGAGTACCGGCACAAGCTTGAGCATCGATACCAGGTATTTCGACTACTCTAACATTTCTATATTTTGGAGCCCCACCTTGATATAATGTATCTCCATACTTACTATCTGCTTCTTCCCTACTATAAAACTCAGTATTAACGGGATGATTCCCTATTATTAGCTCATTAACTTTCGATTCTATTTTCTCGATAACTTCCCGCGTAATTCGTTTATGATGAGTGATATCTAATCTTGCTCTGTCAGGATATTTAGACGTCCCAGCTTGCCATATGTGTGTTCCAAGGATTTTTCTGGATGCTGCGCCAATAAGATGAGTCGCTGTATGATGCCTACTTAATCCAGAACGATGTAAATCATCAACTACTCCGGTGATAACAGTTCCAACTGGAGGCAGTGGGCCTTCTAAACTATGAACTACTACATCACCTACTTTCTTAGCATTAATCATTTTGCTCTTGTTATTACCCCATTCAATGATCCCTATATCGCTTAATTGGCCACCACCTTCGGGATAAAATAAAGTATTTTCTAAGCAAACTTTATTAGAAGAAGAGTGTAATACTTTAGAGGTAAAGGTACGTTTCGCCATATCTTCATAAAAATCTAAATTGGTAGGCTTAATATCTATAAACTTTAAATTCTTTTCTTTTGCCTTTACATCACCTTGGTGCCTATCTGCCACCATGGCGAGAAAACCATCTGGAACGGTAATTGAATGGCCTTGGGCTTCAGCAAACTCACTTACAACTGAAGGTGGTAATCCTTGTGAATCATAAAGCTCTAATAATTTATCTTGATTTATACCTCCTGAATCTAATGCCCGCTTAACTGTGCGTCTACCTCGTTCTAGTGTTTTATTAAAACGCATCATCTCTAAATCAATCATGTCAATTATATGGATTTTATTAGTTTTAAGTTCAGGATATGTTTTAGAGAAATTATCTATATGGTGAGAAACTAAATCCGGCAATATTTCTGAAATGCCTAAATCTCTCAATAATAATACCGTTCTTCGAAGAATCATACGCGCCAGATAACCTGCTTTAACATTACTTGGAACTATTCCATCACTAAACATAAAAACTAAAGATCTACAATGGTCTATTATGGCGAAAATTTTTTCCAACGGTTCAATAATTGAAGTAAACTCAGAAAGAGATAGCCTATGACCTAATACATTTAATCTATCAAGAACCTTTTGTCTTAACTCAGTTAAATCTGAACCATAATCTATTGATAAAACACCACAAAGTTTAGCATTTTCAGTAATAAGCGAACTGGCATTTTCTAGTGTTTTTTCAAGATTAGTGCTCCGGGTCAAAAAGGACACTGCTTCCGGGAAAACTGCTTCGTAAATAGTTGAAGTCCCTTGAGAAGCCCAAACTAATCTTTCAAGACCATATCCCGTATCAACTATAGATCGAGACATTCTTCTAAATTTTATTCCTTTAAGTTCGATATCACCCTCAGGATCTTCTTCGAGGTCCATGAATACGAGGGTCGCCAACTCAAGACCACCTGCCAGAACTTCAAGTGCTTCACCTCCATTTCCACCTCCAACCCATGGATTTTCTTTATACGTTATTTTGGAGCCGTCTAAACCAAGACTAGTGTACAGCTCATGACAAAGTTCAACTGTGTGATTCTGCCAATATATTTCTTCTTGTTCACTATTAAATGCATGATGAGCCATCATTTCAAATGTAGTTAAATGGCGGCCACTTCGCCCTACTGATTCCAAATCATTAAGACGTATACATGGTTGAGAGATAGTTAAGGGATTTGCTGGAGGTTTCGAAGAACCATTAGTAACATGTGGCTGAAAAACTGCAATCGAAGCTATTGACAAGTAAATATCATTACGCCAACGCGCAACTACTGAAGCCCTATCCACTCTTGTATGGCCTTTTTTCTCAAAAAAAGTTAAAAACGCCTCACGGGCCTCATCTAAATTCATTGGTTTAGAAAAAAGAGGTTGACCAATGAAAGAATACTCTACACACGGAGCATCACCGCAAAGCTCAACTTCTACAGTTGACCAAAAGAAACATTTACACCTAGAGCATTTCTGCCTAGTAAAACCGGAGTCATGAAAGAAACTTAAGGAAAGACCGTCACCCACAGGATGACATAGAGTGGGAACTTAAAAACTGCCGAAGGCATAACCATTAATGATGGTTTGACAAATGAGGGAACTATATGGCGTCAAATGAAGCTCACAAATCATACGTTTCGGCAAGTACAATCTTACCTGAAATAACCACGCAAGGGATAATTCTAGCTATTGTTTTAGGGATGTTATTAACTGCTGCAAATGTTTACTTGGGCCTCTATGTAGGTATGACTGTTAGCGCCTCAATACCTGCAGCTGTAATTTCAATGGCAGTTCTAAGAAGCCTAGCTAAGGCAAATATATCTAAAGGAACGAATATTCTAGAAAATAATTGGGTTCAAACTGCAGTCTCCTCAGGGGAGTCTTTAGCAGCAGGTGTGATTTTTACATTACCTGCACTTTTAGTAATGAACCAAACCAGTAATGGGGAGGTAGGATGGGCTGAATTTCCTTATCTTGAAACTGTTGTTATCGCCTTAGTTGGAGGCACAATAGGTGTACTTTTTTCAATAAGCTTAAGAAGGATTTTTATTGTTAAAGAAGAATTGCCATATCCTGAAGGTGTAGCCTGTGCTGAAGTTTTAGTTGCTGGGGAAAAAGGCGGATCACAAGTAATGCCTGTTTTTGTTGGTATTGCTTTTGGAGCATTATACAAAATGTTTTCTTCATTAATGGTAACTGTAGATAATTCAGTTAAACAAGTTAGTATTGGCCTTTGGGAACATGGTTGGCAAAGTTTTTACACACTGGGGGGGAAACTCAATGAATCTGCTGCATACGCTAAGTCTAAGACTACTTTTTACTTAGGTGCTGAATTATCACCAGCTTTACTTGGTGTTGGATATATTGTAGGGCCAGCTATAGCTAGTTTCGTATTTTTTGGAGGTCTCTTAGGAGCTATTGTAATAATGCCAATTGCCAGTGCATTGCTTAATCCTACTGATGCATTCATAGAACAAATTACTACTGCTGCAATGAATGGTGAGGTCATTAATTATGGAGATTATGCAAATCATATTAATGGTCGAAGAAGAATGGTTGGTGTTGGAACTATGCTAGTTGGTGGATTGTACACACTAGTTATTATGCGAGAGTCTTTAATGAAAGGCATTACTGAAATGATTGAAGCTACAAAATCTACAGTATCTACAAAAAATGGGACACTAAGAACCGATGAAGACTTACCTGCCAAATCAATAGCTATAACTAGTGCAGTAATGGCAATTCCTATGTTTTTTATGGTATGGATTATTTCAGGATTATTATTACCTGCCATATTATCATTAATTATTATTTTTACAGCTGGATTTCTATTTGCTGCCGTAGCCGGATACATGGCCGGGATAGTTGGCAGTAGCAATAATCCACTATCTGGCGTTACAATAATTGTAGTGATTTTGACTGCCACGATTTTTGCATTACTAAACAGTCTAGTTTATGGTGGAGAACGTACTCAAGAATTGCAAGTTGCAGTTATTGGAGTCGCTGCATTCGTAGCTTGTGCTGGGGCCATATCTGGAGATAATTTACAAGACCTAAAAACGGGATATATATTGGGTGCAACTCCTTGGAAACAGCAAATTGGACAAATCGTAGGTATAGCTGCAGGTGCCTTAGTAATTCCTCTTGTTTTAAATTTATTATCTGATCAAATTTTGAATGGAGATTTAGAAGCACCGCAAGCCTTTCTGATGGCTAGTATAACTAATGGGATTCTTGGTGGAGGAATGGATTGGTCCATGGTTTACATGGGTGCTGGAATTGCCTTTTGTCTTATAGCTCTTAGGCATCCTGAACATTACATCAATATTCTTATCTGCGCATATGTCTTATTTTTAATCGGAGGATTTTTAGAAGAAGCTATTCCTGCATTTTTATTCTCTGGAAGTTTATTAATTGCAGCTGCACAAGGATGGATTAAAGAAAAAGGCGGCCTAAACATCTCCATAATGGCTGTAGCAGTAGGAATGTATCTCAGCTTAAAAATGACAATACCTATTTTTGTTGGAGGAATGATAAAAATGTATATAGACGGTAAATTTGATAAACCTCTAAAGAAAATAAGACCTGAATTGTACAAAGAAGGGGAAGAAGAATTATTGGCTGAAGAAAAAGAGAAGTTACATGGGCCTGGTATTTTATTCGCTTCTGGTTTAATTGCGGGTGAGGCAATTATGGGAATTGGCTTGGCTGGAATGGCTGTTTCGGGAATTTATCTAGGAATTACAAATAACCCTTCAATTTATCCTGGCCTACTCGCTTTCAGTTTTGGAGCAATGATTATGGCAACATTTAGCTTAAGACAAATGAAAGATGACGATTTTGGCAAAGTTGAAGAATGGAATTTTAATGAAGACATACAAGAAGCTGAAATGATAGAAGATATTCCAAAAAGGAAAACTAGAAAAAAGACAAAAAAATAATAGTGAGATTTAAAGATTGGTTGAAAGAAATTTTGTAGTAATTGGCCATCGAGCGCATACGACCGCAGATTGGAAATTAGATGACCTATGTGGTGGTGCTGGAAGACTTGATGTTCTTGTAAGATGTGTTACTGCTTCTCTTTGGAAATCTCATGGAATAAGAAAAGATACCGATGTTTGGCTAATTCTCAATGGCCCTCCAAATGCTCCGATAACCGTTCATTTTAGTGGCGAAAAAATACGTTATCTTAACCCAGATGAACGTTCAACGGCAGCCCTAATTCGTAATGGATTAATCAAATATAAAAAACAGACTAAGGCCTTGGAAACCAGCCCCGGAATAACTATGGAAAAAATAGGGTTAGAAGAAATTTTGATGAGGCTACCTAGACCGGTGCTTTTGAATGAAAATGGAGAAGATAAAATCAATAATTCAGGTACATTTATACTTGGAGATGATAAAGACCCCACTAAAACTGAAATGGAAATATTAGATAAATTACCTAAAATAAATTTAGGAAAAGAAAGTTTGCTTAGTTCAGCCTGCATAACATTAATACATCATCGCCTAGACGAAAAATAGCATGGAAGCTATAATTCTAGTAGGGGGATTTGGGACCAGACTTAGACCCTTAACTCATACAGTTCCAAAACCATTACTTCCTCTAGCAAATATCCCAATGGTAGAGCGTATGATTCGGAATTTACCTGAAGTGTTTGACACTGCCATTTTAGCAGTCAATTATGGTTTAAAAGATATGAAAGAATATTTTAAAGGAAGGGACGTCGGAAAGAAAGTTGTACTTGTTCCAGAAGATGAACCATTAGGGACTGGAGGTGCAATGCGAAACTGCATTGATTATGTTACAGGTACTACTGCAGTATTCAATGGAGATATAGTAAGTTCTATAGACTTAAATAAAATGTTAGAACAACATATAAGAACCAAAGCTAAAGGAACGCTTGCATTATGGAAAGTTGCAGATCCAAACCGATTTGGTGTTGTTGAATTTAAAAATGGAGAAATATTGCAATTTCAGGAGAAGCCCGAGAAAGGGACCGAATTATCAAACCTAATTAATGCTGGAACCTATCTATTGGAACCTGAAATATTAGAGATGATACCTCCCAAACAAAAAATTTCTATTGAAAGAGAAATATATCCTAAAGTTGCCGGAGAGGGGTTACATGGTTTTCCGTTTGAAGGATACTTTATCGATGCTGGAACACCGGAATCCTATCTTGAAGCAAATTTCAAATCAATCGGAAATAATGGAACTGCAGCCCACACTGGAGCAAATATACGAGGCTCTGTCATGATACACGAAAATGCAAAATTAGAACATTGTATCATTGGGCCCAAGGCAATTATTGGACCTAATGTTAAGCTTGAGAAATGTATAATTAGAAACTCGGTGATTCTTTCTGATGTCAATGGCTATGGTAGTGTTGTAGAAGAAAGCATTATAGGGCCAAACATAAAATTTGAAGAGGATGTGAACCGAAGTTTAATATCCCCTAAAGGTCAAATAACATTTTAGATTAATTATGCCACTTAAAATTATTCAAATCCCAGTTGGACCATTGGTAATGAATGCTACACTAGTAATGGATATAGAAAGTAAAGAAACTATATTTTTTGATCCAGGTGATGAAATTGAAAATATATTAAAAGTTGCTAAATCTGAAAACATGAATATTGTTAGACTAATAGCAACTCACTGTCATGTGGATCATATTGCTGGAGCAAAACTTGCAATTGAAAAATTGAGATTGCCTCTTGAAATATGTCCTTTAGGAAAAGAAATGCTCGGAAGCGTAGGTCCAATTGCTGCAGCGTTCGGATATATAGCCTCTGAAATCAAAGAAGGTGGATATCTTAATGAAGGAGATATTGTAAACATTGGTGAAACTAAATTTCGTATTTTACATTGTCCCGGACATAGCCCCGATTCACTCTGTTTTTACACAGATGGAGTTTTGATAGGAGGTGATGTTATCTTTAAAGGTAGTCTGGGAAGAACTGATTTACCTGGCGGGAATACTGAACAATTAATGAATTCTATTACTGAAAAAATCTATTTATTACCTGACGAAACCACTATTTATTCAGGACATGGCCCTAAAACCATATTAGGAATAGAAAAGAAACAAAATCCTTATCTTAATGGGACATTGAGACTAGCATAGTAATGTTTATATCGATTTCATAATTAAGGTAAAATTGATGAGCTATGAGAAATATAATGAAAAAGTAAAAAAAATCTCAGAATCCATCAAATTAAATAAGAAATTAATTACTACAAATCGGAAAGGACATAATTACAGAGATTTGAAATTTAAAAAGAATCAAAACCGAATTGATACTGGAAATCTAACAAATATACTTTCAATAGATGGCAAATATATTGATTGTGAATCTGCAGTAACTATAGGTAAAGTGAACCGGGCAACAATTCCAAGGAAAAAAATAATCCCCTCTCTACCAGAAGGAGATAATTTTACAGTAGGGGGATGTCTTGCTGGATTAGGTTTAGGATCAAGTTCATACATTCATGGTTTTTTTAATGATAATGTAATCGATTTTGATATTGTCCTAGGCAACGGCGAGATAATGAAAAATGTTTCAAAGTTGAAAAATCCTGATCTATATTATGGAATCGGAGGAACTTACGGCACGATGGGGATTATCACAAGGGTCAAAACAAAATTAGTTTCCTGTGAAAAATATGTTAAAGTAAATTACTTTCATTATGACTCATTCGAGAACTTCTATGAAGAATTTCAAAGAAAAATTAAGAAGAAGAATGACGACTTCATTGAAGCTTTTCAGAATAAAAAAGAAGATTATACTATCGTAACTGCAAATTTTATCAGCGATGTAAATCCTAATGATGTTTCAGTCATAAAAGATAAAGATATTTTAAAACAGCGTCACATGTGTATTTATGCACAAATCGCAAAGAAAAAGAAATCGAGTTATTTGAGATTACTGGACTACTTAGAACGATATAGTTATTCTGCTTTTTGGGGACATTA
Organism: Candidatus Poseidoniia archaeon; assembly: GCA_029936395.1. Lineage (GTDB taxonomy): Archaea > Thermoplasmatota > Poseidoniia > MGIII > CG-Epi1 > CG-Epi1. The sequence continues at coordinate 28,654 of JAPYSW010000001.1, forward strand.
TCTATACTCTCCTTATAAGATTAGAGATTATATTTATGCTGGATTGATGTATTCACTGATACCTAAGAAAATATTAGACGCATCTCCAGGCCATGGGAAGTATAATATTTCTAAATATTTTCATGCTGCCAATCGTATAGTTGGAGATTATACTAGAGATGAATACGTTATTGCTACAGATATTGGAGTGCCACTATCAAAATTAAAAGGTGCGATAGATTTAGCAGATGAAATGACAGGGACATACCCTCGCTGGTTATGCCCAATAATAGACAATCATAATCCGGAAAAAATATTTTGTACAAGAAAGACTGATATTTGTAAAGATGATATCATTATTGATTTAGGAATATACGGAATTAAAAACACCAATAACAAGTCAAAGAGAATAAATCAAGCATTTGAAAAATTTTCTTTTGATAACGGTATTTTCAAAGGTTTTTTTTCTACTTGTTATTTTACTTATGATGATTTTTGGAAACAATTTGATAAACAAAAATATGAAAATATTAGGAAAAAATATCATGCTGATAAGAACTTTATGGATATATATGATAAGATAAACTATCGAAATAAAGTAAAAAACGGAAATTTAAGAAGCAAACTATTCACTTTCTTTGGAAAGAAATACTTGAGACAAATTAATAAAAATAAGGATACATTAATTAAATAAGATATGAAAACATTAATAGTAGGAAATAGGCCACTAAATAGTAATATAATTGATTTAGCAAAGGATAAACTCGTAATTGCAGCAGATGGAGGGGCTGATCGATTATTAAAACACAATATTATGCCTGATTACATAATTGGAGATTTAGATTCGATATCTGATAAAAATGCGACAAAACTAGAAGAATGGATTGTTTCAAATAAAAATATTCAAAAAACAGATTTAGAAAAAGCAGTTGATTATGCAATTGAAAAGGGTTCAACTGATATTCAGATAGTTGGATGGTCTGGTGGTAGAATAGACCATACCTTGGCAGCATTAGGTTTAGTATTTAACTCTAAAATTAGTCTTATTGATGAACACTTTACAATACAAGCTATTCTCGATTCAAAACAAATAGAAGGTGCTGAGAATACCTTATTTTCACTCATTGCAATGCCTGAGGCTCGCGTTAGCGTTACAGGAGCAAGATGGAATCTTCAACATGAAAAATTAACCATGGGAGGGAGAGGCGTGCATAATGAAATAGGACCTACCGGAACTGTAACTATCGATTGTCATAGCGGAAATCTACTACTAATTCAAGGTAATTTTGTATTGCCTCACGATTGACTATTTTCTATCTCAGAAACTAGAAAAGTCATTAAGGCTGAACCAAGAAGTGCAGATACAAATACCTCAAGATTGGCTAGGTCAACCTCATTAACGGGATTTGTCAGATAATCTATTCCAGTTTGTAAATCTGAAGTGTAAGTACCATAAATCACTACTGAAAGCAATCCAAAAATAGATCCGGCCAAACCTCCATTGGCGGTAACTCTATTAGATAAGGATAAGAAAATCGGAAGTACTGTCGCTGCTGCAAACAAATCGGCCACCAAAAAAATTCTGAAAACACTTAATGCATCTTCGGAATAATACCATGCCAATATAATTGCAATTGGAGCTATAGCAATTACGCCATATCGGGTCTGTTGGATATCAAACTTAGAATCTGTTAAATCTCTAGAAACCACGGCAATAACTGCATTTTGAAGTGTATCTATACTAGAACAAACTAAAGCTACACCGAGAACTAATAACATAGCCAATATTGGTTCTGGGTAATCATGAATTAGTTCAAAAAATGCAATAGAAGGATCAATAATAGCCCCTCGACCAGCAGTGACTGTCCCTAAAAAACCAAATAGTAATACTGCAATAAAACAAAGAACTGAGGCCATAATTGCCCCTTTCTGTAAAGCTTTATCATCTTTTGAAGCCCAAGTGCGCTGCCAATTACCCTGTGAAAACATTTCTGCAGCAGTTATTGCTAATACCAGTGCTAAACCTGCTTTAAATGTTGAATAATCACTAATACTTCCATGGTGCCATCCTGATTCAATATCTTCGGGAGTGTAGGCTCTAGCATCATCAATGGAACTACCAATACCTTCATTGAGAATAAGTAAAATAATACAAATTATCAACCAAATTATGAATAATGACTGTATGCGATCAGTCTTAATTGAAACAGGTAGACCACCAATTACTGTGTAAAAAGTTGTAACGACTGCAACACAAACTATAGGAACTAAAAAATCAATTCCCGATAAAAATTCAACGGCACGTCCAATTGCAATATACTCTGCAAACATAAATGTAAACATATAAATTATAGAAATTATACCTACATAAATTTGCATTGGGCGACCCATTTTCTGACGAACAAAATCTGCAAGAGTCACACCATCGGGAGTTAATCTACGAATTATAGGACCTAAATAAGCTAATAAAAGAAATGGAGTGGCTGAAGATAAAGCATACCCAAATACATCATAGAATCCACCATAATACCCAACTTCTGAAGGGCTAAAGAGAATCCATATCCCCATCCCAGAAGCAAACAAACTAAGTCCAATCATTATCCAATTTTGACTACCGCGAGCTGATAAAAAATAGTCATTATCTAATTCATTTTCTGAAGACTCTCGATAACCTAGCCAAGCAAAAAAAGCTAATGAACTGAACAATAAGATATAAGCAATACTTGAAGATATCATGCCATAACTTCCATGGACTGGCCTAAATTTTCAACAATTTTACAAACCCTTTCATGATTCTTTCCAATAATGTATAAAGAAGGTTCGAAACCATAACCACCTTCATCTATCAAAGCTTCAGCTTCTGTTGATTCCTTATGAACTGATAACTTTTCTCCAACTCTTTCTAACTTAGCAGATACAATCTGCAATTTTTCTAATATATCTGAAACAATAGAATCCCATCTAAGATTGATTATTACTAATATTTTTGAATCAAACTTTCGCAATTCTAATAATAAATTTGACAAATGAAAAGACCCCCCAAATTTTGCTGAAGAAAGTGGGCGAGCCTGACCTCCAATAGGCGTTAAACGACCTGGAAAAGCTGCAACATCTGATACTTCAACAGCTTCATTTGTTGCTATCGCAATATTCACTCTTACTTGTGGAGAAAGTAAAGGAATTACTCTTGCCAAGCGTTTTCGCATATCTGTAATCTTAACCAAGGTCCTTTCACGACTACCCTGAACTGGAAAATTTATATTCAATTCATGATTATCAACTTGAATTGATAATTTCCAAGATGAGGCATCACCTTCTTTGAGAATCTCGGCTAATGATTTTGCAGCTACTTGCAAGTCACTTTCAATTGGTTCTTTGTAACGTGTTGGTAATGTATGTAAATAATTACCAGCCATTACTTGACTAACTCCTAAAGCATTACCAAGACGTGATTGAGTCCAACCATCTTCAGCAAGTATTCTACAAGAACGGCCTCTTAATTCTTTGAATAAACTACTAGTCAATTCTACTGGCATCATATTAATCAGTTCTAAAATATAATAAGCCATTTATAAAATTTATGTAAGCCTTTTAGCAAGGGGTCTAATGAACTTTGGTTTAAAGAGGTTAAATTTGGCAAAAAATATACCAGTATCAAAAAAAATATTAGAAGAGATATTTGATGAAACCGGATTCGATCAAAATAATTTATCCATCCGTGAAACAAATCGTTTAGCTACAATTATAAGTAAAAAAAGCAATATTGAATTCATTAGAATGGAAATGGGAATTCCAAACATACCTCCTTCTAATATTGCTAAAGAAGCTGAAAAAGAAGCTATTGACAAAGGAATGCAAGGCTTCTATCCACCCTTTGATGGAATTCCCGAACTAAAATTTGCAGGAAGTGAATTTGTTAAAGCCTTTTTAGATATAAATGTAGGTCCTGAGAATGTAATTCCAACATGTGGTTCATTACAAGGAGGGTATATTTCGCAAGCCCTAGCTGGAAATATGTACCCGGGAAAAGACACTATTTTATATTTGGACCCTACCTTTCCAGTAACAAGATATCAAGCTAAATTCTTAGGATTGAACAGTAAAGGCATTGAACTATACGATAATAGGGGTGACGAATTAATTAAAGCCATTAATGAAAAAGTTGAAAATGGCAATATAGGAGGTATTCTTTGGTCATCTCCAAATAACCCTAGTTGGTCTTGCCTAACTGAAAGTGAATTAGAAGGTATTGCCGATATTTGTGACAATAATAATATATTAGCAATTGAAGATTTAGCATATTTAGGAATGGACTTTAGAAAAGATTATTCACAACCTCATCAAAAACCATATATCCCTACAATTGGAAAATTTGGAACAAAGTGGGTAACCTTAATTTCAGCCTCCAAAGCGTTTTCATTACCAGGGCCAAGATGTGGACTTGCAATTATTTCTCCGAAGTTAGATAAAATGGAATTTCAGGGGCTCGAAGATTTTTGTGGTAGAAAACGATTTGGACATGCCTTTTCTTTGGGTGGATTGTATGTCACTACATCAGGAGTTAGCCATACTGCTCAATTTGCTTTAGCTAAAATACTGAAAGCATCTACTGATGGGGAATTCAATTTTGTTAAGATTACTAGCGAATATGGAGAAAGAGCCAAGCATGTCAGAAAGCTTTTCTTAAAATATGGTTTCAAACAAGTTTACAAAAAAGATATGGATGAAACTGTTGGTGATGGCTTCTACCTAACTATGTCTTATCCAAATTTTGATGGAAATAATTTAATGCTAGAATTGATGAGATATGGAATTTCAACAATTACTCTAAAATCGACCGGTTCAAATAGACATGAGGGGTTGCGAATTTGTATTTCTTTTGTAGATTTGAAGGATATGCCACTTCTAGAAGAGAAATTAAAACGATTTATGGAGACTAATACTTGAAAACAAACAATATTAATTTTGATGACTTGACTTTTACATTTACAGAAACGCGTTCAATGTATGTTACAAAGTGTAAACGAGGTGACAATTGGAATACTGGAGAATTGGTTCCTTATGGAAATATCTCAATATCTCCGGCTTCAACTGTATTAAATTATGGACAGGGGTTATTTGAAGGAATGAAGGCCTACAAGACCGATGGTGGCCGAATTTTGTTATTCAGACCTGAAAAAAATGCCGAGAGAGCTGCAAAGGGGTGTCTTCGATTGTCCATGCCTGAAATACCAAAAAATGTTTTTATGGATGCTGTGAAAAAAATAGTCAAAGACAATTCAGATTATATCCCACCTACGGAAAAAGGAGCATTGTACATAAGACCTATTATTTTTGGATCGGCTGAGGGACTTGGAGTAGCCCCTTCAACTGAATATACCTTTATTATCTATTGTTCGCCAGTTGGACCTTATTTTAAAGGAGGTTTATCACCTATAAAACTAATAGTTTCAACCGATTATCACAGAGCACCTCTCAAGGGAACTGGAGGTGTGAAAGCCATAGGGAATTATGTCCCTGGAATGTTACCAAGTGGCAACGCCAAAAAGATGGGATTTGCTGAAATAATATACTTGGATGCAGCTGAAGAAAAATACGTGGAAGAAGTAGGGGCTGCTAACTTTTTTGCAATTAAGGATGGGAATATTATAACTCCTGAATTAACGGGCTCTATTCTTCCCGGTATAACTAGAGATTCAGTAATACGCATAGCTAAAGAAAAATTAGGAATGAATATAGAAGAAAGACGAATAAGTATTGATGAAGTTATGGAGGCCGATGAAGTATTTTGTGCAGGTACTGCTGCAATAATCTCTCCAATAGGGTCAATAAAGTATAATAATAAAGAACACATATTCTCAAATGGAGATGTTGGAAATATTACAAGAAAACTATACGATATTTTAACAGGTATCCAATTTGGTACAGATAGTGATCCTTTCGATTGGATACTAGAGCTATAACGTAATTTATACCCCCTGACAATAGTTTGGATAGCATGAAAGCCCTCATAAATGAATTATCCAATAAAATTAAGACAAGAAATGCGCAAATTGGCATTATTGGAATGGGGTATGTTGGTATTCCCTTAGGATTAGAATTCGTAAAATCTGGATTCTCAGTAACTGGATTTGATAAAGATAAAAAACGCGTAGATGACCTTAATGACGGAAAACAAATAATGAAACATATTTCTTCGGATTTAATGACTGAATTTATTAGTGAAGACAAAGGAAAAGCTACAGCTGATTTTACCAAAATAAAAAATATGGATTGCCTAATTATTTGCGTTCCAACTCCTCTTGATGAACATGAACAGCCAGACATGACTTATATTGAAAGTGCAACTAATGAAATATCAAGAAATTTATCTAAAGGTCAACTAATCATCCTTGAATCCACTACATATCCTGGAACCACAAGAGAAATAATAAAACCACTACTTGAAAAAACAGGATTGAAGACTGGAGATGATTTTTTCCTAGCTTACTCTCCTGAAAGGGAAGATCCGGGAAATAAAAAATTTAGTGTATCTAAAATACCTAAAGTAATAGGCGGATATACTGATAACTGCTTACAATTAACAAGTGAACTTTATGAAACAATTGTATCTGAAACTGTAAAAGTTAGTTCGATGGAGGCTGCTGAATCTACAAAACTTATGGAAAATATTTTCAGAGCTGTAAATATTGCAATGGTTAATGAATTAAAACTAATTTTAGATAGGATGGGAGTAAATATTTGGGAAGTTATTGATGCAGCAAAAACAAAGCCTTTTGGATTTATGCCATTTTATCCCGGACCAGGTATGGGAGGACATTGCATACCTATTGATCCATTTTATCTTTCATGGAAAGCGAAGGAATTTAATACTGAAGCTCGATTTATCGAATTAGCAGGTGAGATTAACCGGAAAATGACGGAACATATAGCTCACAGAGTTGGAAAAGCTTTGAATGATGATAAGAAAAGTATCAATGGAAGTAAAATACTTGTAGTGGGTCTGGCATATAAAAAAGATATTGACGACATAAGAGAATCACCTGCAATTAAGATTATAGATTTATTGACTTATAAAGGAGCAAATATGGACTATCATGATCAATTTGTAAAAACATTTAGAGATTTGAAAAGTATTGATTTAACTGCTGATAATATTAAGGAATATGATGCAGTCCTAATTACTACAGATCATACTAAAACGAACTATGACTTAATCGGGAAATATGCCTCATTAATAGTAGACACACGTAATGTTATGTCCCATGTGGAAGAACCAAAAGCTAGAATCGTAATGGCTTAGGAATGGATAAATATCAAAATATACGTAATAATATTATAGATAGATATAGTTGTTTAGTTGATGATGAAAAGAAATTTGCAGATTCAATTAATATACCCCTGAAACAATCTTTTAGAGTTAATACATTAAAAGAAAAGAAAAAAACGGTGATAAACAAATTAAAGGAATATGATTCTAACATAAAGACTACCAAATGGAATGATAATGCCCATATTTCAGAACTAAATAATTTGGGTAGTAGTTTAGAACATTTTGTTGGTCAAATATATATCCAAGAGCTTACTTCGATGATTCCACCATTAATAGTTAAAGATTTAATTAAGGATATTAAAATCATAGATTGTTGTGCAGCCCCTGGTTCGAAGACAACACAAATAGCAGCTATGATGGAAAATAAAGGCCATATTATTGCAAATGATGCTAGACATGCCCGATTAAAGTCATTGAGGGGGAATCTTGACAGACTTGGAGTTACAAACACTTCTGTAACACTAAGAGATTTTAAATCATTTCCAAACACAAGTGCAGACTTATATTTTGTTGATGCACCATGTAGCTCAGAAGGCACGATTCGTAAAAAAAATGCAGTGGCCCGAACTTGGAAAGAAAGGGATTATCTTAGATTTAACAAACTTCAAAATGGATTATTAAGCAAAGCCTGTGAAATGGCACCCTCAGGAAGCACAATTGTCTACTCGACTTGTACGTTTTCTCCTGATGAAAATGAAAAGGTAGTTAGCGAAACCTTAGACAAGTATGATCTAAAAATGAAAACTATCAGTATCGAAAACCTAAGAAGTGAATCTGGAATAACTGAATGGAATAATGAGAGCTATAATTCAGAAGTGAAAAAATGCATGAGAGTATGGCCGCATCATAATGACACTGATGCCTTCTTTATAGCTAGGATGGAAAAATATTGAAGCAATTAGAAGAAGTGAAAAAAAACTTGCTTTTAGAGTACTGTCTCGAACGCTTTGGAATAAATCCTGAAATTTGGGAGGGATATATTTGGTATTCCGGATCAAAAAATAAAATATATCTAGCAAATACTCTAGAATTGGAAAGAATTATTCCAGAAAGTAAGGGCATTTGTATTTTCAGACTTGATAAAAGCCCTAAGCCAACAACCAATTTCCTCCAACTTTTTGGAAGATATATTACTAGAAATTACGTAGAACTTGATAATGAAAATACAAAGAAGTATTGTAGAGGTGAAGATTTAATCTTAGAAAATAATAAATCTATAATCCCTGGTTTTTTACTAATGACTAACAAGAATCGATTCTTAGGCTGTGGACATTGGAATGGTAAAATACTAAAGAATCAACTTCCGAAATCCAAATTTTGTAAGATAAACTTTCTTTGATGCTGCCCATACCGCTTAATTATTGGCTTTTACATGGTTAAACATGGGTCAAATGACCTTCGATTTCGAAGATGAAGATAATTCTCCTGAAGAGCCTCCAACTGAGGTTAATAAAGTAGTGAAAAAAAAAACCACAGAAAAAAATATAACTGAATTAGAAAAAAAAAAAGAATCGGAGAAAGAAAAAATAATCGAAGAGCCTCCGATTGAAGTGAAGAAGATAGAAAGAAAGGAACGTAAAAAGAAACCTAAAACTAAGGCGCATCAACTCGCAAAAGAACAACGAGATATTCCCGTTTCAGAATTCTTTGAACAGAACAGACATATTCTAGGATTTGATAATCCTACTCATTCGTTGATTACGGCTGTTAAAGAAGGAGTGGACAATAGTTTAGATGCATGTGAACAGGCTGGATTTCTACCTGAATTAAAAATAGAAATTGGTAATTTAGGAAAAAATGAATTAAGTATTGCAATTGAGGATAATGGCCCTGGAATTATTGAAGAGAATGTACCAAACGTTTTTGGACGACTTCTGTATGGTTCTCGTTTCGGAAGTGGGAAGCAATCTCGTGGACAACAAGGTATCGGAATCTCAGCCGCTATAATGTATGGTCAATTAACAACAGGCCGATCTGCAATTATTAGTACTAGAATATCAAAAGAGCATTTGGCAAATCGAATAACTATGAAGCTAGATACCAGAAAGAACAGAGGTAATATTGAGCGAACTGAAGATTTTGTCTGGAAAAATGATACTGAAGAGCCTAATGAGGATGGCCTTTATCCTGAAAAGTACCACGGAACTAGAGTGGAATTTGCAATCAAAGGAAGATATCGTGAGGCTAGACCCTCCGTTTTAGAGTATCTCAAGTCTACTGCTATTGTAAATCCTCATGCTAAAATAATTTTCAAAAATCCTGAAGATAAAGTTTTCTTGTTTGATAGAGTAAGTCATGAACTTCCTAAATTACCAACTGAAGGTGTCAAACCTCATCCACATGGAGTTGAATTAGGCCAATTAATGCGTATGGCTCATCATAGTTCTGAGCATCAAATGGGAAATTTCCTCCGTAAAGATTTCTCATCAATGGGAACTAAAAGTATAAGTGATGTTTTGAAAAAAACAAGATTAGCACCCTTAGTTAGGCCACAAGATACGACTCGAGTTGAAGTTAAAAAATTAATAGAAGCATTCAAAGTAACATCGATAAGAACACCAACAAGTGGAGTCTTGGTACCCATAGGGCCTAAATTAATAAAGTTAGGATTAAAACAAGTTTTAGAAGAATATAGGCCTGACTTTTACACACTACCTATTAGCAGAACGCCCTCTGTTTTTTCAGGTACTCCTTTCTTAGTTGAAGTCGGAATGGTTTATGGAGGGAACTTACCAAAAGATCAACCCGTACAAATTCTAAGATTTGCAAATAGAGTTCCTTTGCTTTACCAGGCTGGAGGTTGTGCTATTACTAAAGCTATTCAAAATATCAATTGGAGGCTTTATGGACTTGATCAAAAAGGTGGAAAAGGTACGCCAAGTGGTCCTGCAATTATTCTAGTCCATGTAGCTTCAACAAATATACCCTTCACATCTGAGGCAAAAGAAGCAATTGCAGATATAGAAGAGATTAAAAAAGAGATAAAACTAGCCTTGCGAAACAATGCTAAAACTCTTTCAAAACACCTTAAAAAACAAAAAAAACGAGCCAAAGTTAGTGAAAAATTTGATTTAGTTCAAAAAGTTTTACCAGCTATTGCTGAAAAAGCATCAAGTGTTGTAGGTAAACCAGTGCCGAATCTGGACAAAATAGTAGCAGCAATAATGGATGTTGTTTGGATTGAAGAAAAAATAGAATTTGAAACTGATCAAATTAAAATAGAAATTAAGATTATTAATTATCGTTTAAGGTCAGCTAATTTCAAATTAAGAGTGGAAGTACCAGGCCATGAAATTACAGAAGAATTACCTAGACCTGGGAAAAAGGAAGGAAGTCATGTTATTTGGTCTGTAGGTTTACCAACCACCGAATCTGCAAAATATAAATTTGTGGTACCTCAAGGGAATCGAAGTAGTTTTGAAGGATTAGAGATATGGGTAGAAGGAATTGATTCCACAAATATAATCGGAGCTGAAAAATGGACTGGAGTGATTGATCCCGGAATAAATGAAGCCTTAGAAGCTGAAAAACAAGGACTTGGGTAATTATGAACTTGCCGAACGGCATAAGAAAAAAAAGATCATTCTTAGAAATTAAAGAAAATAAGAATTGGATTACTTGGAACCCATATCATTCAAAATTATCTGCATATATATTGGCAAAGGGAGCATATTGGCCATTTACCAAAAAAAGCATTGTCTTATATTTAGGAGCTGCAGAAGGAACCACTATACGTTTTCTTAGCAATATTTGTTCTGATGGTCGAATTATTGGAGTAGATATCTCCCCTACTTCAATGGCTGAATTACTTCTTTTGGCTGAAGAAAAAAAAAATATTATCCCATTCTTAGGTGATGCGCAGCTTCCAAAATACTATCAGCCCCATGTTAATTCTCCAGAGATAATATACCAAGACATTGCTCAAGGTAATCAATTAGATATTTTTATAAGAAACTATACTTATTTTAAACCTAAATGTGGTTTTCTAATGCTTAAATCAAAATCCATTAAAGGAAATGATAACGAAATTATTGCTCAGTACAAAGAGAAATTAAAATCTAATTTCAAAATTGTGGAATGTATTAATATTTCAAAATGGGCTAAGGGCCATAGAGCCTATTATGTCCAATAATGGAGCCATCGGTGGGAATCGAACCCACGACCTGCGCCTTACCAAGGCACCGCTATACCCCTTAGCCACGATGGCTCAAAAATGCGACTGAGGGGGGCTAAAAAGAGTTTAGCACAATTTGTGCCTATAATACCCATAGCCTATTACACCCTATGCTATTCTGTGACAAACGGTTAATCAAAAATCATGGTAACATACATAACTAATAGAAAAACTAAAGAAGAAGTTTTGAATGGTTTTGAACCTTTAATTCGAACTTGGTTTAATAACAAGTTTGATGATTTAACTCCGCCTCAGGCAATGGCAGTCCCATTAATAGAGAAAAATAAAAATGTCCTTGTTTCAAGTCCAACCGGGACTGGGAAAACCTTAACTGCATTTTTAAGTATTCTAAATAATTTTCTTAAACTCCACCGTGAAGATAATTTTGAAGATGGTGTCCATGCAATCTATATTTCACCGTTAAAAGCTCTCGCAAATGACATTGATCGAAATTTAAAACAACCTCTTGAAGAAATGATGGTATTGGCTAAAGAATTAGAAATAGACGTACCTGAAATTAAAGTAGCAGTTAGATCAGGTGATACGTCACTTAAAGAAAGAGCGCGGATGGTTAGGAAGCCACCACATATCATAATTACTACTCCTGAAAGTTTAGGTCTTTTATTATCATCCAAAAAATTTAGAGACCATTTCAAAAGAACTAAATATATTATTTTAGATGAGATACACGACTTAGCCAATAATAAGAGAGGCACACACCTATCACTTTCCGTTGAAAGATTGGCTCAGATTATCGATCGTGAACCTGTAAGAATAGGATTATCTGCAACTCAAGCACCTATTGAAGATATTGCGGGATTTCTAGGAGGGTACTACCAAGGGAAACCAAGGCATGTAAATATTGTAGATGTTAAGGAAAGAAAACATTTAGACCTAAGGGTTCTTTGCCCTGTCGACGATCTTACTTTACATTCGACCGAAGTTATTAATTCGAAAATGTATGATCTTCTCGTGGATTTAATTAAAGATCACCGAACCACTTTAATTTTCACAAATACAAGAGCCGGAACTGAATCTATTTCATTACAACTTAAAGAAAGAGGAATCGAAAAATTAGCTGCACATCACGGTTCATTATCAAAAGAAATGAGATTTGATGTTGAGAAAAAATTAAAAGGAGGAGAAATGGATGTCGTAATTTCTTCAACGAGTCTTGAATTGGGGATAGATATTGGATATGTGGACTTAGTTGTTCAAATTGGATCCCCTAAATCTATTGCAAAAGGCCTACAACGTATTGGAAGATCTGGGCATGCTTTAAGAGCCATATCAAAAGGTAGACTGGTTGTATTTGATTCCGACGATTTAATTGAATGTGCCGTTTTAGTTAGATCGGCTTATGCTGGAGAAATTGATCGTGTTTCAATACCTGAAAAAGCTACTGATGTTTTAGCTCAGTCTATCATTGGAATGTCATTGGATAGAACATGGAATGTTGAGGAAATGTATAAACTCATAATTTCGGCATACCCATATCGTAATTTATCTAAAAATGAATTTTTAGAAATATTGGATTTCTTGGGTGGAAATGCATTAGAAAAACACGGTGTTTATCCTAAAATTTGGTATGATAAAACTGTAGGTGAAATTGGAATAAAAAGAGGTTCACGTCAAATTTATAATATGAATATAGGTACCATTCCGCAGGAGATAAACTATGCAGTCGTCCTTGAAGGAAGAGGCGCCCAATTAGGGAACTTATCTGAAAAATTTGTTGAAAATCTATCCAAAAATGATATTTTTGTTCTGGGAGGGCGAACATATCAATTTTTAGAATCGAATAGATCTACTGTGGTTGTAAAAGATGGACTTGGGAGAAAACCAACCGTACCTTCTTGGTCTGGAGAAATGTTACCGCGTTCTTTTGATTTATCTGAAGCTGTTGGAAGATTCAGAGGTGAAGTTGAGGAAAAATTAAAACTTACCGAAGAAGAAATTTATAGTTGGCTTGAAGATGAATTTAAATTAGACAAAGGTGCTGCTAGAACTATAATCTCGCATTTAGATGAACAGAAGAAAATTTGTGGATTTATCCCTTCAGACAAAGATCTTATGGTTGAAGGATATATCGATAATAGGGGACGGAATGGAGCAATATTCCATTTTCCTTTTGGTAGAAGAGTCAATGATGCTTTGGCAAGAGCATTTGCATTCCAACTAGGAAACGAAATTGGAGGAAGTGTTAGGATTTCATTAAGTGATGATGCATTTTTATTAACATTTCCGACTAGATTGGCAATTGAAGGAATTGCTGACAGACTAATGCCAAAAAATTTAGAACCATTATTACGGAAATCTATTGCCAATACCGAAATCTTTGCACAAAGATTTAGACACTGTGCTAATCGTTCATTCATGGTTCTACGGAACTACAAAGGTAGAGAAATATCATTACCAAGGCAACAATTGAGAACCGCACAAGTTTTAGAAGCCATTAATGAAGTTGGTACTTTTCCTATGCTAGAAGAAGCATATCGTGAAGTATTACATGATGCTTTTGATTTAAAAAATGCACAAGTCATTATAGATGATATTGAAAATGGAAAAAGAAAGATTCATTACAGAACTTATTCACCAGTTCCATCTCCCTTATCTCATAGTTTAATCCTATCTGGACTTAGTGATATTGTTCTAATGGAGGATCGTTCCGCCCTATTAAGGGAATTACATTCTCAAGTATTAGGGAGAGTTCTTGAAGAAGGGGGTGGAGACAAACCTAGATTTGAAAAAGATATGATAGAAGGATACTTCAACGAAAAGAAACCTATTATTGGAAGCAATGAAGGAGTAATTCAAGCGATAAAACAAATTGGTGGAATTTATCTATTAAATGATCAAGAAAAATCAATCTATCGCATGTCTGATATGCCTACTACCGAAATACAAGAACTATGTAACTATATGATTGAAGAAAATATTGTAGAATCTGTATGGAATGGAAATAAGGATTCATTATTTGTTATGCCTGAAATGGTTCCATATTACAAGGCAATTTATGGTATTGATGAAAAATTATCAAAACAAGCTAAGAAAGTATATGACAAATTAGAAAAAGTAAAAGATATTAAATCAAAAAAAATCTGTGAAGAATTAGAACAAAACTATTTGGTTTGTAAAACTCCAAATGGAATTATAAGAAGAGATATCAAGACTACAATATCCTACGAAAAAGCATTAGATTGGGTAATTATCAAGCATTTGGGATTTACAGGTCCTAGATCTAAAGAGGACATTTCCTTAGAACTTAGATTGCCTGAAGAAATTATTAATCAAACATTATACGAACTTGAAGAACAAGGCACAATACAAGGTGGAAACTTTATTTTAGGACGAAGTTCGCCACAATATCTCTTAGCTGAAGATATAATCTACTTAGAAGCTCAAGCTTTAGGAAATATAGACGTAGTTCCAGAAAAAATATTAAGAGAATATATCGATCAAAAACTTTTCAAGAAATTTCCAAGTCTCCAAACTTTATTTGATCAACATAATGATGTTGCATCGCCTCGAACTGTTTTCCATAGATTAGAAAATCCTGATTTAGAAGAGTGGTGGGAATGGAGAGACTCGGATGCAATATTACAAGGCCGATTTTCAGCCGGGAAATTGAGATACGTACCCGCCAATAGAGTTGGAATATATCAAGCTTTATTCAGAAGAGAAGCTGATGGAAAAATACAGAATTTAATTGTAGATATGTTAAAGAGAAGCCCACCTCTTTCAAAAAGCGAAATTACAAAAGAATTGGAAATAAAAACCGAATTAGTAGACGGGGCACTAAGAGCATTAGAAGAAAAACTCATGATTCATCGCTACAATAGACATAGAAATCCCTGGACAACACATAATCGTTATCGTCTTCTTAATGAATATGAAGCACCTGAAAAACCAGAAAGAAAGTTAATGATTGATCAATTACGAAGCAATGGGCCTCTAACTTTTGCTGAATTAAGAAGAGAATGTGGATTGCCACTAAATATAACTCGAAATATTTTAAATTCACTTCAAGAAGAGAATTTAATAGCGAAAATTGTAGTGGTTGGAGCCACCCGTCTCTTCACTTATTGTCTCAAAGAGGAAGTTGAACTCATTAAAAATACTATTGAGAAAAGAACTGTGCGAGTGACCTCATGGAGAGATCCAATCCTAACTCATATTAGAAGAGAAATGTATTCGTCATATGGTGAGGCATGGACTAATCCAATCATTTGTGGAGGAATGGTAGCCGGATATATGGAATCTTGGGCGATGTCAGGATTATTAGATGTTAGAGAAGTAATTCTTGATGACGATACCCCAATTAGCGATTTCTTAGATGGTTTAGATGAATTTGCAACTTATCAAGAAAATTTCCACAGTAATATCATAAGAGTAAAGGCTTTTGCTAGCACAAAAGTTGAAGATTTAGATGAAGATATTATAAACCAATTTGAACAGAAAGGGTACCAGAGAATACGGAATTGGTTAGTTAAAGGTCCAGTGATAAATAGAACATATCAAGAAAGGGAAATCTATGGATATTTACTGTGGAGACAATGTATACATCCTGAAAAAAGATACAATGATGCCTCAATGGCATTCCGTGAAATGGGAGGAGTACGATCTGAATATGAATTATCATTAAGAATTCAGGGGCGTTTCTTTCATCCAAGAGATTATGGAAATGAAATGGAATTAGTTCAAGGAGTTATGATTCCAGGATACTCAACTTACTGCACCGTTAGAGATGCAATTATCTATCGTGATGCTCGAAATATGCCACCTGAACCTGATGACCGAAGATTATTGGCCCTAGCTATTGATTCAAAAGGATTACCAAGAGAAGAATTATATCGTAGAAGTGGAATGGATCCTGATTCTTTCAAACAATCTTTAGCTAGACTTTATCAATCTTTAAATTTAGTAAGAACTACAAGAGGAAACTATCGGACCTTACCAGTCAATCGAATCTATGAACCTGAAGAAGCAAAATTCAATGTTGTGAAAAGACTAATCATGTCATTCGGTATTGTTTCTGCTGAAGGGCTTGGAATGCTTTTGAAAGGTGAAATCCCAATGGCTGAACTTAGAAGTATTCTTCTAAGACTAGAATCTGAAGAAATTCTTGTTAAAGGATTTTTAAAAGAAGATAGTGATATACTCTATTGGATTCTAAAAAATGATCTAGAACATGTTAAAGGTCACTTATTTCAAGGAAGTTTCGTTCTAAATCAAGGCGACCGATTAGCCCATTATCTTAGTGAAGATGTTAAGCAAAAGTTTGGATTAGGGGCATGTAATGTTATTTTTAGTTCAACGCGAATGACTGGAGCCTTTAAAATGTCAAAAAGAGGTAAGGATGTCACTATAACTGAATTTAAGGGAACAAATCATGAGAGGCATGTTATCGAAGCATGGTGCCGTCAATGGAGACTCAATTTAGAATGGGAACTCAAAACTGATGAAAAGGTTGAAGTTTAAGTAAATTCTCTATACACCCTATCAGGTACTTTAGAATGAATATTATTTGCTTGTTTTTCGGTTATAATTCCCTCCTCTAAAGCTCTAATTGTCTTACGAGGAACTGATTTTGGCCCCATTACAGCACCCGGTCTATTGGGATCATCCAAATAGTCTGTTTCCAACATAAAATCTGATTTTTGAACTGCTGCATAACGTATATTTGTTAAAGAAGTAGTCAATGATACGACTAAGCCATTCGGATCTTCTATCGAACCGGGACCTCCATAATGTTTTACCAAACGGTCTTTTGGAAAATTAGCCTTAGACGCAAGGGCTGCTAAATCTGCCATAACTTCAGGCGTACCAGTTTCAGTATGAAGTACAACTGAAGCGTCAACTTCTTTTGCCCGGGATAATGATTCAAATAATACTTTATTAGATAATTCCCAAGTTTTGGGCTCGACTGTAAAATGGGGGCGGCCTAGTTCTCCCAAACCTACTATTTCATTCTCATCAACTAAATTTGTACAATGACTTACTGCCTCAATATATAATTCTGATGCCTCTAAGGGTGACTTAGAATCTAACAATTTCACTAGCGTTACGGGATGTGGAGATGCTACTACTGCAACCTTAACACCAACCTCGCGGGCTTTTGAAGCTAAGGTTAGAGTTGTATTAACTTGTTCTTTAAAGTCTTCAAGCCTTACCCAAGCCTCATATGGCTTATGAACTAAAACCAATCGTGTTCCGCCGGCATTTAGAAAATCTTTAACTGCTAATTCCTTTCTACCCTCTGGATCCAAATGAAAATGATTGTCTGTGATTTCCACAAATAAGTAACTAGATGACTACGTATAGGCTTTACTAATTTGTCAGCATAATTTTTATATCATGTGTCTGTTAGAATAATAATAGTATGGCCTCTCTAAGAACTTTCATGCTTTGGGCATTGATGATTAGTCTAAGCCTTGTCATGGGCTCAGCAAGCGCTGACGATGAATACGAATTTAGGTTTGATGATCCGGTTAACGGAGAAGGGAATGTAGACCCTGATGATACAATTGATTTAAATGTATCTATTGAAAATTATTTAGATATTCAACATGAATTCGAATTATTCATAACCAATGCTAATGATTTAGATAGTTCGGGACTAGATGTTTGGTGGAGCAGTGATGGACAAGATGATATTTCATCCGAATCTACTACACTACCTTCCGTTGAAGTTCCAGATGCTTCTGTAAGAGAAGGAATAACGGTTAGTGTTAGAGCTACGAGTACTGCACTCTATGGAACATATGATATTAATTTAAAATGCCGTGATAAAGACAATAGTGATCCTGAAGGAACGAAACAATTACAGACATTATCTGTAAGTGTTAATGAAAAAACTGGAGTCTCTTTAGGGGTAGCCGAAAGTGGAACTAATCAAGGCTCGGTAGATGTAGATAGTGAAACTACATATTTAATTCAAGTTAATAATGTTGGAAATAAAGAAGATACTATTAGTCTTTCATATTCTTTAAATGATTGGGATGCTGATTTTAATACGAATTCTATTACAATTCAGCCTTTCTCAAGCCAAAATGTAATTTTAACAATTGGAACTGATAGTAATGTTGAATATGGTGATAATGACGACATAACTATAATGGGAACTTCTGGAAATTCAGGAGATAAAAAAGATACTTTAGATTTAACGACCTATGTTAGAGTATTATATGGTCTAGACCTTACTGCCACGACCGTTACCAAAACGGGAGAGCCTGGAGAAAAAATAATTTTTAATTTTCAAATAATGAATAAATGGTCTGATAACGTAGATTTCGAAATAACAAAAAAAGAGTGGTATAGAGGATCCATAGACAATCCTCCACAAGGATGGACCTCTATTGATGGAACGGGACTATTGGATGCCTTTGAAGAAACAACAACCTCGAGTACTGAAAGCTTATCTGTTACAATATCTTCTAGCGCAGATGCTGGTGAAGTTATAACTATTATTGTAATTGCTAAAGTTACAACTTGTCCAGCAATATTACTCGATACTTGTGCAATACAAACGGAAATTGAAGTACGTGTTGAAGGTAATTATAATATTAAACTGAAATTGCCTCAAAGTGATCAAATAAATTTAGATGCAGGAATATCCGTTAGTACTTCAAAATATGTAGAAGTTATTAACCATGCTAAAGTTAGTGATTACATTACAGTTACTGCAACTTGGGAAATTGGAGGTAATGATTGGACTCTAGATATCCCTGAACCGTTTGTAGTTGATGCGGGAGGAAGTAGTATAGAAAAAGGAACTCCTGTATTTATTAAAGTAAAAGCTCCGGAGAGTGCTATAGATAATACCGCTATTTTAAAAATTAGAGTTACATCTGGTGGAGATAATACAAAATATGATGAAGCAAGTATAACATTTAGCGTTAACTCTGCTGCAAGCACTTCAGGGCCTGAAACTGAAAAATTAGACGAAGAGGGTGGCTTACCTATTGACCCTATTTGGTTAGTTTCAATTGTTCTTATAATTGGTTTAGGAAGTGCTGCAGTCTTTGGTCTTCAACAAAGATCAAAAGGAGCCTTTGGAGGTTCTGAGGAAAATACGGATGATTTTAGTGATGAATGGGCAGGTATGGAAGGTGCTACTGGAGCACCTCAACCTATAGCTCCACCTCAACCTGTGGCTCCGCCTCCTGCACAACAAGCCCCTCTACAACCTGTGGCTCCACCTCCTGCACAAACACCACAACCTGTAGCTCCACCTCCGGCTGAAGCTCCACCGAGTATGGCTGCAATTCCACAACCTGTAGCTCCACCTCCTGTACAAGCACCTCCACAACCTGTAGCTCCACCTCCGGTCGCACCAACAATATTGACTGTTACAGTACCAGCAGGAGTCGTGGCTGGACAACAAATACAAATTAAAGCCCCAACTGGACAATTAGTGAACGTAAAGGTTCCTGAAGGGTGTGGACCTGGTTCTCAATTTAAGATACAAATTTAAGCAGGCGTGGTCTAGTCTGGTATGACTAGGGGTTTCCAACCCCTCAACCTGGGTTCAAATCCCGGCGCCTGCACCAAAGTTATGGTAAAAGAATTTATAACAGCACATATAATTTAGGTAATATGAAATACTTGTCCATCTGGATTATGAGCATACTCCTTTTTTCAGGATGCTTAGACTTTCTTGATGAAGATAATGAAAATAGCGCACCGCTAGCTGTAATCAAAATTGAAGGGGATTCTCCTTTTGAACCTGATACTGACATTATATTTTCAGGTAAAGGAAGCAGTGATCCCGATAATGATGTTTTAGAATACTACTGGGATTTTGATCAAAGTGATGGTAAAGATGAAAATAAGATAGGACAAATTAATAATTATGGGGAAATTATTCACTACTATTCCATTGAAAAAACATACACCGTAACATTAACTGTTAGTGATGGAGATAAGACGACCTCAACCACAAAAAATATTAAAATTGAAAAAAATGCAAATGATATTAGGGCTGTAGTCAATACTGATGATGAGACTGAATCGGTAATGAATGGTGAAGAGCAAATAAGCTATACCTTCTCAGCTGCAGAATCAGAGTCTGAAAGTAGCATCATAAAATATGAATGGGATTTTTCCTATGACTCTTCAGAAGGTTTTACCGTTGATAAAGAATCATCAGATCCCGAAATTACTAGAGAATTTGATTCCGGATTATATATAATTAAAGTTAGAATTACCAATGAAATGGGAGAAAGTGATGAATCTAGTTATTCAGACGATATTGATTTGAAAATAAATTATGATTATAAAACTACGAGAACTATAGATTCAGGACAACAAGAGCACATGTTCCAACTTTATGGATTGCCTGCAAGATATATTCGAGCAACATTAGAATATGAAAGTAATTCAGTACATACAAAAGATTTAGATTTATATTTATACAATACTACACAAAATAGAAATCCGGATGATAGTGATGATGAACATGTAGACAGCAATACTACACACAATAATGATGATATTGAGCAGATAAATATTATTGAATTAGACTATTATAACAGTACTGACCGTTCTTGGTTCGATGAATCTCATGAGTTAGGAGATTGGACTATTGTCATCGATCACGAAAGAACCGGTTCATCCGAATATACTATTAGAATTGAAGTTATCTATTGGGAATAATTGAGTAAATAAAGTGTTTGAAATTTTTAAGCCATGCCTGAATTGCAAATCTTTTGTTCTAAAACCCAAAACGGATTTGAAACTAAACTTAGATAATATTAGGAATGTTATTAAAGAAAACGGATTTATTATAAAAGTATATACTGGTTCTTTATTATCTGTATTCAAAGAATGTAAAATAAATATTTATAGTTCAGGAAAAGTAGTTGCAATTACAAAAAATCACGAGCTAATTAAAAATATTAAAACCGAATTAAGCAGTATTTTATATCCTTACATACAATCTGATTAAACATAAGAGTGGTAAAAATTGAAATCTGAACCGTTTGTATCTATTATAATTCCAACAACTGGAAAAGTGAAATTCATAAGAGGATTAGTCAAGAGTGTAATTGAATTAAACTACCCTAAAGATAAATTTGAGCTAATTCTCATTGGTGATAAAAATACTAATTTAATAGAAAAGCACTCTGAAATAGCTATTGAAAATGGAATAAATACAATATTAATTTTTGAACCAGTACCTGCAGGTCAAAAACGAAATATTGGAACTGAAAAAGCTAAGGGAGACTTAATTGCATTTACGGATGATGATACTATCTTAAGAGAAGATTGGATTAGAAATGCAGTAAAACATTTGAAACAAAATAAAGAATACGTAGGAGTAGGCGGACCTAATTTTACACCTAAACAAGGATTACCCTTTGCTAAGGCTGTCGGAAGAATTTTTGGTTCTAAATTTTTATTTTCATTTAGATATACGATAGGGCATGCTAAACCAAGAGAAATTGCTCATAATCCTACTTGTAATTATATTATCAAAAAAGATATTGTTAATAAAATAAAATTTCATCGTAATCTTTGGCCTGGCGAAGATGTAGAATTTGACATTCGTGTTCTAAAAGCAGGACATAAAATTCTTTATTCGCCAGATGTGGTAGTGTGGCATCATCGTAGATCGCGCCCTAGTGCCTTTCTAAAACAAATGTTCAATTATGGTAAAACTAGAGCCCTAGTTACAAAAATGCACCCTAGCAGTTTTGATATTAGATATTTTGCTTTTGTCTTTGCATTTATTTTCTTAATATCTCTTTATTTTATCTCATATAAAAAAATAGAATTATTTGACATGACTCTTGATTTTAAGTTACCCTTGTTTTTGAATGGAGCCTACTTTGCCATATTGGGGTTAGCAGGCCTACTAGTAGGATACCAAACTAAAAATCTTAAACAAACACTATATGCACCTTTAGTTTTATTCATTCAACATTTTGGATTTTCATTGGGACTTCTATATGGTTTTCTAATTAAACCATAAACTAAAGCCTTTAGAAAGGGACTTTTTAGGAGATTGTGGATTTAGACTATGAAAAACTGCTTGAAAGAGCGAGAGAGGGATTGGAAGACGTTATGCAAAATGCAGAAAGATTTAGTCCACCAATTCCAGATATCATGCATGAAGGAAGTAAAAAAACAATAATACGTAATTTTTCGGAAATCGTAGATTCTCTAAGAAGAGATGAAACTCATTTATACAAATTTCTTCTTCAAGAATTAGGCACGGCTGGCTCTGTAAATAATAGAAGATTAGTATTACAAGGAAGAGTTCCTGAGAAGAAAATTAAAGATAGAATAAAATCATATATTGAAACATTTGTGGTATGTCAGGAATGTAATCGGCCAGATACTTCGTTTTTACGTACTGGACGTACTTTGAATTTACATTGTGAAGCATGTGGTGCAAAAAGACCTATTAGGACTAATTTAATTGCTTAAACACTCAAACGCATATTCTTTATACACGCACAACCTAGATAAATAATGAAAAAAACACTGAGTTGGGCAATCGCATTCATTTTTGTCTTTATGTGTTTTAGTGGCTGTCTAGAAAATAATGACGATGATATTCCAAATAAGACACCTGAAGCCCGTATTCTAAAACCGGGACAAGGAAATGATTTTGAAGTAGGTGAATTTTTCACAATTGATGGATCCCTTTCTTCGGATCCTGATGGTGATGATTTACAATATATGTGGACATTATCTGGATTAGGTAGTCCCATTGATTTAAGCAATCAAATGTCTGATTCAGTTATGGTAGACACGCCAGGAGATGATTTAGTTTTAACATTAATGGTAAGTGATTCAGGAGGATTAACTAGTCACGATATTGTTGTAATAAATATTGAACCTGGAAATAGACCTCCTGTTGCATCAATAATTACGCCATCTAATGGAGGCTCATATTCTAAAGGAAAAGAAGTTACTTTTAATGGAATGTCAAGTAGTGATGCTGACAATGATCCTTTAACATATGTTTGGGAATTAGGAGAGGCTGGTGAACCAACATATAAGGCATCTATTGAAAGCAAATTTTCTTTAGCCTTAGGGGAAGGAGACTGGAGCGTTATCTTAACCGTAACTGATCCAGATGGAGAAACAAACTTTGTTAAGCACTCTTTTTCCGTAACCGATTTACCACCCATAGCTATGATTACAGTAGATAAAACAACTGTTTTTACGGATGAACTTATTCAATTTTCAGGAGAAGATTCTTATGATCCTGAAGGTGAAGCCTTAGATTTTCTCTGGAATTTTGGTGATAACAAGACCTCTTCATTGAAATCACCTCAGCACAGCTGGACTGAGGCTGGAATGTACCAAATTACTTTGACGGTAATGGCTGATGATCAGGAAGGTTATGATACTAAAAATATTGAAATAAAATCACTAGGACCAATTGCTAAATTAGAATTTAAAGACGATGGCGGTACTACTGTTGAAAAAATTAGATCTAATGCAAATGTCACATTAGATGCAAGTGAATCTAGTGGACCTGATGGTGAAATTAAAGAATACAAGTGGGACTTCGGTGATGGTATAGAACGAACCACAAATGAATCTACTACAGAATATTCATGGTCTGCGGGTGGTTACTATAATGTAACACTAATAGTTACTGATGAAAATGATAAAACTGGAGAGATAACAAAACTTTTACAAGTAGTTCCAGAAGACTACTCTGATGAAGGTCAAGATGGCTCATTAGTAGCTCAAGATATTGAACAAAATTATAATTTAAATGTGGAAATCTTTGTATCTTTAATGGAAATTGAGTTTACAGAAATCAGTTGCATTGGAGTCAGTGGATCTCTTGACTATACCATTACTGTAATAGATTCTAACGGAAATGAAGTTGGAAATGACAATGGAAATATTGCTTGTGGTGATGCTGGCGTTAGCTGGGACTTTAGTCTTGATTCTAACAATGAACAAATAGAACTAGGAGATTATCAAGCAAATATAGCTTTTACTAATTCAGGAACGCCAGTTCAAGCAAGTTGGAATTATAGATTTGCAGTTTTCTATGAATTTTAAATTTCGATAGAAAAAGAAATACTATTATTTTTTCTTTGGAGCAAATCACTAAGTTTTACTATTTTTGGATTAAAAATATCTAATTTTGTAGCCATTCCTTGAACATGCCCCTCACCTACTACAGCCACTATTCTAGTTATATTATTCTTTCTAAAAAGTCTAACAATATTAGTTGACATGTAAGTATCTCTTCTATCTATTAATTGATTTTTAATCGAAGGATAGCGTTCTGAAAATTCTTTTAATTCCTTAGAAAAATCTCCAGTTTGAATACTATCACTTAAACTGAAATCTCCTCCACCTACTAAAGAAAGTAAACCATCTCCAAATATCTGTCGAAATTCCAGCCAGGGCATATTTTTCCAAGCACCTCTTAATGTTAGCAATATTGGCTTATCAATCAAAGCTAAATTAGCTCCAATCGAACTAGCTACTTTACCTGCTACTAACATCTCAGCACCTGGAGAGCTACCAAAACTTTCCCCTAAATATTGTTGAAAACGTGATAGAATTCTAACATAAAATGGCCCTCCAGTTGATTTCAAATTAGACCTGAGAGCATGCCATCTTTGCTGATCTAACTCAATCGCGACTAAATCAGGATTGAATTCTCTTATGTATGCTTCAATAGGTGATGATAAATCAATTACATGTGCAGTACCTATAATCATTAGTTCAGGCATAATCCGAGAAATACAGGTATCTAAAAGAGTTAACTTAATTAAATGACTTTATTATCTTTAAAATTATGTTTAGTTCAAAAAGCGATGATACTGATTCCCCAGCAAAATGTCCCGGCTGCAGTAAAGATATAGGTGTAGACAATAATACCTACCGGTTTCAAGTTGTAGATTTTACAGCTGAAACAAGTGGAAATCAACGATCAGCTGGAAGAGTTATTGCCGTATCATGCTCTAATTGTAAAAAAGTAATGGGTTTTGTTAACCAATAGAAAATATATCTAAGAATATAACCAAAAAGAAAAATGTAGCAACGGCCTCTAAAGTTGCTAAAATTATCGAACCTTTAGCTACAGTATGATAGCTAGGTTGTGAGTTGATTGGTAGAAAAATATAATGTACAACTATTTCTAAGATTAATAACCATCCTGTCCATATTAAAAGTTTATAATTCCATGGGAAAATTTCATAAAAACCTGAAAATAAAAGAGAACAGGCCCCTAATATAGTGAAAATCCATGAAAGGCGCATTGTATTCACTGCCCCAAACAAGGTCGCAAATGTTTCTATTCCGGAATTTCGGTCAAACTTTACATCAACTGCCATTGTTGGACAATAAAGAGCTAAAAGATAACAGAATATTGCAAAGAAATATAATCTTGGAAAATCAAAGATAGACTGATTTATTGACCAAGCTGATAATGGAATTAGAAAACCCAAACTCAAGCCATTGCTAGCTAAATCAAAACCTGGTTTAGTTTTAAAACGAAAAGGTTCAACATTATAGACAAACGAAATTACCGTAAGACCAACTATACAATAAAAAAATTCTGTATTAAATCTAATAGACATAAGCAAGCAAGAAATTTGTAAAAACCAAAAAAAATACCAAGTATTTCTAACACTAATTACTCCGCGAACTAATAAACTAAATTCTTTTCGAGGATTTTTTTTATCAAGTTCTAAATCACAAATATGATTTAAAATGAAAGTAGATGATATTAGAAATGCAATAATTACAAATCCATAGAAAAGATCAACCCCAAAAAGTTCCCCAGCTCCAACAACATAACCTATGAAAAAAGGTGTAAAACCAACCATCCAGAATTCAAAACCAATGAATCTTAGCCAAGTTAATTGAGTAAATAACTTATTTGAAATTAGACGTGAAAAGAGTTGATTTGACATTTTTAAGACCGGATTCTTCATTAGTTATGAGCCCAAGCTTAATAGCTTTAGCTGGGATGATAAAATATGAGTAATGATTTTGATTACGCACATAATAACAAGAATGTTATTTGGATGTCACAAAATACAAATCATTTGCCAACACATACGGCAGTACAAGAAGCAATTCGTAAATCTGCTGATGAGAGAGAATACACCAAGTATCCTCTAGCCTCTGGTTTACCTGAACTAAGAGATTTAATCTTATCTGATTTGAGTTTACCTGACCAAGAGTTACATATTACAAATGGGGGAACTGAAGCCCTTTATTGTTTAATGAGACATATCCAACCAAAGGGAAGTGAAATGATTACATCGGATCCATCCTATTTTGTAGTACATAAATTTGCTAAACTTGGTGGGGCCAAATGTACTGATACACCAATATATAATGGAAATTATAGGTTTGATATTGAAGATATTAAAGAAGCCATTAATCCGAAAAGTAAATCAATTTTTTTGATAGATCCAATCAATCCATTAGGAAGTACATATCCTAGAGAAGAAAAGAAAGCAATTTGCGATGTCGCAGAAGATCATAATCTATGGCTAATAGATGATATTACTTATCGAGATTTCGCACCAAACCATACTCTGGCTGCAGATTTATTGCCTGAAAAAACAATTACGGCATACTCCGTTTCAAAAAATTGTGGACTCGCTGGAATGCGTGTTGGTTCATTAGTAGGACCAAAAGAATTTATTAGGAATATTAGAGGAACTATGGTGTCAGACTTGGGCATTAATGTAGTTGGTCAAAGGGCCTCTATTGCAGCTTTAAAAACCAAATCTGAATGGTTACCAGGCCTAGTCGAAACTGCATTAAAAAATCAAACTATAATCAAAAATGCAGTTGATAAAATTGATGGTGTAGAATTGCCAGTTTATCCTTCGGCAGCTAGTATGATGGTTATTGACATTTCAAAGCATAATGCTAATCCACAAGAAGTACAAGATAAATTACTATACGAAAATGATATTTTTGTAAGAGCAGGAAATTACGTTTCTACACGCTTTGGTGAAAATTTTATTAGAGTTTCCTTTTCAATACCAACACCTGAAGTTGAACGATTTGCTGAAGTATTCCCAATAGTTATGGAAGAACTAAGCTAAATATCCAAGTTAGCTACAGCCGTTGCATTAGCTTCAATAAACTCACGACGTTTCTGTACATCATCACCCATTAACTCTTCAAACGCTTTATTCGCTAATTCATTATCAACAATGGTTATTTGGAGAAGAGTTCGTCGATTTGGATCCATAGTAGTTTCCCATAATTGACTTGCATTCATCTCTCCCAAACCTTTGTATCTAGAAATTGAATAACCTGAACCAAAATTCGCTAAAACCTTTTGAAGCTGAGCATCATCATATGCATATTCTAATTTTTTACCTTTGCTTACTTTGTATAATGGAGGTTGTGCAACATAAACATAACCGGCATCAATTAAACCCTTCATATGTCTATATAAAAATGTAAGAAGGAGTGTCCTAATATGGGCACCATCAACATCTGCATCAGTCATTATTATTAATTTGTGATATCTAGCTTTTTCAATCTCAAAAGTTTCTTCTTCTTCAACACCAGTTATGCTACAACCCATCGCTGTAATTAAGGCCATAACTTCAGTATTAGCTAGAATCTTATCTATCCGAGACTTTTCTACATTTAATATTTTTCCACGGAGGGGCAATATTGCTTGGGTTGCTCGATTTCTTCCCTGTTTAGCAGTTCCACCTGCTGAATCACCCTCTACAATAAATATTTCTGAGATTGCAGGATCTTTACTTTGACAATCTGCTAATTTACCAGGTAAACCTCCACCTTCTAAAATACCTTTTCGTCTTGTTAAGTCTCTAGCTTTTTTTGCAGCCTCACGCGCTTGGAAAGCTTGAAGACACTTTGATATTATTAATTGACTATCTGAAGGATTTTCAGCAAAATAATTAGATAATGACTCAGTCATTATAGTATCTACTATTCCCTTTACTTCGGAATTACCTAACTTAGTTTTTGTCTGCCCCTCAAATTGAGGTTCCGGAACTTTAATTGAAAGAATGGCCGTAAGCCCTTCACGAACATCATTACCTTCTAAAGCAGTATCTTTTTCTTTCAATTGTTTTCGCTTTCTTGCTACGTTATTAATTGTACGTGTTAAGGCAGTCTTTAGACCGGATAAATGCGTGCCTCCTTCTCTAGTTGCAATATTATTTGTAAAAGTGTGGATGTTTTCTCTAAAGGCAGTCGTCCATTGAAGTGCGGCCTCAACTTGAACCTGATCTTTTTCTCCACTTACAAACATTGGCTTAGACATTAAAGCCGTCTTTGATTCATTAAGATATGCTACATATTCAGAAATGCCGCCTTCATATTTGAAAACTTCAGATTTCCCCTCTTCATTAGATAAAGTAATACTTACTCCTGCATTAAGATAGGCCAATTCACGTAAACGATATTTTAAAATTGAATATTCAAATTTAGTTGTTTCAAAAATAGTGTCATCCGGAATAAAATGAACTTCTGTTCCATGGGTGTCGCTATCTCCTATTCGCTCTAACTTTGAAGCTACAATTCCTTTCTTGTAAGATTGAGTGAAAACACCGCCATCCCTATTAATCTTAACCGTGACCCAAGTAGATAATGCATTAACCACAGAAACTCCAACCCCATGAAGACCTCCTGATATCTTGTAAGTATCACTATCGAATTTACCACCAGCATGAAGTTTAGTCATTACTATTTCAACGGCAGGTACCTTATAGATATCATGAATATCTACGGGTATGCCTCTTCCATTATCTTTAACTGAACAAGAACCATCAGAATGAAGAAACACCTCTATAGTATCACAATGGCCATTCATGGCCTCATCTACTGAATTATCTACTACTTCATAAACTAAATGATGAAGTCCAGATTCGCCAGTTGAACCAATGTACATGGCGGGTCTTTTTCTTACTGCTTCTAACCCTTCTAAAACTTGTATTTGGTCTGCTTTATAATCCTGAGATTTTGGAACCATAATGATATCTTATATACAATTGGAAAGGGGGTTTTAAGTGTGCCCCACAAAAAGTTTTTTTATCGTCTATTAAAACCAAAAAAAATTACAAAGTTTTTCGCCCAGGTCTCCACCCTGCAGGGCATGCTTGACCAGACTGTAAAGCTTGTAATGTTCTAACTACTTCATCGATGCTTCTACCAATATATGGCGGGTTAATTGATAAGGATCGTAAATTACCTTCATCATCTATGATAAATGTACCTCGTAAAGCTAAACCTGCTTCATTGTCAAGAACACCGTAAGAGCTGGAAATTTTTAGGGAAGGATCGGCTAAAAGCGAATATGATAATTTATCAATACCTCCCTTAGTACGAGGCTTTTCCATCCATGCTTTATGACTATTACGAGAATCGGTAGAGCAACCAATCAATACCACATTTGCTTTTTCAAAATCTTTGAAACGGCGATTAAAAGAATGTATTTCTGTCGGGCACAAACTTGAAAAATCTCGCGGGTAAAAGAAAAGAACCGTCCATTGCTTATCTGAAATTATTTTTACAAGTGATATTTTATCATATACTACCTTTTTTTTACGAGAATCATATTTTACAATATCGCCTTCAAACAAAGGCGCTGGTTTACCTATTCTTAAAATTGATGATGTCAAAACTAACTACCTATTGCCTATTTTAGCCAAAATGTATAAAGTTTTGCTCATTTAATTGGATACTATAAGTAGAAAAATAACGAATTATGGCCAAAATTAATCAAAAAAAGAACTTACGGCAGCTATTACTGTAGAAACGTCTTCATTCGTTAATGCCGGATGTACTGGTAAACTTATCGCCTTTTCAGTAAGCATTTGTGCTCTAGGGCATTCTGCCGAATACTGAGACATCGGTTCATAATTAAACAATAAAGTAGGGTAATAGATTCCCGAACCGACTCCTTTATCTTGTAAATGTTTTCTTAATTTGTCTCTATTATCGCTCAATATAGTATATTGATGAAATACGTGCCCTCTTCGATTCTTAGGAACTTGAACATATTGTGATAAACTTTTATTATAAATCATAGCTATTTCGCGACGGCGCCTATTGAAGTCAGCCAATCTCCTCAATTGAACTCGACCTATTGCTGCAGAAATATCAGTCATTCTATAATTATAGCCAAACTCAGTATGTTGGTACTGAGCGCTCATACCATGAGCTCGTAAAATTCTACAACGATTGGCTAATTCTTTGTTATTAGTAGTAATCATACCTCCCTCTGAAGTAGTCATGTTCTTTGTTGGGTAAAAACTAAACCAGCCTGCATCTCCAAAACTTCCAGCCTTACCGCCCCAATCTTCAGCACAATGTGCTTGTGCCGAATCTTCGATTAAAACTAAATTGTTATCTTTAGCTATTTTAGAAATTTTAGGAATATCAACTAATTCGCCATATAAATGAACTGGGTGTATCGCTTTAGTTTTATCCGTAATTGCAGATTCGATCCCTTCGGGATTTAAGCAAAAACCATCTTTCTCAACATCAATAAAAATAGGCTTAGCTCCAACCATCATAACTACTGAAGCTGTAGCAAAGAAAGTAAAAGGTGTAGTAATTACCTCATCGCCAGGGCCTATATTATTTGCAATCATAACCAAATGACCTGCTGTAGTTCCATTACTAGTAGCAACGGCATATTTTACGCCACACATTTCTGCAAATTCAGATTCAAATTTAGCGACTTCAGGACCCTGCGCAATAATACCTGATTGTAGAACCTTATCAACTGCAGCTCTTTCTTCGGCACCTATCAAAGGATTAGCTATTGATATCATTATTTATCCGATTGGAAAGGTATTAAAAACAGTGCCTGAATATTAATTTATGTTTACAGATACAAACTGGAAAGCTGTCAGCGCTGAATTAATGGGTACTTTCTTCTTAGTTTTCTTTGGAGTAGCTTCCTTTATTTCGATGAGTGGAAATGATATGCTGCTTGAAGGAACTATTACTCTTGGACTCACATTATTTGTATTGGTCCATATTCTTGGACCAGTTTCAGGTTGTCATCTAAATCCAGTGATAACTCTTCCAACGTTTATTGCAGGTAAAATAAAACAAAATGATACTATTGCTTATATTGTAGCTCAAATTAGTGGAGCAACACTGGGTTTTATCTTGTTTAAAGAATTAAAACCTGAAACTAATTCTTCGGATATTGATATATTAATAATTGCATTAGTTGGAACTACTTTTTTCGTAACATCACTTCTAACATCACAAGATCCGGCATCCATAGGTGCAACACTTTTTGTTGTTACTATTACCGCTTTTGGAGATGTGAATCCCGGTGTGAACTTGGGCCAAATGTTTGCATTCGCAATTGATGGAAATGCAATTTGGGCATTCTATGGAATTATAGGTTCACTAATAGGATGTGGCCTAGGATATTCTCTAAAAGAGAATATTATAGACAATTAAATCATTACAATAGTTGGGTTACTTCTTCAACTGAACGGAGTTCTTGGAAATATATTTGCTCAATCGAATCATACATTTCTTCATCATCTTTAATCAGAGCTAATACAACCTCATAGCCTTCTGCTGCTTTTTGTTCTGTTTTAAGTGATTCGGTTAACATAATCTTGTAATCAGTGGTATGTACTATCCCTGTAGAATCTCTATCAGTAACAGCTACGCCTCCTAGCTTAACTATAGCTGCCCTCACAGCATTAGCATGTGTGTGGGATTCACTTGCTTCGTCATCAAAAAACGGTTTAAGATGAAGTCTGTTTATTCCCCTAATATAAGCGGAATAGTGTGAATAAAGTGCTGCTGCTCGCAATTCCCATGCAAGTCCACCATTGAGTTTCTCAATTAATTCTGAGTGCGACATAAAAGAAGATAATTAGTCTGGTTAAAAAAACTTAACTTTTAACGTGATTGAACTGATAAAGTAGCTGTTTTGGCCATGATAATTTTTTGTTTCTCTTCAAATGACGGATTTTTAACAATTGAAGTTTCGAGATTAATATTCGAATAATCAAAAGAATTACCTGAAATTATTGATTCATCGGTGTCTACCATATCTGATAATTCTAAAGGTGGTTCACCAAAAGAAACCCAAGCAACCGATTTTGTGTTTACATCAATGCCTCCTATTTGAATTGCCTTTGAAATTTGTCTCTGAAAAGTTAAATACAGCAAAACTTCCGTCGATCTTTCTTTAGATAAATTATAATTGCCCTCATGAGACTTATCTGCTAGAAATGCGGCCTGTTTAAGATGAAGTGAACCGCAAACACATTGTGGATTAATTAAAGCAAAATTCGGGCTGATGAGTAACTTAAGCTTCTCAATATCTTGTATGCGTAAACTACCACTACCTACTACTATTTCCACAAAACACAATCGACAGAGCAGATTATATAATAGGTAGCGTGGTCATTTAACATAGGAGTAATTGATATGGGTCTTGAAAACGAAGAAAAATTTGCTCAAATAGAGAGCAGCCTAAGTCTAGAACAACAAAGATTAGAAAAACTTTGGGATGCATATGAACAACAAGAAAAAGATTTGAATGCTGCATTGGATCGCATTAATTTCTTAGAAGCTGATATAGAAACAAAGCAAACTATGATTGCTTCTTTACAAGAATTACTAGTGGAAAGAGACAACAAACTTCGTGATATGGAAATTGAAAGACAGAGGCAAGGTAAAGTTGAAGCTGAATATGAACCTCGAATTAATGTAATGGAAGATACTATGAATGATCAAACTGAAAAGTATGATCGGCTTTTATCAATAACCCAAGAAATGGAAGATGAATTGGATCTTGCTAGAAAATCATTACATGCAAGAGATAGCTGGTTTAATCTAAATGTTAGTAGCTTAGAATCAATATCTGAAGTTATCAAAGAATGGCGTAGCATTCAAGCCGGGAAGTTTCCAGCAGCTGGTAAGGCCAGTGGACCTGGAGGTGGAAAAGCAGAATTCATCGAATCGGTATCAAAGATTAAAGGACTAGGAACCATAAAAGCTGAGAACCTATATGATTCTGGTTTCCATACTGTAGATGATTTAAAAGCTGCAAGTCTTGATGATGTTTCAAGCGTTATAGGATTTACGAAACTCAGTGCTAGTAAAGTAGTAACTGGGGTAAAAGATCTTTAGATTAGCAAAAAATTAGAAACTATTTTTTCATTTCTGACTTCTGGATGAAAAGATATCCCGTATATCTCTTTACTAACATGTTTAACAGCTTGAATGCAGCTTTCACTCTTAGCTAAAACTGAAAATTTGTCAGAATCTTGAACCGAATAGTTATGAAGATTATAGGCTTCAAAATTACCATCAAACAATTTATTTGGTTCTAATGTCTTTACTTCAACCATTCCTATTTCCACATTATCAATTAATCCACTTATGCCAAATATGGAGGTTAAAATTTGCATACCTGAACAAATACCCAAAATTGGTCTTTCAAAATTTTTTAATAATGTGTCAAAAAAAGGTAACAAACTAATGTAGGCGAAATCTTGTAATGAAGTACCACAAAGGATTACTCGGTTATACTTTGAAACTATTTCTTTACTACAATCCTCAAAATTTAGAATATCATGGTCATTATCACCTAATATCTCAGAAATTGGATAAACAAATTCTCTTTCACTTAACCTATTTTCACAAGTTGAAATCAAAAGTGTACTCATTCCAAAAAAGCCTCCTGGATTTCTAAGCGACCTGAAAAATTAGAATAATGCTTTTGTGATTTCGTAATAATTATAGAGTTCGTGAATAAAGGGGCATTGACTACAAAAGATTCGATTTCACCACCCTCTCCTGCAGGGTTTATTCTATAACTCGATTCTAAAACTATCAAATGGTTTACACAC
Organism: Candidatus Poseidoniia archaeon; assembly: GCA_029936395.1. Taxonomy (GTDB): domain Archaea; phylum Thermoplasmatota; class Poseidoniia; order MGIII; family CG-Epi1; genus CG-Epi1. The sequence continues at coordinate 62,972 of JAPYSW010000001.1, forward strand.
TCTAAATTAATAGAACGACCTAACCAAGAGTCATCAAATGGTTCTGCCGCAACTCCAGTTATAATTGACTCTATATTGTTGAACAATAAATCTTGAAGAAGGGCTCTTTGGGGCCTTTGCCATAATGGATTAAAGCACCACAAGTCTAAATCATTGCAAATTTTTTGAATTCTTGTAGATTGATAAACCGATGCAAGAGCTCCTGTGACAATTCCATCTATTGAATGTTTAGAAACGGCTGATTCAATAATATCTCTTAAATCATCTAATTCTTCTTCTTTAACGCCACTTGTTTTCTTTATGATATGATTAATCTGCATGGATTCTGCCTGAAGTTTTGTCCATTCTATTGCAGGTGTGTGAAACATCCAACTATCTTCTTTCTTAGACTCTAATGTTAAAAGACAAGTAATCTCATGCTCTTCTGAAGCATATTGAAGAGCAAGATACGAATCTTTACCTCCTGAGAATAAAACCCCTACTTTCATCTATATTTCCTTTTAGCAATCAAATAAACTTCACTAGACTGCTTTCTAGAAGCTTCGGGAGATAATGTACGGACTGAACCAAACTCCTCTATGACTGCTTTACGGAATTCTTGGAAATCTGAACCTTCAAAAACTTTGACAACAAAGGCTTGAGCATTTCTTTCTGCGGCAATTTCTAAGGCTAAAGTTGATAACTCAACGGAACGTGCTTGATCAATTGAATAATTACCGGATAAATTTGGACTCATATCTGAAATTACAACATCAGCCTTTGGAATTAATTTTTGTAATTCTTCTCTAATCTCAATATCTCGAAGATCACCCTGAATAAATGTAGCTCTTGGGAGTGGTAAGATATGCTGAAGATCAACTCCAACCAATTTACCTTCTTCCTCCATTAATTCTAAAGCTACTTGAGACCAACCACCCGGTGCGGCGCCCAAATCTAAGACGATGCTGCCTTTCTTGAAAATTTTACTTTTCTTCTGAATATCCATTAACTTGTATGCTGAACGTGCTCGATATCCTTCTCGCCTAGCTTTTCTTTGAAAGGCATCAGTGCGGCCTTGACGGCCTTGGCCTGGCATTTACCCTCCAGCCTTTTTGAGAGCCCATTCTGCAGCTTGACATATGTTTCGTTCGGCTCCAGTTTTAGTCCGATTACGTATTATTTCTAAATGTGGTTTAACTAAAGCCGGTTTGTTAGAAGCGATGTATCCCAATGCCTTAACAACTTCGACATGAATATACCAATCATCATTCTTTAGAGCTTTAGCCAGTTTAGGAACTGCATGGTAAACTACCATTGCATTCTTACTTCCTATTCTTCCAATAGCTTTTGATGAAGCCTTTCTAAGCTCTGAAGACTTACTTTCAATGCCTTTTATTAAACCTGGAATTGCTGGCTTCATTGCATCTGGATTTGAAAGTCCAAGAATTCCAATACAGTCTGCTGCTCTTTCTTTCAACCGTTCTCCTGAATTAAATGCTTTTATTACTTCTGGGGCCAAAGATGCTGAAGGTCCCGGATATTTCTTAGCAAAATCTGTCAAAATTACTATTGAGTGATAAACTACTCGCCAATCATCATCACTTAACGCTTTTTTTAATTCAGGCAATGCGGCCTTAGGTACTGTATTCAATATTTTCATTAATGACTCTTGAGTCTGATATCTGATATCTTTATCTTCATCACTTAATATTTCAAATAAATCTGCGATAGTGTCACTCTTTTGAGCATTAGATTTAAGTGAAAAACGAGTCCAAATTTCTACTACTTTACTACGTACATTTGGATATGGACTGTCAAATGTTTGCTGCATTGCATCAAAAATTTCCTTATCTTTAGACGGTCTATGTTTACGTAATTCCATTAAACCATCAATAATTGCTTCTTGAGTAGTACCTGGCTGCTTTGGAAGAACTCTTGTAAAAGAATTTATTATAGGATCTAACCATTTCTCATCAATCTGAGCCTGAATTACAAGTGCTTTAACTGCAGCAGTTCTTTCAATTTCAGAACCACTCTCCATTTCCACCAAATTCTTTTCAATCTTTCTATCGGGTGAATTACCACTTACATCCTCAGTCCATTGACTTACACTTTCCTTAAGATTCTGCAATCTATCTCTTAAACCCACAAAAACCCATAGGGGATGTATAGTAATAAACCTCCGCTTGAATGAAGGAATATGCCTACATCGGCGGAAAAGTTTATTCAAGACAACGGAGCTGAAGTTCATGATAAAGTTAGAATCGAAAACAAGACCCTAACTTATGAAGGATTGATTCTACCTAAACATAAATTTTCAGGAGAACATATAATCATGATTAAGCTTGATAATGGTTATAATATTGGAGTGTCTACTGAAAATGCAAAAATGACCATATTATCTAAAGCAAAACAAACGGATTATGAACTAACTAAAAAAATTAAAAACGATAAATTAAATAATATAACTATTTTAGGTACTGGAGGAACCATTGCGTCCTTTGTAGATTATAAAACAGGAGCAGTTAGTCCAGCTATTACTACTGAACAATTAGTTAACTCTGTAAAATCTTTAGAAGACATAGCTAACATAAATGCAGTACCTTTGTTTTCATTAGCTTCTGAAGATATGAATCCTACTCATTGGGAAGATATTGCAAGGAAAGTAAAAGAAATACACGATGATAAGAAACATGGTGTGGTTATAGGACATGGAACTGATACTATGGCCTACTCGGCAGCTGCGTTATCATTCCAATTACCTGAAATTGCACACCCTGTAGTTTTTACAGGATCTCAAAGAAGTCCAGATAGGCCATCCAGTGATGCTCATCTAAATTTAGCCGGAGCTACGAAAACAGCCATGAGTGATCTAGGAGAAGTTTGTATTGCTATGCATGAAACTACTAACGATCAAACAGTAGCAATATGGAGAGGAAATAGATCAAGAAAAAGTCATACTTCTAAAAGAGATGCATTCACATCTCCGAACGATAAGCCATTAGGTATTGTTAAGAAAAATATAGAATGGAAACAAAAATATAAACCAACTAGTAAAGAAACAACTTTAGAAGCTGGTTTCGATGAAAATATTGGGCTTGTATGGTCGCATCCTGGCCTTAATGAAGAGGATTGGGGGAAATTAACTTCTGGGAAGAATGGAATTGTGATCGCAGGAACCGGATTAGGCCATATAAAATCTGAACTATTGAATATTGTTGGTAAGACGGCTGCTGATATTCCTGTAGCTATGACTAGCCAATGTTTCTCTGGAACTACAAACTTGAATGTTTATAGAAATGGTAGAGAATTAATTAAAAAAGGTGTTGTTGAGGCCTATGATATGCTTCCAGAAACGGCCCTTGTAAAAATGATGTGGTTATCTAAGCATAAGCCAAATGAAATATGTGAGCTAATGGGTGAAAATTTAGTAGGAGAAATTTCTAATTCAAGGAAAATGAGTTAAGGAAATCTCTTTAGACTGCACTTCTAATAATGAAACATGATTAATCCACAATTTGAGAAATTAGCAAATTTACTAATCACACATTCTTGTTCATTAAAAAAAGGTGAAAAGGTTTTGATTGAAGCTTTTGATATACCTCAAGAAATGGTCATTGCAACTATAAGAGCTGCAAGAAAAGCTGGTGGTTTACCCTTTGTAACTTGGAAAAATAATTTGATTTTAAAAGAATTAATAAATGAAACAAGCGAAGAACATATGAGTTTAATCGGATCTGTAGAAAAATATAGAATGGAACAAATGGATGCATATATTGGGCTCAGAGGCAGTTTAAATATTTCTGAAATGTCTGATGTGAATTCTGATAAAATGGCAATCTACCAATCTGAACTATTACAAAAAGTACATTTTAAGGAAAGAGTAGCTAACACCAAGTGGGTTGTATTAAGATGGCCGACTCCTTCGATGGCACAACAGGCAAATATGTCGACTGAAGCATTCGAAAAATTCTACTTTGATGTTTGCTGTTTAGATTATAAGAAGATGGATGAAGCTATGAAACCTTTAGAAAAGTTAATGACTGAAGCTGAAAAGGTTCATATCAAAGGGCCAGGTACTGATCTGAAATTCTCAATTAAAGGAATTCCTGCAATCAGATGTGCCGGTGAACGCAATATACCTGATGGTGAATGTTTTACAGCTCCTGTCAAAGATTCTGTAGAAGGATATATCCAATTTAATGCTGAAACTCTTTACCACGGTACTGTATTCAACAATATTAGATTAGAGTTTGAAAAAGGTAAGGTTGTAAAAGCCACGGGAAGTGACGATGAAAAGATAAATACAATTCTTGATTCGGATGAGGGTGCAAGATATATCGGAGAATTTGCAATAGCATTTAATCCATATATTACTGAACCTATGAAAGATATTTTATTTGATGAAAAAATAGCTGGAAGTTTTCATTTCACACCAGGTAATGCCTATGATATTGCAGATAATGGAAATAGATCCGATGTTCACTGGGATATGGTACTAATTCAAAGGCCTGATTATGGCGGTGGAGAAATTTGGTTTGATGATGTACTAATTAGAAAAGATGGTGAATTTATTCTTCCGGAATTGAAAGGGCTTAATCAAGAAAAATTAGTATAGATGGTAAATGAAGCACAAATAAATGCAATCGCCAGTGCTGAAGAGGCTGGCCTCTATTATTCTAATAATACTGAGAAAGGATATACTAGGCAAATAAAGGACGAAAAGCAATCATTTTATGATATTAAAAATAAACCACTTAAAGCTAAGAGAGAATTAAAACGAGTTGATGAATTACGTATTCCACCGGCTTGGACAGAGGTTTGGATTTGTGATAAAAAGAACGGACATTTGCAAGCGACCGGAATAGATGCCAAAAAAAGGACTCAATACATTTATCACCCTATCTGGACGCAATTAAGGAGTGAGGCAAAATTTGACAAAATGATTATCTTTGGAAAATCACTCCCCAGAATAAGAGACCAATATTTTGAGGATCTGGCCAAGGAAGGGAACGATAAACAAAACAATATGCCTTATGAACGAATAATGGCCCTTATTGTTAGATTATTAGATACCACCTTTATTCGTATAGGGAATGAAACTTCAAGAGATGACGAAAAAGCCACCTATGGTTTATCAACTATGCAGGATGAGCATATGGATTTTGAACCAACCGAAATAACTGATGAAGAAGATAAATGGTATGATGCCCAAGTAGGGGGTAAATTCACATTTATTGGAAAGAGTGGAAAGAAACATGATATTGAGATAAGGGATGAAATCTTTGTGGATCTTCCAGCCCTTATTATGCTGTGCAAATATACAAAAAAAGATAAGGGGGGAGACCTATTTGCATTTTTTGACGAAGAAGGAAATACGCATGATGTGAAAGCGTACCATGTCAATGAATACATACAGGAGATTTCAGGCGAAAAATTCACGGCAAAAGATTTCAGGACGTGGGGGGGAACAAAACGAGCTGCCAAAGAATTAACTAATTTCAAAAGTAAAGACAGCAAAGCACAACGTAAAAAAAATGTAACCAAAATGGTTAAAGTCGTTTCAAGTCATCTAGGCAATACACCTGCTGTCTGCAGAGGATCATATATTCATCCCCGATTCGTAGGGGATTATCTCAAAGGATCTTTCTACCGAATATGGAAGGATAGTCTTGAGGGAGAAGACTTAATTCATCTTACAAGAAACGAAAGTCACGTTATTAGATATTTAGAAAATAGTTAAGCTTAAACACCCTTTATTCTATGATGTAATAATGTCACTGGATGATTTAGATTCAAATGATAAAAAAGTTTATGAATATTTGAAACTTAATGATTTTGTTGTGAAACCATGGTCTACTAAAAAAGCTGCCACTGCATTAAAAATGAAAGAAGATGAAATTTATACTTCTTTATCAAATTTGGCAGAGTATATGAAAAATAACATACATATACATTACAAAGAGGGATCTATTCGAATTGGCGCTAACTAGTTGCTCAAAGTAAATAGTTGCCAATCTCCTTTACCATCTAAATATCCTAATCTTACTCCACAGTCTATCCAACCGTGTGCATAATTTATTGCTGCAAAAGCGTCAACACCACGTCCTTCTGATAAAAAATGCTGTGCATCTGAATAATATGCCTTAACCATTCCTAATATGTCCTCAGCCTTAGTATGGCTATTACTTCCAGGATCACCAATGATAGAGGCTTTCTCCAGAGCTTTAGCAGTTAAGCCTAAATATTTGTCTATTCTTTCGCTAGTTACTGAATAATCAGTCATAGATGGTGAAAGATGTAGGTCTTAATCATTACTGACCGAAAATTATTAAGTGCAAGTCAATAATGGATATATGTGTACCGAAAAAGAATTACGCTAATTTGTGCGTTAATGTTTCTGTCAATGGCCCTATTTCTCATTCCAAATACAGATGCAGAGGTAGCTTTGACCGGAAATTCAGCGCATATACATCTTAACATGAAAGAAATGGATGATTTATCACCTGAAACTTGGGGAGATAATACTAGAGAAGCAATCAAGGAAAATCCACCGCAATCTTATGAAAATGACCCTACTGGCGTGCTAGGACGAACTCGTGAATGGAAAGATGTTGGAACTTGGACAGCTGTGAATGGAAATGTGCTTGATCTTGGATTAAGCGGACCTGTTAAATTCAATATATGGTGGAGAGAAACTGATCAAGGACAAGATGACAGTTATGATGCTCAAGTTCAATATCGCTTCAGATTAAATATTGATGGACAAGATGCAGCATATTACACCGATGAAGAAAGTGGTGGGACACATGAATGTGCGCAGTCTAAACCATGTGAATGGACTGGCCAAGTTGGCAATATCAACATTAGTTCAGCACCTAAAGGTACTATTTTTGATATTGAAATCGAATACTGGTCTTTTTCAGATATCGAGATTTACTATGATAATACGAGCTTTGACAGTGGAGTAGCATTTGCCGCTGACGCGATTAAATTTGGTCAATCTAATATTAATGGACAAGTTGTTAGTTTTGATTTTGTTCAAGCTTGGGACACTGATCCAAAAGAAGCTGTAGATGGAAATTACATTAGACTAATAGTAGATGGAGTAGGTTTGAACAATACACTGCAAAGAAGTGGATATCCAATTATTGAAGATGGCGCCGAGTATCAGCTAAATGGAACAAAAATTACATCAACAAAGATCACCTGGTATATTGAGGATGAATATGCAAAAATTGATCAATCTATTATTAGTTTTTCTTTAACAAAAAAGAGTTCAGCATCAGCCCCACCTATAAATGTTAAGGCATTGGATATTATAGGACCTGGAGGCGTAGGTAGCTCAGAAGATGATAAAGGATTACTAGGACTCCCTGGGTTTAATTCTATTCTAACCATATTTTCAATTATTTTCATTAGTTTTTGCAGAAGAGAAGTTTAATAAAACGAACCCAATAGGAAGGGCCCATGAGACAAGTCTCAGCATTTATTGCTATAGCATTTGCAGCCATTATTCTACTATCTTTTAGTGCGGCTGCTGAAGAACCAGAATACGAAAATCCTGATTTACAACTTAAATTTAATTTGAAAGAAGAAAATAACGGATTATCGCCTCAGAATAAATTACCAGGTGAACCTGAAGCTACAAAAACGGTTCAAGCGCAATACGATGATTATGTAGGCTTTAGAACCAATAGAGAGCAAGTGAATGTAGGTACTTGGACAAGTGACCCAGTAGAATTCGGACTATCTCTCTCTATTAAATCATTTGACATTTGGTGGGAAGATACTGAAGGTGATGATGACAGTTGTGAATGGACTATTACCATAAAAGTCAATGATCAGGATGTAAGTGAAGATACAAGTGGATGTCAACACAATGGAGATGGAATTGCCAAGGCAACACATAGTCTTGCAACTAATATTGAATTGAATACTGGTGATACTATTGGGATTAACCTAGCTTATGAAGGCTGGGATGATATCAAAATATATTACGATAATGTAACTTATGATACTGGATTAAATATTGCAGGAGGTCATGTTCTCTTTTTTGGTGGGGAATGGATAGGTTCGGAAGTTAATGTAGAATTTGCAGAAGCTTGGCCAGTAAACTGGGATACTAATCTTAAGGGTGGATTCGTTATGCTAATGGGAGCTGACGGGTACATGGCTGATAATACGAAAGCAGGAGTAACTGAAGGATTGGAATATACTATAACCTTACCAAACGGAACTGCAGATATAACGTCTACATTCATAACATGGACTGAAGTTACAGGAGTTGGAATCCAATTAATGATGGATTATACTACCTTCGACCATATGGCTGACAATAGTTCAGCAAATGGCACTGTAAAACCTGCGCTTGTGAGCATTACACTTGAAAAGAATATAGGATTACTTGGCGATGATGGTGGGTTGTTAGGACTGCCTGGTTTTGAAATAGCTATAGCAATCCCTGCAATTATTTTTGTTGCAAGAAGATTTAGAAACTAAGGGAAAGCATCCTTTCTATTGGATTTGATGCCCGTTTAATAGTTTCTTCAGATAATTTGACTTCCCACTGAGATAAATCATCTCCAGAATCTATAGCTTCAAGTATTGGTTGAATCTTATTCAATGATATTTTTGCCATATGATTACAACGTACTGAACAAGCTGTAGCAAACTCAACCGATGGAAATTCTTCCATTAAATTAGAGGTAAGCTCACATTCAGATGCGATGAATGCTTTCTCTAAATTACCACTTGCTACTCTATGTGCAATATCATTTCTTATTTGTGTAGTACTTCCATAATAATCTGCTTCTTGGAGTACTTCCGGTTTGCACTCCCAATGAACATACATCATTCGATTTGGATCTTCTTTATTGATTTTAAATGATTTTCTTATTGATATTATATCTTCTAAAGAAAATTTTTCATGGACTTCACAGACGGCACCCTTAGCACTATTATTTTTACCAGGGTACAGAATTTTCTTCTTATCCTCCAAAACTTTTTCTAAATTTTGAGCAAAATATAAATCAGGAACAAAAATTAATTCATCTCCTGGCATTGACATTGCTATTTGTTCAGCATTAGCTGAGGTACAACAAACGTCACATTCAGCCTTGGCATCAGCATAACTATTGATGTAGATCATTACAGGAACTCCAGGATATTGTTCCTTTAAAATCCGAACATCTTCAGCTCTAAAATCATCTGCTAAAGAACAACCTGCAGTTTTATCTGCAATCAAAACTCTCTTATTTGGATTAAGAATTTTAGCAGTTTCAGCCATGAATCTTACTCCGTTAAATATTATAAATTCAGAATCAGTCTGGACCGCACTCATACTTAATCCAAGAGAATCTCCTTGTTCTCCTTGTTCGGAAAGGCCAAAAACTAATGGTTCCATATAATTATGACCTAAAATAACGGCATTATGTTTCTTTTTTAACTCTAATATTCTATGAACTGTAGTCGCATAAAATTCAATATCTATTGGTGTCAGAGTCGGATTATTTCTAGAATAAATATCTGCTTTGACAGACTCTAAAGTAAGTTCCTTCAATATGCTAGAACTCGATTCCATAGGTGCTCTACTATGACTCTATAAGCTAGGATATAAATTTAATGTTAACGTTAAATTGAAGGTGACTTTTAAATAGGACTAATTTGGTCCAATTACTCTGAGGTATAAACTATGATGAGAATCAATAAACTCACTGATTACGGCATAGTAGTTATGACGAAAATCGCAACTATGAAATCAGACAAAGTACATACGGCTAAAGAGATAGCTCATCGAACAAAGATACCGCTGCCTACTGTCACAAGATTGCTAAAGACTTTATCAAATGAAGGATTATTAATTTCCCAAAGAGGGAGTCAGGGAGGTTATGCACTCTGCAAATCGGCTTCAAAAATTTCTGTTGCATCAATTATTGAGTCTATTGAAGGCCCCATTGCTTTAACTGAGTGTTCAACAAATGAATGTTCCTGCTCATATGAATCTAGTTGTAGTGTAGAATTACCGTGGCAGAAGATAAATAATACCATTAAATCGGCCCTTGAAAAAATTACATTGAACGAAATGATTCAAGCCAAACCGAATAACGAATTTGTAAATTTATCAATGAATTATGGTGAACACAATTGAAACAAGAATCTGAAACTGAGATGTTAAAGGAATATGCCGAACAAGAATACAAATATGGTTTTGTAACTGATATTGAATCTGAAACATTACCTCCTGGCCTTAATGAAGAAGTAATTCAATTCATATCAAAAAAGAAAGGTGAACCACAGTGGTTAACAGATTGGAGACTGAAAGCTTACAAGATTTGGTTGAAAATGGAAGAACCACACTGGGCTAATGTAGAATATCCTAAAATTAATTATCAAGCAATTAGTTATTACTCAGCCCCTAAAAATATGAAAGATGGACCAAAGAGTTTAGATGAAGTAGACCCAGAATTAATAAAAACTTACAATAAGCTTGGAATCCCATTAGAAGAACAAGAAATTTTAGCAGGGGTTGCCGTAGATGCAGTATTCGACTCAATGTCAGTAGCTACTACTTTCAAAGATAGATTAGCTGAAAAAGGAGTAATCTTTTGTCCAATTTCAGAAGCCGTAAAGGAACATCCTGAATTAATTAAAAAATACCTGGGATCGGTAGTACCTCAATCAGATAATTTCTTTGCCGCATTGAATTCGGCCGTTTTTACTGATGGTTCCTTCTGTTACATTCCACCGGGAACTAGATGCCCTATGGAATTGTCAACTTATTTTAGAATTAATGAGCCAAATACGGGTCAATTTGAAAGAACTTTAATTGTTGCTGAAAAAGGCGCATATGTATCCTATCTTGAAGGCTGTACTGCTCCAAAACGTGATGAAAACCAACTACATGCAGCTGTTGTAGAACTAGTCGCACTTGATGACGCTGAAATAAAATATTCAACTGTTCAAAATTGGTATCCTGGCGATAAGGATGGAAAAGGCGGAATCTATAATTTCGTAACCAAGAGAGGAGCATGTAGAGGAAATTCATCTAAAATAACTTGGACACAGGTAGAAACGGGTTCATCAATAACTTGGAAATATCCCTCATGTATTCTGCAAGGTGACAACTCAAAAGGGGAATTTTATTCGGTTGCACTTTCAGCCCTAAAACAACAAGCAGATACCGGTACCAAAATGATACATATAGGTAAAAATACTAAAAGTACTATTATTTCTAAAGGTATTTCGGCCCAAAAAGGTCAAAATACATATCGCGGCCAAGTTATGATAAAAAAATCCGCAACTGGTGCAAGAAATTATTCGCAATGTGATTCTCTCTTAATTGGTGATCAATGTGGTGCACATACGTTCCCGTACTTAGATGTTAAGAATACCAAATCTCATATTGAACATGAAGCTTCAACATCTAAAATAGGTGAAGATCAAATTTATTACTGTAAACAGAGAGGAATCTCAGAAGAAGATGCAATCAATCTGATTGTAAACGGTTTCTGTAAAGAAGTATTCAAAGAATTACCAATGGAATTTGCTGTTGAAGCACAACGTCTATTGGAAGTTTCATTGGAGGGGAGCGTAGGTTAAACATGTTGAAAATAACAAATTTACATGCGAGTGTAGAAGGAAATTCTATACTCAAAGGAATTAATTTAGAAGTAAAAGCTGGGGAAACTCATGCTATAATGGGACCTAATGGGTCTGGAAAATCTACTTTAGCCCAAGTTTTAGCAGGACATGACGACTATGAAGTGGACAAAGGAGAAGTCAGTTATCTTGGAAAAGATTTACTAGAAATGGATGTTGACGAAAGAGCTTGTGAAGGTGTATTTTTAGCTTTTCAATATCCTGTTGAACTTCCCGGAGTTAACAACACCTATTTTCTAAAATCAGCCCTAAATGCTCAGCGCAAATATAGAGGTGAAAGTGAAATTGATGCAATGGAATTCATGGATTTAATTGGAGATAAAATTAAACTCCTAAATCTCAAAGATTCGCTATTGAAACGACCTGTAAACGAAGGTTTTTCTGGTGGAGAGAAAAAACGAAATGAAATATTTCAGATGGCAGTTTTAGAACCTAAATTAGCATTATTAGATGAAACGGACTCTGGCCTAGATATTGATGCATTGAGAATCGTAGCAGGCGGTGTTAATGCTATGAGAAGTAAAGATAATGCAACTATTATAGTTACGCATTACCAAAGATTATTGAATTACATAGTTCCAGATTATGTCCATGTTTTAGTTGACGGGAAAATTATTAGTTCCGGAGATAAAGCATTAGCTCTAGAATTAGAAGAAAAAGGCTACGATAAAATTATTGAGGAATCAAAAGCATAATGAAAGCTCTTGATAATTTTAAAGCTGATTTTGAAAATACTCTCCAACTAAGTAAGGGCCTGATTAAAGAGATCAGAAGTAAAGCCTTTGAGAAGTTTATTTCTGAAAAATTCCCTACACGTAGAGATGAATATTGGAAATATTCAGATCCCTCATCTATTCTAAAATTGGACTTAAATTACAATGATTCTGGAGATTTTAAAGACGATAGTTATGATATTATCTTATCAAACGGAAGAATTGTAAAAACTATATCAAAATTTAAGACAGGAAACATATCTGATGGATTAGATAATGGAGATGTTCCTAAAGAAATATTCAAGGAAGAAAAAAATCCCTTTTTAAATCTTAACAATGCATTTGCAGTAAATGGATGTTATCTAATTCTTGATTCTAAAACAAAAAAAGATGTTAAAATTTTAAATGTCATAAATAATAATAGTGACTGTCAGGCAGTGTATCCTAAACTAGTAATTATAGCCAAAAAGAATAGTGATTCGACTGTATTTGAAGAAGTAAAAGTTGTGGGTGAGGGAATTAACTTTGTAAATTCAGTTGTGGATATAATACTAGAAGATGGTGCAAATTTGGAACATATTATTTTAGACGATTATGCTAAGGATACATATAGCATATCAAATATATGTGTCAAACAAAGCAAAGACAGTAATTTTAGATCTCATAATTTCTCGATGGGGAAAAAACTGGCAAGAAGAGATTATAATATTGAACTATTAGGAACTGGAGCAAACTGTGATTTGTATGGCCTCTACTTCGTAGATGGAGAAAATCACATAGACCATCACACTACTGTTGAACATAAAAAAGAGCATTGTACTAGTAATGAACACTACAAGGGAATTCTTAGTGGGAAATCCGTTGGTGTTTTCAATGGTAGAATTCATGTACATCCGAAAGCACAGAAAACGGATGCAATACAAAATAACCAAAATTTATTGCTAACCGATGATGCCATAATACACACTAAACCGGAATTAGAAATTTACGCAGATGATGTCAAATGTACTCATGGTGCCACAGTAGGTCAATTAGATGAAAAAGCTCTGTTTTATTTAAGAACAAGAGGATTAAATCAAAAAGAGGCCCAAGGGTTGCTAATGAGGGCCTATGTTGGGGAAATTATAGACCATATTAGTAACGGAGAGATAAGAACTAGAATGATGAATATTGTTCTAGATAGATTACCTAAAGGGGATTGAATGCTGTTTGAAAATATCAAAGATGATTTTCCAATATTAGAGCAAGAAATTAACGGTAAAAAATTAGTTTATCTTGATAGTGCGGCAACGACGCAAAAACCTACAGAAGTCATTAATTCTTTGAATAATTATTATACTAATAATAATTCAAATATACATCGAGGCGTACATACCTTAAGCCAAAGAGCAACTAAAGATTATGAACAATCTAGAAAAATAATAACTAAATTTATAGGGGCCGCATCTTCTAAGGAAATAGTTTTTGTTAGAGGAGCAACTGAGGCTATAAATTTAATCGCAAATAGTTATGTCAAACCATTACTAAATAAAAATGATGAGATCATAATCTCACAAATGGAACATCATGCCAATATTGTGCCATGGCAAATGATTTGTGAAGAAAAAAAAGCCAAATTAAGAATAATCCCTATAGATAATAACGGCGAACTCATCCTAGAAGAGTTAAATAATCTGGTGAATGCAAAAACAAAATTTATTTCAGTTAACCATGTCTCAAATTCATTAGGAACTATAAATCCTATTGATACAATTATTAAAGTTGCGCACCAAAATAACATCCGAATAATGATTGATGGGGCCCAAGCCGTTCAACATTTGGAGATTGATATGAAGAAAATGGATGCTGATTTTTATTGTTTTTCAGGACATAAAATCTATGCACCTACAGGCATTGGTGTTTTATATGGAAAAAAAGAATTATTAGAAAAAATGCAGCCTTACCAAGGCGGAGGAGATATGATTAAATCGGTAACTTTTGAAAAAACAATATACAATGATATCCCAAATCGATTCGAGGCTGGAACTCCAAATATTTCCGGAGCCATTGCACTTGGTGAAGCTATAGAATATATTACTCAAATTGGAATACACAACATTACAAAATATGAAAATGATTTGCTAAATTATGCAACATCAAAACTTAAAAAAATAAATGAAATAAAAATAATAGGGGAAGCAAAAGAAAAAGCTGGAGTCATTTCATTTGTTATAGATGGAATACATCCACATGACATTGGAACGATATTGGATTCTCATGGTATTGCAATACGTGCTGGACACCATTGTACACAACCTGTAATGGATTTCTACAATATTCCTGCTACTGCAAGGGCTTCATTTGCAATTTATAATGATAAGAACGATATTGATAAATTAATAGAAGCTATTAGAAAATGTATTGAGGTATTCTCATGAATAAGTGGGATGATTTGTATTTAGAAGTTATTTTAGACCATAACAAGAACCCTCGAAACAATCATAAATTAGAAAAACATACACATCATGCCGATGGACATAATCCACTGTGTGGAGACCGAGTATCTATAAACATTTTAATGGATGGAGAAACCGTGAAAGAAGTCAGTTTTACAGGATCAGGATGTGCAATATCAACAGCGTCTGCTAGTATTCTTACTGAAACTATTAAAAATAAAAACAGAACTGAAATAAAAAACTTATTCAATGATTTTCATAATTTAGTTACAAGTGAAAATGAAGTTGAAAAAAAATTAGGTAAACTAGCAATTTTTGAAGGTGTTAAAAAATATCCTGCAAGAGTTAAATGCGCAACCCTTTCATGGCATGCTTTAATGGCTGCATTAGAAGGAGAAAAGGAAATTACTACTGAATGAGTGAAAAGCTGAAAGAAGAAATTATTGAAGCCATCAAAACAGTCTTTGATCCTGAAATCCCAGTTAATATCTATGAACTAGGATTAATCTATAACATTGATATTAAAAAAGATAAAACTGTTGATATTACTATGACTTTAACATCTCCTTTCTGCCCTGTAGCTGGTTCTCTTCCTAAAGAAGTTGCAGCAAGAGCTTCCGAAGTGGAAGGTGTAACTGATGCAAATGTTGAACTTGTATTTGAACCTCCATGGAGTTTAGATTTAATGTCTGAAGAAGCAAAATTTAAGCTGAACCTCTCTGGAAACTTTATGGCTTAGTAATAATGAAAGAAATAAATGTAACTGGATTACAATGCACACAAGCTGTTATGGCAGTACTAAGAGAGCTGATGCCAATGAATGATAATGAAGAAATACATGTTACTTATGAAGAGCCAAATGCTAGAAGAGATATTATGGCATTAATTAAAAGAAGAAAATACAATCTTATAAAGGATGATAAGAAATTATTAATTATATCTAAATAATTATGAGCCAAAACAATAAATCTTTTCATGACTTTTCTACAACTACTTTACAAGGTGAGGTATTTGAGTTGAATAAATTGAAAGGGAAAAAAGTACTGGTAGTCAACACTGCATCAAAATGTGGCCTTACGCCACAATACAAAGGATTACAGGCACTTTACGAAAAATATGGTAGCGATAAATTTACCATTATTGGTTTTCCGGCAAATGATTTTCTTTGGCAGGAACCTGGTAACAATGATGAAATTGCTGCTTTTTGCACAAAAAACTACGGCATTTCATTTCCCATGATGCAGAAAATATCTGTAAAGGGGAGTGGCATGGATCCAATTTACAAATGGCTCACCAAAAAAGAAGAAAACGGTGTTAGTAATGCCAGCGTAAAATGGAACTTTCAAAAGTTTCTTATAGATGAAAGTGGCAAATGGGTTGATGTTATTAGACCTAGAGATGAGCCTGATTCAGAACAAATAATTAATTGGGTAAAAGGTGAAGATTAAGATGAAAGGATTAGATGTATTAGTAGAAGCCAGACTGCCTACTAAATTTGGTAATTTTAGATTAATCGCATTTCCTGGCAAAAATAAAGACAAAGAGAATTTGGCCTTAATCATGGGCGAAATCGAAGGTGAAATATTAGTTAGAATACATTCAGAATGTTTTACCGGGGATGTACTACATTCTATGAGATGTGACTGTGGAGAACAATTGGATTTAGCTATGGAAAAAATTGCAGATGAGGGAAAAGGGATAATTGTTTATTTAAGGCAAGAAGGAAGAGGAATTGGGCTAGTAAATAAGTTAAAAGCATATAATTTGCAAGATGATGGAATGGATACTGTTGAAGCAAATATTGCATTAGGTTTTGGTGCGGAATTACGTGATTATAGTGAAGCTGCAGCCATTCTACGGAATTTAGGAGTAACTCAAATTAAATTAATGACCAATAATCCTTCTAAAACTGAAGAATTAGAAAAAGACGGATTTGAAGTTTGCCAAATAAATCATGCTACTCTTGCGAATAATGAAAATAAAGATTATTTAAGAACTAAAGCTGAAAAGATGAACCATAAATTTGATTAAAAACGTTATTGAGTAAAGTTTTTCTTTATACTTTTATTCTTGGGATTACCTGCAACAATCATAATCCAAAGTACAAATAAAGACATTATTAGAGCATATTGTCCTGTATGCCACCAAAAATAATGGAATGTTTCCCAGGTACTTACTCCAAAAGTGTGAATTAAAGGATAACCGGATATTATTCGTACTAGGTTTTCAATGAATATAAATATTGTAGCATAAATGGCCCACTTAACTCTAACAATTGGCCTTACGCCTCTAAAACAAAGTATTAACAAACTCAAAAATAAAGTCTCATGGAGACCTGTACACTCTGAAACTATTTCCATATCTATCATATCTTGATAAACTAATCTTGTTGAATAATCGCCACTTATGGAAACGCCGATACCAAATGCACTTTCAATCACAAAAATTACCCAAGTTAAAAATTGCTGATATAGTAATAATGAATTCTCATCCTCAGTCCATTCTTGGAAAAATAAATCTATAGGCACTACAAAAAACATCACTAAACAAAAATTATAACCCACACTGATTAATACTTTTTCAGATTTCTTAGCGGCATTAAAGGAATTACATAAGTACAATTCTCCCTTATCAAGATAATATGCAAAATTATCAGAATATCGCTCCAGAAGATATGCCGGTTCTACAGCAATTGGACCTTTCCAAAATAAAAGGCTAAGAAAAAAAATAGATATTAG
Source organism: Candidatus Poseidoniia archaeon (assembly GCA_029936395.1). Lineage (GTDB taxonomy): Archaea > Thermoplasmatota > Poseidoniia > MGIII > CG-Epi1 > CG-Epi1. The sequence goes on from JAPYSW010000001.1 coordinate 80,498, forward strand.
AAAGCTTAAAATTCCAAACAGGAAATCTACAGAACTAAAAGAGATAAAAATTAAAATAAAAGAAAAAATAAATATTATACCTTGAAGAATTTCATCTCGCGATAACAAATCTAACTTTTCAGGTTCATTGTTATTGCTCACTTAGTATCTATGGAGATTAATATAAATAAAAGCATACTTCGTTATTTTTTAATATATGGAAGCACTTTTTTAAGAATTTGACGAGCATTCTCGTAAGTTAGTTTTTCAAGAGCATTGTTAAAATCTAACCAAGCATAATCAATATGCTCGTGACTCAGTGTTACTCGTTTTTCAACCGTAGATGCTAAGAAAAATATGACTTCTTTAGATATAGATTCTGATCTTCGAGAAAATGTGTAACTTATAGAATGACGGAAATCAGCTATAATTTCCACCTTACTTATTCCTGTTTCTTCTTCTAACTCTCTTAGAGCAGTTTCAAGCTCAGTCTCATTTTGTTCAACGTGCCCCTTAGGAAAATCCCAATGACCACCTTCTCCTTGTGTGTTATTAGATGAATATTTTAAGAGAAGAATTTTATTTGAATTAAATACTACTAATCCACACGACTTCTCCATACAAACATAGCAGAAGCTAGGTATAATCTATTATCTCTATTTTATTACTTAATCTCTACGGGAACGAGATAAAGCTGTAGCAACTAAACCTAAAGCAAATATTGTGAATATCGGATCAAACCCTGGTAGGAAGACACCACGTACCCAAAGTGTTGCTGTAACTGATCTTGCTTCAGTTTCACCTTGAAGGGTTGTTGCAACTTGCATAATCACAGTATGGTATTCGTTACTCCATCCAAGAACAGTTCCACGAGGTGTAGCAAGTGTCAATTGAACTGGTTGTTCACCACTTGCATCAATCTGATACTGAACTGCCGCTAGAGCTACAGTGAAACCTGAATCTTCTAAATCTTTCTGATTCAAAACTTCAACGGCAATTGTATCCTGATAATTACCATTGTTAACTGCTATAAATGACAAAACAAATTCTTTACCAGGACCTATCCTTTGGAAAGGTTGGGTAGCCATAACAGACAATCTAGCATACTGTTCTACAATAACTGCAAAACCTGCATTTTTGTTAACTTGATTTAATTGTGTGTTGGTCTCTCTGCCTGAAGCCAATGCACTAACTTGAACGGCCTTATAGGATGAACGTGTAAGAGCTAAGGCACAAATTGGCACAGTAATAGATCCACCAGGACCAAGAGTAACTGAAACAGCACCTGGTGAAATAGTAACACCGCCGCCTGAAAGGGAAACATCCACATCAATTGTAGCTTGACCTTCATTCGAAACAACCATCTCAGTACAGCCAATTCCACTAGCACCAGGTCTGACATCTAAAGTTACTTGTCCATCTGTAAAACTTACTGAGTAAGCAACTGCAGCTTGTGCTTCTGCTGCTGGAGCAAACATCAATAATGATGTACCTAACATGAGGGTGGCCAGCAATAACGCTTTCGAAATTTTAGTCTTCATATTTTTCTCCGAGGAAGTGTCTGGACTATCAAACACTAATTTCACACTTTAGCTCACCCATAAAAAGGCTTACCTTAGTGAAAATGAGGGATAATCTTCTTTTTTCAAACGAAATTATGATATTTTAAGTAATAGTTCATCTCGAGAAGGTTCGACTAAAATAGAACTATCCTCAAATACAATCACTGGAATTCTACGCACTCCATTATTCAATTCAATTGCTTTCTTAGTGTCTTCTTCACTATCTGCAATATTTATAAAATCAAACTCGATGTTTTTTTCATTAAATACTTGTTTAGCTACAATACAATCTCCACACATAGGTGTTCCGTATACTTTTATTTGTGTCATTAATTCTCCATATATGTTTCTATATTAAGACATGAACATATTAGGTTTTTGTCACCCCATGTATTGTCAATTCTACTAACTGAAGGCCAAAACTTATGCTTTTTTAAATAGCCAATAGGGTATGCGGCTAACTCTCTTGAATAAGGATGTGACCATTCATTACTAGCAATTTCAATTGCAGTGTGTGGAGCGCCGCTCAATGGATTATCTGAGGAATCACCACTCTCTCTAACTTTATCTATTTCCGATTTTATTGATATCATAGCATCACAAAATTGATCTAATTCTATCTTAGATTCAGATTCCGTAGGTTCTACCATTAATGTATTTGGAACTGGCCAAGACATTGTTGGAGCATGATACCCATAATCCATTAATCTCTTAGCAATATCATCAATAACTAAACCGGCATTAGATAATAGTTCACGCGTATCTAGAATACATTCATGTGCCACATTTCCTGATTTACCAGTATATAATATAGTATAATGTTTAGAAAGTTTCTTTGCTATATAATTTGCATTAAGAATTGCTATTTTTGTTGCTTCAGTCAAACCATCAGGACCCATCATTGCAATATAAGCCCAAGAAATAGGGAGTATGCTAGAACTGCCCCAATTACTAGCTGAAACTGGCCCTGTATATGAATTGCTCTTGTAGTCATCTAATGGATTTGATGGTAAAAAATCTAGTAAGTGTTCAGCCACGCCAATTGGCCCCATTCCGGGCCCTCCACCCCCGTGTGGTATACAGAATGTTTTATGTAAATTTAAATGACAAACGTCAGCACCTATTTCACCCGGTTTGCACAAACCCACCATTGCATTCATATTTGCCCCATCCATGTAAACTTGTCCGCCATTTGAATGAATTATATCACAAACCTCTCTAATCGTTTCCTCAAAAACTCCATGTGTTGAAGGATAAGTAATCATCATAGAGGCTAATTCAGAAGAGTATTTTTCAGCTTTAATTTTGACATCATCTAAATCAATATTGCCTTGTTCATCACATTGAATTCCTACTACTTTCATACCAACCATTACAGCTGAAGCGGGATTTGTGCCATGAGCCGATGTGGGGATCAAACAAATATTACGATAAATATCACCCCTTGAATGATGATACTCTCGAATGGCCAACATTCCTGCATACTCTCCCTGACTTCCTGCATTTGGTTGTAAGGATATTGCTGCAAAGCCAGTTATTTCACACAACCACTTTTCTAAATCTTCAAAAAGAGAAATATAGCCTTTAACTTGATCAAGAGGTGCATAAGGATGAATCTTGGAAAAATTGGGCCACGTTACAGCTTCCATTTCGGCCACTGCATTCAATTTCATTGTGCAAGAACCTAACGGAATCATACTGTTATTCAACGATAAATCTTTTGTTTCTAATCGATGAATATATCTTAACATTTCGGTTTCTGAATGATATGTATTAAAAACCGGATGTTGAAGATATGGAGTTATTCGTTGGAGAGATGAGGGGATACTGCCATCTAAAGGCTCAACCCATTCAGAATCAAACAAATCAAGAATTTCTATAATATCTGAATTTGTAGTTTCTTCATCAATAGAAATCCCTACAGAGTCACCATAATTCCAGAAATTTATATTTGAAGCTAGAGCTTTTTTGACAATATTTGAGTCTTTAGTCTTAACTTTGACAGTATCAAAAAAATTATCTGATTTTATCTGATAACCACTTGATTTCAAACTCAAATATAATCCACTTGCTAGATAATTAACCCTTTCAGCAATTTTTTTCAAGTTATTAGGCCCATGATATACAGCATACATTGAAGACATAATAGCTAAAAGAACCTGGGCTGTACAGATATTACTAGTAGCTCTATCTCTACGTATATGCTGTTCACGGGTTTGTAGAGCTAACCGTAAAGCATCGTTACCATACCTATCTTTTGAAATTCCTACTAATCTTCCTGGTAAATTACGTTTGTATTTTTTCAAAGTTGCTATAAATGCAGCATGAGGCCCTCCGAAACCCATTGGAACTCCAAAACGCTGAGAATTGCCTATTACTATGTCTGCACCCCATTCACCAGGTGGTTTGAGAAGACAAAGTGAAAGTAAGTCAGTTGAAACTATAGCCATAGCTCCAATTTCTTGAGACTTACTAATTATATCTGAATGATCACCTATAGAGCCGTCAACAGCAGGGTATTGAAGCAAAATTCCGAAAACATCATTGCTAAATTTAAATTCCGAATAGGGAGAAACTAAAACTTTGATATTAAGTGGTTCGGCCCTAGTTTTTATTACATTAATAGTCTGAATATTAACTAAGTCTGATACTAAAAATGTAGAGCGTTTACCTTTTAATAAATTACAAGCCATGCTCATAGCCTCAGCTGCAGCTGAGGCTTCATCTAAAAGAGAAGCATTAGCAATTTCCATTCCTGTTAAATCACAAACCATTGTCTGGAAATTCAATAAAGCCTCTAAACGTCCCTGAGCAATCTCTGCCTGATAGGGAGTATATTGAGTATACCATCCCGGATTTTCTAAAATATTACGTTTAATGACAAGGGGGGTTTTGGTACCAAAATAACCATGCCCTAAAAAATTTTTATTAATCAAATTCTTAGCTGCAATCGATTCTAATTGGATAAGTACTTCAGACTCAGAAATTGCTGAAGGTAGATTCATATTCTTAGAAGAAATAATATTACTTGGAATCATAGAATTTGAAAAATCAGAGAGATTGTTAAAACCAAGAAAATTCAACATATCTTCTACTTCAGTCGACGATGGGCCAATGTGCCGATTAAGAAATCTGTCGGGATGTATTGATTCTTTCATAAATAAATATTAGGTAGTATGTCGAATGGAGATTATGAGTGTTTGGTTAGTTTTTAGGCATCAGTTCTACTTATTTGCCCCTTCCTAATTAGGTATGTCCATGGTAAGAAATGCCATTAGGCTTTTCACCGTGGAAGAAGCTAACAGTCTGTTAGGGCTGATTGCTCCCATGCTTAACGAACTCTGTGAATATTCGGTACGTCAAGAGATGTTAGAAGAACAACTCGAAGAGATTATGGAAGAAGTTCGTGAGGATTATAGAGCTGCGTTAAAACCGGGCTGGGAAGAGCTCCAAATTGAATTAGAAAATAATACAAATTGTGTAAATAACTTAACTATGGAGTTGGGGAAATTAGGAATTGAAGTAGATGAACCAACACTAGGTGTTGTTAATTTTAGTTCTCTAAGAGGGATTGAGACTGTCTTTCTTTCATACAAATTAGGTGAAAGCCATGTAAAGCATTGGCACCATCTTGATGAACAATATGAATGTCGAAGAAAGATGGAAAGAGAACTAGATATTATCACTCAATAAAGCCTTTTGAAGTGGGCCGGAATACCAATTTATGCTTAAAGCAAAAAAAATAACCGTCTTTATGCCGGCGGAAGGTGAAACTGAAATTTTTAACAATGTTGAATTCCAGTCAAATCCAGAAGTTAATATCCTTGCAATTTTTACTAATAAAGGAAAAGAATCTATAATGTTTTCAGGCTTAAGTTTTAAAGTTGAAATGAAAGAAAGTGATGCTAAAGAATCATATGATATAGCACAGAAAGCTCACTCAATATCAAAAGAACAAATGAAGATGATGCTGGAAAGAGAAAATGGACCTAGTGATAGGTTTAGCTCTTCGTTCGGATAAATGTCAAATATCAAACTAGTAGTCTTTGATATGGATGGGACCTTACTACAACCACGTTCCTGTTGGGCTTACATACATGAGCATTTTGGGACTGATAATACTGAAATGCTGAACCTATACATACAAAATAAAATAACCGATCAAGAATTTGTGAAAGCTGATGTAAAACTTTGGGAAGCGAATAGTGACAAAAAAGTTAATAGAAGATACATAAATACGATACTTGATGAAATAGAACCAATAGATGGGGCTGAAGAATTAATTTCAGAGTTACATGAACGGAATATAGAAACTATTTTTTTAACAGGCGGGATAACTTTTCTTGCTGAAAAATGGGCTGAAAAATGGAATATGAAGAAACCTTTAGCTAACAATCTTACAGACGGTAATGATGGGCATTTAATGATAGAAGTAGGGGCAAGTGGACATGCAAAAGGAGCAGTCATGGATAAATTGCTAAATGAGCTAAAATTAGAAAAAAAACAAGTAGCTGCCATAGGAGATACTACTGTCGATTTACCTATGTTTGAAAGAGCAGGATTAGCTATTGCAGTAAATACTGATGAAAAAAAAGTGATCGAAAAAGCTGATTATCATTTAAAAGGTGACTTAAGAGAACTTAAAAATTTAATTATAAATTGGTAATAAGTTATAATAATATGTTGTTTGTACCTGCATATGGTTCTTCGACAAAATATTGCATTTCTGTTTATCGTATTTTTAACTTTCATACTTGTTGGTCAAGTCAAAGCTGATGAACCTAACATAGATATCACCGGTATCAAATATACTAACGATTTTGAAAATGGTGACCCTATTACTATTGTTTCCAGCGGGAAGGATGATG
>JAPYSW010000061.1 GCA_029936395.1 Candidatus Poseidoniia archaeon
ACTCCAGCTTCTCCATAATCTTTTCTTTTTGAAAGAGTAAGAGACCAGAAATGAGGGGGTGTCCACATAAATATAGTGAGAACCATCAACCAAGGTAATATGGAATCAATTTGACCTGAGGCTGCAACCCATCCAATTGCAGGAGGTGTTGAGCCTGCAAGCCCTCCAATTACAATATTATGAGGCGTTCTCCTTTTGAGAAACATAGTATAGATAAATATATAGAAAAAAGCACTAAATGCAGTAATCATTCCAGCCTCTTTATTACTTAACAATGAAACTAAACCGATACCACTTGCACAAATCAGAATCCCAAAAGCAAGGGCATGGTTTGGAGAAATATATCCTGAGGGGATAGGTCTCTTTTCAGTTCTTTCCATTAAAGGATCGATGTCTCTTTCATACCACATATTGATAGCCATAGAACCTCCACTGGCGAGAGACCCACCTAACAGTACAATAAGTGAAGTAATGAGGCTATCCCAAGTATTTCTTCCATTGTCATATCCTTCTCTTAAATCATAAACAAGGACGCCACAAATAGCAGTGGCTTGTAGAAGGATAACAACTCGAGGTTTCATTAAAATCCAATATATTTTAGCTAAAGACGGTTTTTTTTCAGTTATGATTTCACCTCTTTAGGTATTGTACAAGTTAAATATGCAAAGGCACTTGTTAAGAAAGTTAGTGTTCCAATCAATAAATGGAGTAATGAGATCCATTCTGGAAAATCACCTTCAGCGGCAAAAATGATGTAAAGTCCACCTAATAAGATATTAAGAAAATAAAAGGTTAATACAACATCAAATATTTTTTTAATAGTCAAATCAGGCGTTTTTTCTTTGATTTTTGTTCTCATCCAAATCAAGATTGCTCCAATAACAACTGCAAACATCCGGTGTCCAAATTGGAGTAATATTCCAAATTGAGTTATGTTTGGAATAAAAGTGCTACCACAAAGTGGCCATCCTTCATAGAATCCCAGTCCGCAAGCAGCCCTATGATGACTTGTTGAAAGATATGCGCCAATTAATATTTGGAATAATAATATTGCCGAAGAGTACCACATAATCATCTTGATTTTATTTGCATTAGCTATTCTAAGATAATTTGGTAATTCATTTTCTCCCTCCCACCAGAAGAGACCTACTGCCAATAACGAGGTTGTAAACATTAAAGCCATGAATAAATGTATTGAAACAGTCCAAGGTGCATTATCTAAATCTACTGTGATATACCCTAATACAGCTTGTAAAATTAAAAATATAGATACTACATAATGCATCTTGTAAGTTCGTTCTCCAATTTTTTCTTTGAGTGACCAGACAGTATAGTGACTATAAAGTACAAGAACTCCAATTATTCCAACCAGCCCTCTATGTGCCCATTCAGTAAAAATTTGATCAGTAGTATATCTATGTCCAGTACCGCGTGAATCCACTTCATCTGGGTTTTCTTCCCACCATTCACCTTGCTCTTCAGGTGTTACATTGAAGCCCCAAGTACCGAAACACGTAGGCCAATCGGGACAACTTTCTCCAGCTTCGCTTATACGAATCCATCCTCCTGTAGTTATAATCAAAAAGGCAATCAAAGCCAATCCGAATGGAATCAAATATGAGCGATACCACGGAGCCATATTATTGAGGAAATCAGAGGGTTTTTATAGTTGCGTTTGATTTTCACTTGCGTAATGCTGTATTTCAGTTCTAGGCTTAGCTATATTACGTAAGCCAAGACTGTAAACATCATGCCTAATTCAGTAGATTTAGACCAAATATCCGAATTTGTAGAAAAATGGTGGGACAAATCAGTCTTGCCAAGTCTTTGTGAGTTTGTTGAGATACCGGCCTTATCTCCCTCATTTGATTCGGATTGGGAAGCTAATGGTTACTTAGATGCAGCAATTAACACATTTATTACTTGGACTCGTAGTTTGCCATTAAATGGTCTTAGTCTTTCAGTACATAGACTGAAAAACCGTTCACCTCTCTTACTTGTTAAAATTGATGGAGATACAGATGGAGAAGTTTTATTTTATTCACACTTAGATAAACAACCTGAAGCAAGTGGATGGTCGGAAGGAAAAGGACCTTGGAAACCAGTCATAGAAGATGGATGGTTATTCGGTAGAGGAAGTGTTGATGATGGGTATGGCGGTTATGCTGGTGTTTTGTCTATTTTGGCATTACAAGATCAGGGCGTTTCTCATCCAACTTGTCGTTTTTTGATTGAAACAGGTGAAGAAAGCGGTTCTCCAGATTTGTCATTTTATCTAGATGAATTAGAATCCGTTTTAGGAGTTCCAGAATTAGTAATTGTATTAGATACCGGAGGAATTGATTATGATAGGTTATGGGTTACTGAAAGTTTGCGTGGTATTGTCGCAGGTACTTTATCTGTAAAAGTATCTTCAGTAGGAGTTCATTCAGGGCATGGAAGTGGCATTATGCCTTCTTCATTTCGTTTAGCTAGGCAATTGTTATCAAGAATTGAAGATGAAAATACTGGCGAGATAAAACCAGAATGGTTACATATTGAAATTACAGATAAAATGAAAGAGCAAGCTAAGAAGATAGTTGAAATGAATTCAGAATCAGTTGATGACTTTCCTTTGTTAAAAGGTGTTGAAAAACAAGTGGAAAATCCACTTGATATCTTCTTAACTATGAATTTATCTCCTAGCCTTTCCATAATCGGGGCTGATGGGATTCCATCTATACAAGATGCTGGTAATGTGCTAAGAACTAATACCGATTTGAAAATTTCAATAAGAACTCCACCAGGTATAAATGCTGAAGAAGTTGCCATAAAGGTTCAGAAACTACTCGAAGAAAACCCACCTAATGGAGCACATATTTCAGCTGAGATGACTGAGGTAGCTGATGGTTTTCTATCTCCTGATTTACCTGATGAATTAGCAGAAATGCTTGATGTTGCCGGAGAAAAGTTTTATGGAAATAGACCGATGTCTTTGTTTATTGGAGGTACAATTCCGGTTATGGCGATGCTCCAATCAAGATATCCTGATTCTAAATTTATTATTACTGGAGCTGGCGGGCCTGGTGGCAATGCACACGGTCCTGATGAAAAATTGCATATTCCTACGGCCAAAAAAGTAACTAAGTGTATGGCTGCCGCAGTCTCAGCGGCAATTCGTTAAAAAGCGTATTAAATTACGTTTAAGTGGTAATAAATGACACATTTATCCTCTTTAATACATCTATTGCCGTATTAAGGCTTTTGAACTATTATCTATATATACCTAATTCGGCAAACAGATATTATGAACTTAAGCAGATTTTCGGTGCTAGCTGTATTTTTCATGATGATTATGAGCGCTTTCGTTGCAGTTCCAACATACAATGTAGGAGCTGATGAGAACGAAGGTGGACCCTATCTGAATGCGTTCCCAACCGGTAGTGGTGGGGATCCTTCAGATTATGAGATGAGTGTAGATACTAGTGAGGGGGGCGCCA
>JAPYSW010000062.1 GCA_029936395.1 Candidatus Poseidoniia archaeon
GTAAATGATGCAATAATTGCTAGGATAATAATTTCAATTTCCAACCTTAAAGTTCCCTTGGCAGAAGTAGTTCTTCTAAATCCCAATTTTCTTTAACTTTCCAAGATTCATTTGGATTCTTTATAGTAAGTAGTGCAGTTGCAGCAGTGGGCATTCTGTGCCATTTTCCACATAGTTCTGATAGAAAATCAGCACAACCGGGATTATGGCCTAGAATCATAATAGTTTCACAATCAAATTCATTTGGTAGATTCTTTCGAATTTTATTTGGACTGCCGTGGTAGAGTTTATGCAAATATTCAACATCAACACCCTTTATGATTTTATTCATTCTGGCCCAAGTTTCTTCGGTTCTAGTAGAATCACTTGAATATAATTTGTTCGGAATCCATTCCAATCTAATTAATTCCTTAGCAATTTTTCCAGCTGCTTTACGTCCTCTCTTGTTCAAGGGCCTTTCATGGTCGCTTAATTCAGGATATTTCCATGAACTTTTAGCGTGTCGCATTAGTATTAGCCGAGTTATCATTTGTTTCCTATTTTTGCAGAATAATTTATTGCAGCTTCAGAGATGTCGGTTGAATATGCAATTGTTCTCATAATAGCATCCATGGCTATTGAGAATTCAAGAGGGTGCTCTATTTCTTTTTTGTATTTATTTTCAAAGTATTTTTGAGCTTTTTGCATAGTTTTCTTTCCTTTATCTATTACAACTGTGGCTTTGCGTGGATCATTGTGGATAAAACTCTTCATTGAATTTTCCATTATCTCGCCTGCGTTTTTTGCTAAAGGTAGCATTTTTCTTCCGGGGATAAGTCCTGCAACATATCCTATTTCAGCAAGTCTACATGCATGATCTGCAATTCTTTCTAGATAACGTGCTACATTTGAGTAAACAACACCTTCAAAGGATGAAGCCTGTAATAATCGCGATAGGCTTGAATCTTCAAGCATCATATTGAATTGCCTTTCAATGAACCATTGCAGTTTATCAGCTTCCTTATCTCGATCAACAACATCTGTAGCTAAGTCTTCTGAGCCCTCTAAAATTAGAATAGAATCGTTATACATGGCGCTGACAATTTTGTATAGTCTTTTGATTGCAGTTCTAAATGGTAATGCGCCCGGATTAGACATATCGATTAGAATTGCTTGAGTGGCTTCTTCTTCTATAATTTCGAATCCAATAACGCTTGCTGAGAATTTACGGATAGTTTTTCTTTCCTTGACAGTAAGTCTAGGGCTTCCTACGACTTTTATCTCAGTGCTTCCGGCCAGATAGTTTCCAATTAAATCTCTGAATAGGTGTTGACTTTCTTCATTATTACATCTTACTGTCGTAATTTTTTTATTTGGGTTTGATTGACCTGGGTCAATAGACATCGTTCCGTCTGGTTGCTTTAACAATTTGACTTCTGAACCTGCATCTAACTTGTTTTCTTTAATCCATTTCTTTGGTAGTGAAACTATTAAAGTAGAGCCTCCAGTCTTCTGTAATTTTCTTCTTTCCATGATTTTTAATCCATCTCTGTGCTCACTAAGATATATAGTCTATATATAATATTTAGTATATATTTATTTATGGGCAGTTTAAGAGCCTAATAATGTTTGGATTAGATTTGGTGATATTCTTGGCAATTTTGATTGCAGGATATATGGCTTGGAATATCGGGGCAAATGATGTAGCGAATGCTATGGGGACTAGTGTCGGCAGTAAAGCCCTAACATTGCGTAATGCGATAATTATTGCCGCAGTCTTTGAATTTTTGGGTGCTTTCTTCGCAGGTGATGCAGTTACTGACACAGTACGAAAAGGCGTTCTAGTCATTTCTGAAGAAGATATGGCTGAATTGTCAACTGAACTTTACTACGGTTTCATTGCATCAATGCTTGCCGCTGCGTTGTGGATTACATTAGCAACTCGCTATGGGCTTCCTGTATCTACAACACACAGTATTGTTGGTGGAATAGTGGGTATTGGAATATTCATTGATCCTGATTTGATTGATTATAGCAAAGTTGGGCAGATTGTCATTAGTTGGATTGCATCTCCTCTTCTTGGTGGAATTCTGGCCTATAGCACTTTTTACATTATAAAGACGATGATTTTAGACACTGAAGATCCGATTGCACGATCAAGATGGATGGCGCCCATTTTGGCCCTTCCAACATTTTTTGTACTAAGTCTCGCACTTCAATTCAAAGCTCTCAAGTATATTCTACCTAGTAGTTGGCTTCCTTCAAAGGATTGTGCAGAAGGTTTAAGCTTCATGAATTCACTGGAATCATGTTTACCTGCACAAAGTTTGCTTGCAGCTTTAGTTATAGCACTATTCTGTAGTGCGATTCTCTATGCAATTTTACGTAATTATGAGTTTGAAGAAAAGGGGTATCATGGCGTTGAAACAATTTTTGTTTGGTTACAGGTCATTACAGCTTGTTATGTTGCATTTGCACATGGGGCTAATGATAGGAGTAATGCAATTGGACCTATGGCTGCAGTCTGGCAAGTTTTCAAGAGTGGATCATTAGGCTCAGAAGCTGAAGTTCCACTTTGGTTAGTACTTCTTGGAAGTTTAGGGATTGTGATAGGAATTAGCACATGGGGTTATCGTGTAATGAAAACTATTGGTGAGAAGATTACACATATTACGCCTACTAGAGGTTTCGCAGCTCAGTTTGCCGCTGCAACAACGGTACTTATTTTTTCAATGCCTTTTTTAGCTATTCCAATATCTACTACACATACACTTGTAGGCTCTGTAGTCGGAGTTGGACTTGCAGGTGGCGCTTCTTCAGTTGACTTTCGTGTTTTTGGTAAAATAGCAGCTAGTTGGGTCGCAAGTATACCTGCATCAGGTATTGGAGCGATGGTTTTGTATGCAATATTTGGGCTCAATGAAACGCGTTTCATCATTACAGTTTTGATTATTATGGCTGCAATAGTATGGCTTGTCTACAACTCAATAAAATCAGGCCCAAAGGTTGAAATTGAAGTTGGGAATGGAGCATAACAATGAAACTGTTTGAAAATCGAATTGGCCCAAGTGTATTCAAATCATATTATAAGCATGCTAAAAGAGTTTTTGAAACGGTTGAGAAGATGAATGATTGTGTTAAAGCAGCTTGTAAAGGCGAAGATATCAAGGATCTTATCAAGGCTACATCCAAATCCGAATTAAAAGCCGATAAAATCAAAAGTAAGATAAGAGATATGCTACGCGGTAGTGTAAGGTTGGCTATTGACAAACCTGTTTTTCTAGAGCTTGTTTCACGACAAGATAGAATAGCCGATTATGCAGAAAATGTAGTAGAGATTTTGTCTTTTCGAGATTTATACGATAATTCGGAGGCACGTAAATTAGTTTTGAATTTGGCAGATGCTGTAACTGCAACAGTAGCAGAATATCAAAAAACAGTAGGAAGATTTGAATATCTTTTGGAATCTGCGTTTGCTAATAAAGAAAAAG
>JAPYSW010000023.1 GCA_029936395.1 Candidatus Poseidoniia archaeon
AGAGACCCAGTTAAATATACATAACCTAAGTGTTTCTATTAAAAAAACAAGACCTATTTATTCCATTCTAAAGCTTTATTAAGAAAATTTTCAAATATCTCTGAGCCATATTCTGTGTGCTCAACTTCGGGATGGTATTGAACACCTGCAAAAGGCAATGTATCATGTTGAATAACCTGAACTTGACAAGCATCTGAAGAGGCCATCAACCTAAATCCTTTTGGTATCTCATAAACTTCATCATTATGAGATTCCCAAACATTAAATTCTTTAGGAAAATTAGCTAAAATCCAACCTTCTTCAATTAAAGTTAAAAGTGAAGAACCAAATTCAGGTATATCTGCAGGACCTGCTTTTCCACCAAAATGATTAGCCATGTATTGATGGCCAACACAAATACCAAGAATTGGCCATTTCTGTGAATCTATATACTCTGAAGTCAAACCCAATGCTTCGGATTCTGTTTCAATTCTTGGAGCACCTCCTGAAAGTACTAGTGCTTTAAATCGTTCCAAATCAACTATTGGAGTCACATTAGACACTATTTCAGCACGACAGCCCAAATAATTTAGTACTCTATATTCACGGTGAGTCCACTGACCTCCATTGTCAACGACTGCTACCGGGAAATTCGAATATGGCATGAAACTTAGTCTGGAACTTGGTTGTTAAGTCTTTCTAACCTACTTTCTCGATCTGAAGTAAATTTATCAATTGCCTCCAAAACCCAACGTGGACTTAGATGTGCCTCATCAATTATTTCATCTAAAGTACCTCCAGTCCTCCAATTATTATCCCAATCGGGGGAAACTGAATATTCAGAAACAATACGATTTGAAATCCAATTATTCATTATTCTAAGACCTGTGTTTGTAACAATCATAGAATCTGACCATTCTTTTTCGGAAAGGATTGAATTCTTGTAAGACTGATCCTGCCGTTGAAATAATTCCCAAGAAATTGCAGATACAATCTTTACATTGTGCTTTGAACCTATTTGATCTAAACTAGAAACTATAGTATTGGTAGAACTAGTACCCCTAACAATGACCACACCCTCATGTGGCCTCTCGTCATAATCTCTAATCAAATACGCTCCTTTCGAAGCATCAAAATGACTCGCCATACCTAACTTTTCTCTATTAGGAATGTTAATTGCAGGTCTTGTCAAATGTAATGCCACAATAGGAACATCGGTTGAAAGTGCAGCTGCAAGGGCTGGAGCTACATCATTATGCTCCCAAGGATGTAAATTGATTATATGGCCATTTGGAAATAATTGTGTAACGCCTGGTGCAAATATACCAAAATGTGTTCGACTATCTTCAGCGGTTTCAGGTCCAGAGTGCCCAGCAACCCATAGTAATTTACCAACTTTCATTTGTGAATCTTGGGCTAACTGACTGAATAATCGAATAGCTCCATATTTCAAATAACTAAATGAACCATATGTACTGAATGAACCAATAAAACCATTATACTCTTCTAAAGTATCTTCATTGAAATTTACGGTAGATAAACCAGCCATCATACCTGCATTAGCAAACTCGGTGATTCCCTGAGGCATTAACGGAGAATCTGGGTTAGTATGTTTATCATACATACCCAAATCATCTACCCCATCTCTACCTTTAGAAAAACCAGATATATTCGTAGAGTCTGCTAAATCTGCCGACATTGCAACAAAAAGAGGCCTTCCATGATTTTTTCTACTATGTGAATTAAGCCAAGAAGCTACCTTAGAGAAACCAACTCGGTTTGGAGCTTTAGTACCTGCTTCAGCAAATAAATCACTTGGATAATTATGAAAATCAAATAATGCCTTATCATTCAATGGATTAGATTGAGTGATTTTAGAACTATCCAAATTAATAGGTACTGAATCTCCTAATTCAACTAGTCTATCTGCTAAATAATCTACTAATTCTTGGTTATTATTAAGAACTGAAATTACTGATTCAAAATAAGAAGCTGCCTGCTTTACCTGTTCTTCACGTGTAGGGGCTGCCACTTCACCAAAATTATCAAATGAAATGTCATATTTCCCTAAAAAATCTTTCTTAGTTTTCCAAAATAATTCAGAATTCCGCTTATGGGGTGCTCCGTGTGATTTTTCATCAAATTTATGATATCCGCGCCCCTTACGAGATTTTGCAAAAACCATTTTAGGAATATCTGATTTAGAATTAGTGACCAATAAATCATAGTAAGCTTCTGTAAATGAAGCCCAATCTTCACAGTCATCAGTACCTTCTACATGCCATCCACTTGTTTCAAATAATTCTTGTGGAGTTGAGTTAACTATGTTACTGAATGGACGGCTATCAATCCCGTAATCATTCCAATCAATATAGTATACTATGTTTCCAAGACCAAGTCCCCATGATGAATTGAGAGTTTCATGAGTTACTCCTGTGCTTAATCCACCTTCACCTTCAAAAGCGAAGACCTTTACCTGATCAGTACCTGCTAATTTATGAGCTAAAGCTGCACCTGCTGCAGCTGGTGAACCATGACCACTTGGTCCAGTATTAAATTTGAAAAAAAGAGTTTTACCTTCCATCTCCGCATGCCCTGGTAACCCTTTATTCTGACGGAGAGTCAGTAAGTCTTCCCAAATAAGTTGAAACTCTTCACCATTTCTAACTAAATATCTTGAATCTTTAGTTTGTTCATATTTTATTCTTAATGACTCGTTTAGAACTGCTAAGGTCGCATATACCATTGGATTATCATGCCCTGCCACTAAAACGAATCTATCTGCAAAACGCTTAGTTGGATCTCTAATATCCCATCGCATAGCTCCAGATAGAAGTGTAATAAGCATTCCATGAACTTTTGAACGTGAACCTCCCGGATGCCCACTTTGACTTAAATTAAGAGTAATATCAATACACTGATCAATTAAATCCTTTGTAATTTCCCAATGTTTGTAACTATTTTTTAAAATTGATGGGGATTCCATACAAATAAAGACAGATATGTGTGTTTTTGAAGTTTCGGTCATCAAAATAACTAATCTTCAACTTGACGTGCTAGATAACCACGTGAGAACAATGTTTGCAATACAGCCCAAATCATAAAGAATACAAGAATTGACAAAGCTTGTCCATATATTGTATTGAATTCTATAGAATTACTAAAGCTGTCAGGAAGAATATCACCTAAGAAATCATGGAAGAGGAAGGCTACGGAAGTTAAGGCCATAGTCAAGGCTAGTGTGAATACTAATGTAGTTAAAAACCAATGCAAGACTGTTTCAAACTCTTTAGAAAAATACATTACACGGGCCAAACGACTATATCTTGTATGTCCATAACTTAATTCGAGATATAAAACAAAAGAAAAAACAAAACCAAGTATTGGATAAATTTGATCATTTGTATTACCCACTAAACCAATAGGCATTACTAGTATTAAGAAAGCAGAAATAACTTGATTTCCAATAGAATTTTGCCAAATTCCGGTCATACCCACAGTTATAGGTATACCAATCCAAAACCACAAGAATAATTGTTGAGTTACATGATAAGGAAATGAATCATATTCTCTAAATGAAGATAGAAATATTAACATGATAGAAACAAAAATAAATAAAAGAAAATAATCATATACTTTCTTATTCATACTTAAAAAAATATAGGATGTTCCTGTAAAAAGACCCAAAAGCATTCCTGCAACAATCGAAGTATTTAATTCACTAAGAACCTCTTTCTGATAAATACCCTCAACCATTGCATTTATTGCCTTAAAAAATAATGAGTCTTCAATTGGATTAATTACATATGCAAGACCTAAACAAGACATCAGAGAAAATGTAGCTATAGCTTGCATGAAAGACAAACTTGTAATAGTCCTCATTAACGAATCACCTCGGCCAGTGAAGTAGACAATACCGTCTCTGGATCCCAACGCATAGCTCTTGCTCCAAGTGAACGAGCTTCTGTAATCTTGTTATCTAATGAAGCTGAAGCTGTAAAATAAACGGTTGGAGATATTATTCTAGAATCCCTATCATAATTCAAAGTATCAGGAGCTATTATTGTAAGTTTAAAACCTCTAGCTGTGATTTCTCTAAGAGCTTCTGTACTGGTAGAGTCATTTTCAAGAGTAGAAACAACCATTACTGGTGAACGTGGAGTAAAGTTACGTAAATCTCCAAGAATCGTATGTAAACCCAATGCACCCTTAGCCTTTACTTCTGCTAAAGCAGTTAAAATATTATACAAATGTCTTTCTCCAGTATCTGGATTTATCACTTTTACAGTTTCTCCATATATGGTTAAGCCAACTCGATTACGAGCTCTCAGGAAATAACTTACAAGAGAAGCTATGGCTCTACAGGAATAATTCAAAGGATTTTGTAATACAGTACCAGTTCCTGTAATTTCACGAGCATCTAAAACAAGCATTATATCTGAAATATCTTCTCTTTCAAATTGATTAACCATCAATTTACGCGTTCTTCCAAAAACTCTCCAATTAATATTCTTAAAATCATCACCAGGTGAATATTCTCTTATACCATAAAATTCACCACTTGTACCTATTCTTCGAATTGGCATTGCACCCTGATACATTTTAGGGAAATCTGTGGATAAATCAACGCCATCCATTTGCTCCATTTGTGGCAAAACTACGAGACTGGACTTTGATTCAATATCTGCTTCATAATAAAACAAAAATGAAGGATTATAAATTCTAAGACTAGGATTACCAAGTCTAAACTGTCCTCGGAGTCTACAGTTCAGATGGTACTTATTGATAACTAATTCCTCTTTTTGAAGTCTAATAATAGTATGATTTGATCCACTATCCACTTCGACTTCTGAAGGTAAATTATCATATATTTCTAAGAAACCAACTGATCGCCCCTTGTTTTTAATTATTAAATCAACAGTAACTGGACTATTTTCAAAGACCTGGTCTGCATCAAAATCACGAGTTATCTTAACATCAATAGGTCTAGTATTAACCAAACTGTGTACTGCTACAAATCCTAATATTGTTGTTCCCAAAAGAAATAGTTGAAGATTATCAATAAATGGCGAAAAAAGAACTAATGTCGTTCCAAGACCAACGTAGACTACTGCCTTACGTGTCCACATCTTTTAGATTATTCCACTGTCACTGCCGGTACTTCAACCGTCATTAATAATTCAGATAAAATTTCTTCAATCTTAACACCGCGTATTCGTGCTTCTGGTTTTAGAATAACTCTGTGACCAAGAACTGGAATTATTGATTTTTTAACATCATCAGGTACAACATAATCTCTACCTGATAAAACTGCCAAGGCTCGTGATAATTTGAAAAGACCTAAACTTCCTCGAGGACTAGAGCCTACTGCAACTCTGTGATCTCTACGTGTTGATTGAACCAACTCTACAATATATCTCATTATCTCTTTCTTGACGTATACTTCTTCAATAGAATTGTGCATTGCAACTACCTTATCTGGTGTTGCTCTAGCCTTAACCTTGAATGAATCTCGTTTACGCTCTGAACGACCCTGAAGTATACCTACTTCAACCTCTTCATCAGGATAACCTACACTTAATTTGATTAAGAAACGATCCATCTGTGCTTCAGGCAAAGGGTATGTTCCTTCATATTCAATTGGATTCTGTGTAGCTAATACAATAAAGGGTCTAGACAGCTTATGAGTAGTTCCTTCTATAGTAATCTGTTTTTCTTGCATAGCTTCTAACAATGCGGCTTGGGTCTTAGGAGGAGCTCGATTAATCTCATCAGCTAATAAAATATTACAAAATATTGGGCCTTTTCTAAACGTAAACTTATTCTTTTCAGGATCGTAGAAATATGAACCAGTAATATCTGCTGGAAGAAGATCGGGAGTAAATTGTATCCGTTTAAATTCACATCCTAGTGTATCAGCTAAAGTATTAGACATTAAGGTCTTTGCAAGACCTGGGAAATCTTCAAATAAAATATTACCATTTGCTAAAACACCGGCCATTAACATTTCAATTGTATCTTCCTTACCTAAAACAACATTCGATATTTCATCAGATATTGATTTAGCCGATTTTTCAGTCTCAGTTATTGAGAAGTCTTTTTTTGATTTAGTTTTTTCTTCGCTCAAATTACCACGCACTCAACTTTTTAGCAATACTTCTAAGGTCAGAAGGCCTTATCTGTGTAGGTGCACCAAGAAGCATCTTAAAATCATCATCTAAGGGTATATTATAATTCCTAATTAAATCAGGTAAAATAGATAATCTGTCTTTTCTTGACTTATCATCAAACTCGTAAATTTGATATTTTAGCCTAATACGTTCTAAAAATACTTCCTGTAAAGCCAGTATTCCATTATCAAGGTTATGCCCATAAGAACGGAAAGGACGAGGTCGCCTAATATCAAAGATATGATACCAGCGGCGAGGTTCAGGTTGTCGTAGAGATAAAGCCATAGTAAGAATTAGTACTGCAACTAATACATTTAATCTTATTACCTGAAGAATCAAGGTCTCACCTGATAATAAAAAATAAAAACCTAATCCTGCTTGAAATAAACTAGCACCAAAAGAGTCTTGTGTATGCCTTGATTCATCAAAAAGAACAAGACCATCTGAACCAATCATAGATTTGACTAAATCTTTTAAGAATAACGAATTTTGATTCTCATTCCACATTTCATTTATTGGCAAACTCGAATCTGAAATAAAAACAGCCGAACCTAGAGGCTCACTTTTAGGACCCATATCAAAACGCATGCCTAATGCAAATCCGGAAGGAGGTGCAGCTTCATCATCAGGAGTAATGGCACCATCATCATCCGAATCAATCCAAGAACTGCCTGAAGTTGAGATAATAGTTTGTCTACGCACTTCAAAACCTAAACTCCAAAAATTAACCTGTTGAGAAGTAAGATCCTTAATTGCAACAGGTTCATTCAGTAGCAAACTATAGGATTCGTCACCATTAATTGAATCTCGAATATAGGCTGTAGTTTCAATCAAAGAAACATTCCCTCTATAATTTTGATCCCAAAGAGTATGACCCACATATTCTATAGCAAACAAACCTGCAATTGTATTAGAATAATCAAAATCTCCAAAAACTAAGATACTACCTCCATCTTCCATAAATCTAACTAGTATTTCTAACTCTATAGCAGTATAAGGAGATTCAGTGCCTGCAATTATTAATAATGTAGAAGAAGGGTCTTTTATCTCTTCTAAAACGGCAGGGTTAGACAAAATAGCACTTACATTATATGAAGTTTCATCCTGCTCTTCTAAAGCTATTCTGAAATCAGATATATCATTCCAATCTTCATCATACGCTGAAAGTTGAGGATCTCTCTCGACAACAATTTGCAATATTGGAAATAAAATAAAAACGCATATTAAAATTGTAACGAATAAGAAAATTACACCTGAACGGCTAGAGATGGACATCTATTCCTCTTTCTTAGTATAATCATCCAAGCTCTGGATGACTGTTCGAAGTGACGAAACTGCATTCAATCTGTGATCATCATCCAAACTCTTTGTAGTATAGTCAGCTTCCTCATAGAGTAATGTCAACCTTGCTACAGAATCATGATCTAGAGATAAAGCCTCTTGTAAAGCATGTTGGAATTCTCTTACTGTTTCGAAATGGCGTCTTAGATATCCATAACCATTTAGAATCTTACACATTTCTTTGTAAGAGTAAACAATTGAATCTCGGTAATCCATATTAGCTTCCAATGCTAAAGCTGTGGCTTCTAATATCCTCTGAATCTCTCTTAAATGTCTTTCACGATACCACTTCCATCCTAAAATAACACCAGATGCTCCAACTAATGATGCGGCCATTATAATCCAAAACGAATAGTTAGATTGCTCTACAGGAGGCCTGTATACTATTGAAGACTCTACTTCATTACCAATGAAATTTTCGCTACCTGTATAGGTTACTTTGACAACCATTGGAATCGTCATATTACCTGAGAAAATTGAATCAAAAGTCGCAGTTCCATTTAAATCAGTAATTACCATGAAAGTCATTCCCTCTGGTTCAAGGTTAACTAATAATGAAGCGCCAGATACGGGAGTACCATCATACATACTCAAAACTATTTCTCCAGAATAAGCCTGCTGATATTCTAAACTATTAGGCATCTTTAAAAATATTTGAGTTTCCCCTTTAATAAAAATATTAGAGCTTGTAAAGTTGCTTATATAAAAATTATTACCTGCAAAAGTAGCTGTTAAATTGTGATTACCTAATTCTAAACCAAATGGCAATGGTAGAGGTATGCTAAACTTACCGTTACTATCGGTAACTCCATCTATTGGGAAACCTGAATCCAATACTAATCTAATACTTAAGTTGTTTATTGGTCGATCTGCCTTATCGTAAGCATAGCCGGTGATAGGTGCTGTAGTATCTAAAATACCCTCAAAATCATTCATTACTATTCTAGTATTATGATACACTTGTAATTGCCATGTGGATGATGAAGCGTGATAATATCCCTCAGAAATATAATGAACTGAAATAGCATTAGGTCCTGCATCACTATCTGTTGGAACTCTATATTCATAATAGAATTTACCATCTCCATCCGTCACTAAAGTATCAACGAATTGACCATGGAAATAAAAATTAAGATTCGTACTCAACGGTTCATTCATATCATCAATTATTCTTCCACTAAAACTAAATGTCTCACCAACAATAACATCTGCATCGGATTCTATGCTAATGCTAGTTAAAGCCATAATTGTCACGATTTGTTGATGAGTTGTTGGTAAATAGTAACCATGGCCACTATAATCCCAATAAGCACTGTAAGTGCCTAAATCATAATCTGGTGTAAGTATCAAACTCTTTTCAACAAGTCCCGTGTCATCAACAATTAATGGATACTTAATATTTCTAAAAGTAACATTGACCATTTGACCAACCATTGGATTTCCTAAATCATCAAGTAAATATGAGCTCAATATAAATTCTTGTAAACGTAAAACTTCTAATGGTTCTGAAGAAAATGCAGTCCTTGCGAGAATATCTGAAGTAGAATCTAAACTAGAAGAAATATATAGATAAGAACCTTCAAATCGAATTTCCACGGCATGTTCACCAAGTTCAGTACTTTCATCAATAAAGATATCATAAGAAAACATACCTGACTCACCCGAAGTTGTATTTCCTATGTATTCACCATCAAAATAAACATCCAATTGATGGTTCAATAATCCAATGCCAACTACATCACGGAGATAACCAGATACCATTGAACTTGAATTTCTAAATCCACCGAGCCACTGCAATGTAACTTCAGTCTCTCTCATTACTAATATTTGAACACTATCTGAAGAGCCTCGAAGGAAGTTTTGATCATCGACGACAACTGATAATGTATGATTATCTGCCAACGTGTTCTCAGGAAGTACAAACGTTCCCGAAAAGTCCCCATTGATTGAACTTACTGTGGTTCTTGTTATTCCATCCCAACGAACTGTAATCTCTCGATCTAAAGGCACGCCCAAATCATTCTCTATGAATCCTGTGAATGTTACGTTATTACCTGCAATAACTATCTCTGAGAATTCACTAATTGAAATATTGGTATGTCCCCATATTGTATAATTTGCAATGTAATTTGATGAACGGTAATAACCTATCCCTCCAAAGTCAAGCTCAACAGGTATAATTCCAACTGGATGATCTGATTCTGAACATTCCCACTCTTCTTCACAAATAAAACTAAAAGTACCATTGGAATCTCCAGTTATTCTATTAATATAGTCTTCATTCCAAAATATATTTACTTCAATTTCCTCAACTGGTTGACCTCTATCATCGAATATTGTACCATTAAACCAGACTGGTGCACCTCTAATAATTTCTATGTCTGGAAGATAAATTACCGTTTCGGACCAGACCGTAAATTCAACTTCCTGAGTAGCATTATCATGGAAAGGAGAAGTTGTATTGTCAAAAATTACTTGAATTACTACTTTACCTAATAACTGAGCATTAGGAATTAAATATTCTTTTGAATATGATCCGCCAAAATTGGTAGTTGAAGTTTCATCTAATGTGTTATCGCCCCAAATGAATGAAAGTTCAAGACCTGCAATACCAAAAGAGGATTCATCTCTAGCAAAGCCTTCTATTTGGACAGTTGTATCTCGTAAAACTTGTT
This sequence comes from Candidatus Poseidoniia archaeon, assembly GCA_029936395.1. Taxonomy (GTDB): domain Archaea; phylum Thermoplasmatota; class Poseidoniia; order MGIII; family CG-Epi1; genus CG-Epi1. Next base: position 10,166 of record JAPYSW010000023.1, read on the forward strand.
GTTCTTCAGTAGTTATGAATACTTGTCTATGTAAATAAACATCAACGTATGCAGTATCTGCAAGATTATATTCTTTTTCTGAATACTTAACCTGAATACTCTGAAGTCCAACATCCAGATATGTTGAATCAGGAATATATTCAAAACTAAAACTTCCATTAGTTTGAAATGACTCCAAATATATGTCATTGAAATAAAGTCCTAAAGTTCCTGAAATTAAAGTACCATTATCTAACGCTAAACTACCACTAACAAGCATGCTTTCCCCAGCATAGAAATGTATATTATCAGATTGTAATGTCAAAACTGTCTGTTGAAAAATAACGGATGTTTGTGACTCTGAAGAACCTGAATGAAGATCATTACCTATGAATTCTGCAGACCAAGTAACATTACCTAAAACATGATTGGATGGAATATTATAGTTGTAAATGAAATCACCATCTGTTTCTGTAGTAACTGTTGCTATTGTAATCTCATTCCATACCAAATTAATACTCTGTTCTGATAGAGGTTGACCTAAGTGATCCTGTAATTCACCTTCTAAAGTCACATTATTTCCTCTAGTAATCTTCAAAGAATCTGAATCCAAAATAATATTACTTGTACCAAGAACTGTAAAATTAAGATTTATCCTTTCGTCAGGTAACGTTACACTTTCACTGTCAAAAGTGACTATTACAGTATAATCTCCAGCTGCAAAATCTGTTGGAATAAATAGCTCAGTAGTCCAATTGACATGAGTTACACTAAATTTAGCTAACTCAAAGCCTACCATTTCAATGCTAATACTACCGTTAGATATTGCGACATCATCAACAGTTCCATTAATCCAAAATTTATTTCCTATATATTCTTCTGCAGGTGCTATCTCAGCTGTAAGATTAACAGTTGATTCTAGAATGACTAGTCCAGTAGTATTCTCTGTGCTGTAAAGATAAGTGGAACCCGTAAAATCAGTTTCTATGGTATAACCATCGTCTGCATCAGGTTGCCCATTTTCAGGTACAGTCCAACTAAAAACAAAGTTACCAAATTCATCAGTCGTTGAAGTGCCAATATCACATCTAAACCTATAATCATTAGTACAACGATTAGAATTCCAATGTTTTGGAGATTCCCATATTTCAAACTCAACAGTTTCACCCTCTGCCGGAACTCCACCAATATCTAATAAGATTCCAGATATTACTAATTCTTGCCCTTTGCCTACAGATTCAGGTGCATTGATAATCAAAATAGTAGATGAAGAAATTTCAATATTTTCGGGACCATCAACTCCCAAGAAACCTTTTTTGTATGATGCTGCATAAATTTCATTCTCACCAGGTATAGCTTCTAAAAAATCGGTTATATTAGCATCAAAATTACCTGAAGTATCAGTTATAACTTGACCTATTTCAAATGCCGGTTCAGCGTGATTTTCATCCCACATTCCAAAACCAACCTCAAAATTAGGTAAACGCGTCCCATTTTGATCCTCAACATAACCTTGAATTCTTATCGTATCGCCTTTGTCTGCATCATCATTCGGTGAAATATCCGTAATTACTATTGTAACTGGATCACCAGTCATATTATCAATATCGTCTGGATCCATTTCGTCAAAATTAAACGTATCGCCATCATCATCTTCTTCATCTGGTCTTTCTAAGGTATTACTTCCACCAGTTCCCCCCAAATTAATTCTCTTCCAATGACTTGTTGAAAATGTTTCATTATCTTCCGGAACATAAACTTCAACAAATGCATGAGCTTCATTGGAAACATATCTTGTTGGTGAACCAAGTGCAAGTGCAGTTACAAAGAAACCAAAGGATCTATGTCTACAAGCTCCAATTCCATTTATACAAATTGATTGATAAATATCCCATGGTGGCTCTGGATCAGGAACATCACCATCACCCTCAATGAATGCTGAGAAATACCAAGTTAAATTATTGATTATTAAAGCTAGATTAGTTTCAGGAGTTCCGTTTTCAGGCCATAACCAATACAATGGCTCATTAGCAATTGTTCCATTATCATGCCTGTATTGTAAAAATTCTTTAACATTCTCTTTAACTTCACTTTCACCAGTAATTGGTATTATTACTTCTTCAGGCATATCATCTAAGGTTAAATCCTCTGATATCTCTCTGTTGAAATAAGAGCCATTTGTACCCATTCTATACCTTAAATCAATAATAGCTTCTTGATTAGACTGAACATAATAATTATCAGCACCATCTTTGAAAAATTGTATTGTAACGCCTGTAGCATTAGAATCATAATCTATTATTTCTGCATCTGGTGATACTGAAGGAATCATTGTATAACTTGATTCTGTAACTGTAATACCCATCCAGATCCAACCCTCAAAAATTTGTGAGTATCCTTCATAATTTGTAGGGAAAATTTCTGTTTTTGTAGTATCGTAATTGTACATTGTGTATGGATTACTGTTAGCGCTATCATAATACAAACCATTTAGAGAAGACCAACGTTTGAGACTTCCTAAAACCGGGTCAAAAATTTCATAAATCGTAACATTACCGTCGGTAGCTCCCGTGTCGGGATTTGTCCCTGGTGGCTCACCAGGCTCTAAAGGAGGTGGATCTTCACCGTCTGGATCACCATCATCATCGCTATCTTCATCACACGGATCTGTACCTTCCTGATATTCACGAAGATTATCTGAGCCATCTCCATCCGGATCACCAAATTTATCGCTTCCAACTGTTGGATTCAATCCACAACCATCAGGAACCCTATCTGAGTAAAAATCTTCCCATCCATCTGGCATTCCATCCTGATCGGTATCACTGTCAAAAGGATCGGAATCCCAATAAAATTCAATACTATTGGATATAAAATCGGCATCACTGTCTAACGAATCATCCGATGCATTACGAGGATTAAAACCATAGTATATTTCCCAACCATCCCAAGCACCGCCATCATCAGTATCTTCATCGTTTGGATTAGTATTATTGTAATATTCTTCTAAATTAGTATATTTCTCTTCATCAGACAATACTCCATCACGATTAGAATCGTAACCATCTGAATCATTATCGTCATCTCCATCAGGGTCATTTGGATCTGAAGCCCCTACTGGAAAACTGGCAAAAGGTGAAAGTAACATACTAAAAACCAGCAATACTGCTAAAAATTTCGTTAACTTCATCTCTCCTCCCACGCGTAAGAATCAATCCGAACTTGAATACATAAAGGTATGCCAAATGTTTTTTGGAAAGAATAAAATATCAATTATCAGCCTCAAATCCATCACTCATACCATCACCATCAGTATCGGGATCCCATGGATTTGTTTGAGCCTCTTCTTCCCTCCAATTAGGAAAATTATGCCAAACGCCTTCCCAATCTTCCCATCCATCCTCATCATAATCTAAAAATCCATCAACACCATCTAAAGGATTCAAAGTTCGAGTTTCATTAGCAGGCTTATTATCATTCCAATAGATTTCCCAACCATCTGTACAGTTATCTCCATCTGTATCTGATTTTACAGGATTAGTATTTAATAAGAATTCTTCAAAATTTGTGAATTTCTCGTCTGGTGAAAGTTCACCATCACGGTCAGAATCATAACCATCCGAATCTGTATCCCAATCTCTATCGTCTGCAGAGTTTGGATTGAGGCCATAATAACCCTCCCAACCATCAGGCATTCCATCTCCATCAGTATCATTATTTGTAGGGTCAGTACCATTCAAATACTCTTCATAGTTAGTAAATTTTTCCCAATGCTCTATAGTTCCATTACCATTAAAGTCCCAACCATCATCATCTAAGTCTAACTCACCATCAGATGGATCAAAAGGATCTAAATCGTACATCATTTCCCAACCATCGGGCATCCCATCACCATCTGAATCTGGATTTGAAGGATCGGTAACATATCCATCCTCACCAAAAACACATTCTTCTCCATCTAAAATTAAGTCTCTGTCTGTATCTTTTAGTAAAGGATTGGAACCAGTTATATTATCAGAACTATAAACATTATCATCATAACCTGCTACTCTTGAATTATCATATTCATACAAATTAATTAAAGTGTCATTATCGGAATCATCATACGCATCACTAGAATTCAAAGGTTGTAAATTCCAATGTACTTCCCAACCATCTGGCATTCCATCATTATCGGTATCTCCATTGATAGGATTCGTACCATTCCAATATTCATACAAATTTGAATATATTTCTAAAGAAGTTATATTTCCATTCCAATCAAAATCAAAACTATCATTGTCTGAATCTAATAAAGCATCGGCAGGATCAAGAGGATCCAAACCATATTTAGCTTCCCAGCCGTCAGGCATTCCATCTCCATCGGTATCATTACTAGTTGGATCTGTCAAATAAATCGCTATTTCTTGTCCATCAGACAATCCATCATTATCTGTATCATTATTATTTGGATGTGTGGATGTAATACCATCAACTTCAACATAGGGGCCTGCAGCAGTATTATTATATTCTAAAAGATTAATCAAACCGTCACCATCTGAATCGGCATAGGCATCAAGTGGATTTAAGGGATTTAAACCATACTTCCATTCCCAACCATCTAACATCCCATCAGCGTCTGTATCTGAGATATATGGATGAGTATCAGCTTGGAACTCTAAAATATTATTATGCTCTTCCTCAGCTTCTAAGGTTCCATTATAATTTTCATCAAAACCATCTAAATCGTTATCGACAGTGGCATCATATCCATCTAATGGATTTAAATTATAGTAAACTTCCCAGCCGTCGCCCATTCCATCAAGATCAGTATCATTATTATTTGGAGATGTATTATTCAAAAACTCTTCTAAATTTGTAAAACGCTCTATGCTGCTGGTAAATCCGTCCCGATTAATATCATAACCATCTTCATCATAATCTTCATTCGCGTCATTAGAATCTAAAGGTTTAAGGCCATAATGAGTCTCCCAACCATCGGGCATTCCATCACCATCAGTATCATTATTTGTAGGATTTGTACCATTTAAATATTCTTCTAAATTTGTAAAGGTTTCAATACCAGTTATGAAAGAATCCCCATCAAAATCCCAGCCATCGTTATCTAAATCACCATCTGCATCAAATGGAGAAATAGGGTTCAAACCATATTGTACTTCCCAACCATCTGGCATTCCGTCTCCATCAGTATCATTACTAGTGGGATCTGTTAAATAATTAAACAATTCATCATTATCCGATAATGTATCTCCGTCCGTATCGTTTAGGTCAGGACGTGTTGTAAATATGCCATCAATATCTACCCAACCGGTATTCACTAGACTATTATTATACTCATAAACATTAGGTAAACCATCACCTTCTTTATCCTCGAAATTATCGGTTGGTCTTAAAGGATCTAAATCAAAAAAAACTTCCCAACCATCGGGCATTGAATCTGAATCTGAATCCCAGACAAGGGGATGAGTATCATTCAAAAATTCCATGTAATTTAGGTATTTTTCCTCATATGCTAAATCAAAATCTAAATTAGAATCCCATCCGTCTAAATCGGAATCAAGCCACGAATCCTCTGAATTAGTAGGATCCAATCCATAATATATTTCCCAACCATCAGACATAACGTCAGCATCAGTATCGAATTCCCAAGGATTTGTACCTGCTAAGTATTCTTCGAGGTTAGTATGTATTTCTTCTGGGCTAATATCTCCATCACGATTTGCATCATAACCATCTTCATCTCTATCATCATCTGCATCTGATGCCAAGTGTGGATTGAAATTATAGTAAACTTCCCATCCATCTGGAATTCCATCACCATCGGTATCCCTGTTCCTAGGATCTGTACTATTTCCTACTACTAAATCCATTTCATATTCCATTAAATTTGTAAAATATTCTTCTTCTTCAAGAACACCATTTCTATTTCGATCATGACCATCCATATCGGTATCCAAAGAAGCATCTAGAGCATCTGAAGGATCTAACTTGTGCATCATTTCCCACCAATCAGGCATTCCATCATTATCGCTATCTTTAGTTGGTAAATTTGAATCGTTAGTTACTGATTGCTTATCTATATGCTGTGAAGATTGAAAATCAACTAAAGGAGAAAATGGCAATGCTGCTAAGAGCATAATAACGACTGCTACGACGACATAACGTCTTCCTCCGCTAGGAACTGGGTCTACCATTACAGTTACTAGCCCATAACTGCACTATAAAGGGTTCATCGCTAATATATTATTAAAAACAAATTGTGATTTTACCTTTTAAAGTGTAACTAACTCTCTTGATAATGTTGTTAAACTAGTTGCCCCAGATTCTACTAAATGAATATCATCTTCAATCCGAATGCCTCCTAAATTAGGTATGTATATTCCCGGTTCAATTGTAAAAGTCATTCCTTTTTCAAGAATGAAATCATTGTCAGGCTTGATGTAGGGCTCTTCATGAATCTCTAAACCCAACCCATGCCCAGTTCTATGTGTAAAGAACTTACCAAAACCTAAATCATCAATAATGCTTCTTGCCGCTACATCCACAATTCCGGCTTGAACTCCTATTTTAGCCTTGATTCTTGCCGATTCATTAGCTTGCTTTACAGCTTCATAGGCACGTAATAATTCATCATCTATTTCGCTACCTAGAGCAAATGTTCTGGTTATATCTGAAAAATAACCTTCGAAATTAGCACCCCAGTCTATGATTATCAATTCGCCATATTGAAATTCTTTATCACTTGGAAAATGATGAGGATTAGCTGCATTTATTCCTGAAGCTACAATCGGGGAAAAAGGCAATTCAGAGTCAGATCCATTACGTAATAATTCTATTACTAAATCTGCTGCAAATTGCTTTTCAGTTAATCCCGGTTTAATATTACCTAAAACAGATTCTAAAGAAGTTTCAGCAATTTTCACAGCCTTAATCATACAATCGATTTCATTACTGCTTTTTGACATTCTCAATTTAGCAAAAATATCACTCGCATCAACAACATCTGAAGTAATACCGGTAGAATTCATTAAATCTAATTCAAGATGTCTAATTGCTCTGGATTCGACACCTAGTTTTGCAATACTATTTGTTTTAGCAAACTTTTCAAAAGCTGGTTTAGGACCTTCTTTATCATCATAAGTAATAAAATTTACATCTAAGTTTAATATTTTTGGACTTTCCAGCTTAGGAAGAATGAAAGTAGCTTCATTTTGCATTATAAAAAAAACCACTGGCCTTTCACTTAAATGAAATTTAGATCCCGTAAGATAGGACATATTAGGACCTGGAACTATGGCTAGACCATCAAGAGAATTCTGATTCACCAATTCCCTAATTTTCTTTAAATTCTCCATATGTCACTATAGACCCTCTCTCTTATTATGTGACCCCAATGGCTTATCGTGGATTTAAAGACTTATTACAAACTTATAGACGAAATGGACAAATATAGAGGATATGGAGTACACACTGGTGTCGAAGAAGTAGCTGCAAAATTTGAACAGCCTTATGATGCTACTCGAGCTATCCGATCACAATATTTACAACGTAAATCTATTAAGAACCATTACAAAGTAAAAGACAAAGCTGGGCTTCATTATAACACTTGGAAAGATGGAAGGAGTATTAGTGAAATTGCATTAGATGTTGATTTCCCACCGATATTGTTGGCCAACTTCCTAATGCTGAAAATGAGATATTCAAAGAAAAGAACTAAAGAAATTATAAAGGATACTAATTTAATTAAGGGAAATGAACGATTGAAAGAAGAACTCGATGAAGTTATTGGTAGAGATGAGTTGTATACACCAAGATCTCACAGTAAACAATCTGCTGAAGGTAATCGTCGAGAAGACTTGATTGCCAAATGGTTAGATGAAAAGAAATTAGAATATTTTACTGAAGATGATTTACGAGCTGGAACTGTAGAGGGAAAGACTCCTGATTTTCTGTTATTGAAACCTATGTCTTGGCATGGAGATGAATATAACTGGATTGAATCTAAGGCAAGTTTCGGTGATGAATATATCCATCGTAAGAATCATAGAGGACAAGTATCCAAATATGTTGAACTTTATGGTCAAGGAATTTTAGTTTACTGGTATGGATATCTAGATTCTTTACAATCTAAAGGTTATACTATTATTGATCGAAAAGAAATGGGTTTGAAATAATTACTTTTTCTTAGAATCAACCACAATACTGTGCTTGGCAGTCTTCATATCTTCTTCATTGAGTTCTGAATCGGTTATTACCGAAGATTCTACATTGATATTATCCTTACTAAATTCTAAGGTAGATTTACTAATTACTGAATGTTGAATATTGATTATTTGAGTGACTTGAGTTGGCCTAGCTGCTTGAATCCTAGACAAGACTCGGGCAGCTATTGGTAAATCTGAATTTAATGAAGATACTTCTCTCATCATTTCAACATCCACACCTAATTTTTCTAGATCTGAAAGTGTATAATTGTAAGTTAATGTATCTACCATCGAAAGAAATGAATCTTTCTCTCGCATCATATTCTTTT
>JAPYSW010000002.1 GCA_029936395.1 Candidatus Poseidoniia archaeon
AAGATTTCACAGAATGTGATGCAGATGAATGGTTTGAAGATTGGGATTACGAAACCGAGGATACCGATGGCGATAATTTAGTAGATACTATAGATATTAGTTATGATCCAAATACAGACTGTGATTGTGAAATAGACGTCGAAGTTGACGTTTCGATTTATGAGAATGGAACTGGTGATTGGATAGATAATGAGTACGATTATCACACGATTAATGGTACTGTGGAGGAATACTTTGAACAATCTTGGACTACACATGAGAGTCAATCTTACGATTTCTATGTGTATCTGTATGATGACGAATGGAATTTCGAAGATTCATTTTGGATATACAATGTTTACTTGTACCAAACAAGTGGAGCAGGTGGTCCCGGTGACGAGGATGAATACTTTGATTATATTGATGCTTATGTCTACGATGATGATGGTGACGGATATGATGACACAGCCGAAATAGAGTATGACCCTGATACAACTTGTGACTGTGACATTAACATAACATTAGTAATCGATATCTATGACAATGAAACTGGTTATTGGGTAAATGGAACTGAAGAAGATTATACCATTTACAGTGATGATGATGATTACTGGTATCAAGACTGGTCACCTGAATACAATGGAACCTTTGATTTCTATGTTGAATTGTATGATGAAGATGGAAACTTAGAGGACGAAGAAGAATATCTGAATGTCTCGCTTCACGCCCGTTCAAGCGGCGGCGGTGGAGATGACGACTACGACGAATACTTCTATAGTTGGGATTATGATGTTTATCCATCCGACAAGATTACTATAGGTTACGATCCAGATACTGAGTGTGACTGTGAAATGGAAATATACGTCTATGTGGATGTTTATGAGAACGAGACAGGAGATTACGTAGATTATGTATATGCTAATCATACAATCTATAATGGATACAGTGACTGGTTCACACAGGATTGGACCTCTTGGAACGATGATTATTACGACTTTAATGTTTACATGTATGACGAGGACTACAATTTCGAGGATGAATTCTGGATTTATGATGTATACCTAAGCTCTGATGATGGTGGCGGCGGCAATCAAACAGATGATGACAACGGTGTTGGACATATAGGTGGCATTGATAATTTTGATGATGATGACTATGTCAATGATTACATTGGTCTAGTTTTAGAAGATGGTGAATATAGGGGAAATGCCTACTTCGAAATTTATGATGAGGACAACAATCTAGTAGATAGCGGCAATCCAAACTATTATGGTATGTTTTTTATTTCTTCTAATTTGACTGAAGGGTGGTATACCCAAGATGTTTACTACGAAGAGGACGATGCCATGCTTCAGACAGGACCTTTCTATTCGTACGGTAATTCAACCGAATTTGAAGTTGTCAATGTAGATAATATTGTAATTGATGACGATGAATGGGAAGTCTATGATGATGTAGGATTCAATGCCCACCAAGGTAATTTCGATAGCGGAGTCGCGGATGTCGATATTGAAATTTACAAGTACAACCATTCAACAGAGGAATGGGATTACCATGCCTTCGTTGAGACCAACGAGACTGGAGAAGCTTGGCTCTACAATGAGACGTGTGGTGAATACCAATGGTTTGCTTCTACAGATGACGAAAAAGGATACTACGAAGTCTGGGCTCATTGTGATGATGATGGCAATGGTGGTGGTGGCGGTGATGAAGACTATGACGAATGGTTCAGTTATTGGGACTACGGTGTAGATCCTTCAGATACCATTACTATAGGTTATGACCCAGACACTGAGTGTGACTGCCATGTCGACATCGTGGTCTACATTGACGTCTTCGATAATAATACTGGTGACTACATTGATTCTATCTACGATGAGCATACCATTTACAATGGAGAAGAAGATTGGTTCGAACAGGACTGGACCTCTTGGAACGATGCTACCTATGATTTCTATGTTTACATATACGACCAGGAATACGGGCACGAAGAAGACGATTTCTGGATTTATGATGTCTACCTAAGCTCTGATGATGGTGATGAAGACTATAACGAATGGTTCAGTTATTGGGATTACTGGGGTAAAAACGATGAAAATGACGAGAATATATGGAATGAACTCGTAGTTGTATATGATCCAAATACCAAGTGTGACTGTGGTGTCGACATTGAGGTATATATTGACATCGTCGACAACGAGACTGGTGACTACATTGGTTCTTTCTACAACGAACATACCATTCACAATGAAGAGATGGATTGGTTCGAACAGGACTGGACCGCGGATTACGCGGGCAAATATGATTTCTATGTTGAGTTGTACGACCCGGAATACGGCCACCCTGAAGACAATTTCAAGTTCTCATTAATTATGTCTGACGAATGGTTCGATGATGAGTGGCATGAGGATGACAGCATGGTTATGGTTGATTTATATCCAGGAACTAATTATGATGACGAAATTTATACCTTTTATGACTTTAACGTTGAGAGGTATAATGAAGACGAAGATAATTGGGAATGGCTAGAATCTTATAGTGATGACGCATGGATTAGCGGATCAAATGATAACCCACAGATTAATTTTGAGTGGACTGCAAACGAAAGTGGAGAGTATCGTTTCATGGTCGTCATGTATGATGAGTATGGAAATATGGAATACATTGTTGATTACGAAGCTTGGATTAGTATCAATGAAGCCCCAATAATCGGAGATTTAGATCATATGGATGAGATATACGAAGGTCAAAGGGTCAAGTATGAAGTAGAAGTAATGGATGGCGATGCTGTAGAAATTCATTGGGATATGGGTGATGGAACTACTTACGAAGGCACAGAATTAGATTTATTCCACATGTACATGGATAATGGATTATACGAAATCACAATAACTGTAGATGATGGAACTTACATAACTGAAAAAACCTTTGAAATCAAAGTATACAATGTAGCTCCACGCATTGATGATGTAATGTTTGATAATCTTGGTAATGAAGGAGATACAATATCTTTCAATGCTATAGTTTCAGATGTTTCACCATCAGATATTGTTTTAGTATCTTGGACTTTCCCAGATGGTTCAACTGTAGATTCATCATTTGCACAATATGTCTTTACAGATGATGGGCAATTCGTAATATTGGTTACAGCATTCGATGGTGATGATACTACAACTGAACAAATAATGGTTACAGTTGAAAATGTAGCTCCAATTTTCACAGAATTTGTAATGCCTTCAACTGGTCAAGAAGGAGAAGCATTAGATTTCAATATTGCAGCTTCAGATCCTGGTGATGACACAATTGTTTTCAATATTGATTTTGGTGATGGAACTTCTCCAATGATTACACAAGATGGAAATGTAACTCATAAGTTTGCAGAAGGGGACACATTTACCATAAAAGTCTGTGCAACAGATGAAGATGGTGGAGAAACTTGTAGAGAACAAATACTTCCTGTATCTATTCTTGAACAATTAGAAGATAGTGGATTGCCTGGCTTTAATCTACTAGCAGTAATTTCTGCTCTTGGTGTAATTAGTATACTAAGACGTAGAACACACTAACTAGTTTAACGGCATATGGAAGTGATGGGGACATGATTCCCAGACTTCCCACGGCTTGTGAAGGAGTTGACAAACTGCTTGCGGGTGGAATTGAACAAGGAACAGTTTCTCTTGTTTATGGAGAGGCTGGAAGCGGGAAGACTAGTATGGGGTTACAATTGTCTCGTGAGGCAATTAAGTTATATCCCGATCACGTTGTATTGTTTGTAGACACTGAGGGGTTATCGATTGAAAGAATGGCTCAAATTTTTGGAGATGGTGATACTTCTAAATTATTAATGATCAGACCTTCAAGTCTCACAGATTTACATCAAACGTTAACAAATAAATTAGAAGTGCATGATAAAATTTCGTTAATCGTTGTTGATACAATAAATGCATACGTTCGATTATCATACATGAAGAACAAGGGCATTTCTTCTCGTCAATTTTTAGAAATGACTTCTATTCTTCAGCCTTTAGCTGAGAAAGGCGATTATCCTGTATTGATTACAGCACAAGTATACGAAAAAGATGGGGAAATTGGGCCTTATTTTGGAAAATCCCTGATGCATCTGTCTAAGACTATTATTCATTTAGAAAAAACAAAAACACCAAGTTTACGCCATATTAGACTTAAGAAACATCGTTCACTTCCAGAAGAGTCCGTTGAAGACTTTGCATTAACTGGAAATGGTATAGAGTAAAGTTAACTCTTTAATTCTCCTACTATTGCCAGCCTATGACAGATTATGATAATTTCATAGGCCGAGTTAAAGAATTGAGTCTAATTGGTAGCCTTTCAGGCTTAATGGGATGGGATCAAGAGACAATGATGCCTCCTAAAGGTGGTAAATTACGTTCAGACATGATGGCCTTTCTTTCAAGTCAGGCCCATAAGAGAATGACAGACCCTGAAATGGGAGGGTTATTAGATTCTTTAGAGTCTCAAGATTTGACAGGTGAACAAGCGGCCAATGTCAGAGAGGTTCGCCAATCTTATGATAAAGCAACTAAACTTCCAGCAGAATTAGTCGAAGAGAAAGCACGTCATAAATCTAAATCATTGCAAGTATGGCAAGAAGCTCGTTCAGAAAATGATTTTGAAAAGTTTAAACCATATTTAGAAAAAACAGTAGAATTAACTTGTAAAACTGCAGAATATTATGGATATGAAGATAACATTTATGATGCACTTTTAGATATTTTCGAACCAGGAATGACTGTTTCTCAGTTAGATCCGTTATTTTCAGGACTTCGGGAAGCGATTGTTCCTTTAGTTCAAGCAGTCGGTGAAAGTCCAAATCAACCAGATACAAGTTTCTTAGATATTGGTAAATTTTCAGAAGAAAAGCAAAGAGAGTTTTCAATGAAGGTAGCCGAAAGTATTGGCTTTGATTTTGATGCAGGACGTATGGACACCTCGACACATCCTTTCTGTTCAGGAGCTGGCCCTAATGATGTAAGATTTACGACACGGTATGATGACGAATTTCCATTTGGTTGTCTTTACGGAGTAATGCATGAAACAGGCCATGGGACGTATGAACAAGGACTTTTGGAAGAGCACGAAGGCACTCCAATGGGCCAAGCAGTTTCGTTAGGAATACATGAATCCCAGTCAAGGATGTGGGAGAATATGGTTGGGCGTAGTAAAGAATTTTGGAGTTTTTATATTGATGAATTCAAGAATTGTTTCGATCACCTTCCTTCAGATCTTGATGTTGATACTTTGCATCGAGCCGTTAATACAGTCCAACCTTCATTAATTCGTGTAGAATCTGATGAAGCTACATACAATTTACACATAATGGTTCGTTATGAGATTGAAAAACAATTAGTTAGCGGAAATATATCTGTAGGAGATTTACCAGACTTCTGGAATAGTAAAATGGAAGAGTATTTGGGTGTAACACCTCCTAATAATACTAAAGGTGTTCTCCAGGATATCCATTGGTCTATGGGGGCTATTGGTTATTTCCCAACATATACACTTGGTAATCTATACGCAGCTCAATTGTATGCAGCAGCTCTAGCAGATGATCCAAACATTCCTAACAAAATTGCTAAAGGAGAGTTTACGGCTTTATTAGATTGGATGCGCAGCCATATTCATGTTCATGGATCTAAATTACTTCCAGCTGATTTACTCCGACAAGCGACCGGTAAGGACCCAAGTAGCGACGATTTCGTTAAATATCTAAAGTCAAAGTACACAAAAATTTACAATCTTTAGAGTGGTAGCCCCGCTCGGATTCGAACCGAGGTCTCAGGCTCCAAAGGCCTGAATGATGGACCGCTACACTACGGGGCTTCGACCGTCTAAAGCATGGTGTCTTTAGAAATATTCCTCTGTAAGCATTAATTAATAACGGTCCCTTACTGCATGAAAAGTATGACTGCCGGAGATAGGTTCATGAAAAAGATTAGTGACTTCTATGATGGTCTAGGCTATCCTGTAGTATGGCAAGGTGAAGGTTCTAAACGTAAGTTAGAAATACAGTTTAAATCTGAATCAGGGTATTTTGTAACAGCTACTCTTTCATCTCGAGGAGAGGATGTAGTGGTAAAGGACGAGTGGGGCCGTGAAAATATTTTTAAAGCTACAAAGAGTAATTTAGAACAAATTAAAGGTTGGTCCGAAGAACGTTAGTTCGGTAATCGGCTCATACTTTTGATATTAGGTCTTGCAATTATTTCAAGATTTATTAATTTTTCATCTTCAAAATCAAATACCCAAGGTTCACACCATCCAATCTCAGTTTTCAAAATTTGTTCTGGAGTATAATTCTTTAATGACATTACGATAGCTCGTATACTATTTCCATGCGCACTAACTAAAACATTTTTCCCATCAAATACATGAGGCAATATCTTTTTTTGTAAATAGGGAATTACTCTTTCTGCAGTATCTTTTAAGGATTCTCCACCAGGAGGCGGAATATTGTAGCTTCTTCTCCAAATATGAACTTGTTCAGATCCGAATTTCTCAGCAGCTTCTGTTTTATTTTGACCAATTAAATCTCCATAATCTCTTTCATTTAGAGCCATATTTTTTTCAATCGGTAAATCTAATTTCTCAATTTCTTTTAATATAATATTTAAAGTGCTTTGTGCTCTTATTAAGTTTGAAGTGAAGGCTAAATCAAAGTCAACGTTTTTGAGAATTAGGCCAGCTTGTTCAGCTTCTTCATTTCCTTGCTGATTTAGTTCTATATCTTTCCATCCTGTAAATCTATTTTGATCATTATAGACTGAAAGACCATGCCTCACCAAAACAAGTTTTCCTTTATTCATATTTAGTTAAATGTTTCTAGTGCAACTTCTCCATATTTAGGTAACGGTTGGGCGTTTATTCCAAGTTGTTTTTCTACTTCATTTGCTAATTCTTTGGTAGATCCATGCACCGTATAGACTTGTTTTGGATTACATTCCTCAATAAATTTCATTGTTGAACTAAAATCTGCGTGATCACTTATTGGAAATCCTGCGTCAACACCTTTCAAAGCCCATTTTGCAAAGGCACACCATCCGGAAACTCTAGCAACTTTTGCCCCTTTTTCTCTCAACTCTTTAACCACCGGATCTGGTTTTTTACCACTTACAGAGGTTGTAGATGTAACCAATAATCCTGGATTCTTCTTTTCAGAATCATTCAATTCATTATATCTTGTATATTCTAAAGGTATCTCATATTTTTTGTAAATATCACTTACTGAAGCAACTTCTTCAGAAACTACAGGAGTGACTCCAGCTTGATTTGCAGTTGCAATTACTTCTTGGGACTTTCCAAGTGAATAAGCTCCAATTATTGCATTACTTTTTGAAGAAATTGCACTAATCCATGCTTGTAGATCACTCAATACTTCAGTACGGTCTGGTAAGGTTTGATCGGGCTTTCCATACGTCGATTCAACAATCAAAGTATCACAATCTCTTGGTTTTGCTATGCCTGCAGTTATAGTACCATACGGGTTGTAATCTCCAGTATAGAGAACACCTTGGCATTCAATCATGGCTGAACCTACCACATGGCCTGCAGATATGAATTCAAGCTCAAAATCATTTATCTTAAATGGGTCATGAAAATCATGAACTGTTGCTTTTGTAGCTCCCGTTCTTACTTTCATTACATCTGCAGTAGGTCTAGTCATATGGGTGTTCGGCCTTAAATGATCCGAATGCGCATGTGTTACAACACCATCCGGCCTGCCTTGTGATGGGTCTAGGTAGACTGCTCTTTTATCTTCCCTTAGACAGATTCCCTTGTAGTTGAAAATATCCAATTATTTTCCACCTTTTAATTTAAATGAATATCTAGATGGTTCTCTCCATCGATGTCCTGTTAGATAGGTACATATGCCACATCGAAAACCAATTGCTACAATACCTCCGTAGAGAGTGGCATTGTGCACTTTTTTTAGTGGAGAAGTACAAACTGGACATGGTTGTCCTGGAGATGCAAATTCACCACGGTGATGATGATGTCCACTTAGGTCATCACCAGGCTTTATTCTTCTCCATCTTTTTACTACAGGGTCATATCCAAGTCCCTGTTTTTTAAAATCATTTTCATCAGCTTCCGGTGCAGCCCCCACAGATCTCGTTCTAACGGTAACTTTAATTTTTTTAGAAAGAATTGAAATAACTCTCATTCTTTCTGCAGATAATCTATATGTTTTGTCTACTTTCTTTAATTTTTGTAAAACTTTCTTATGAAGTTTTGTCTGTGTATCAACCGAACCTCTTTCTTTAAGAACATCCGATACAACCTTAATAATTACTTTTTTCGTAGGTTTTCGGTAGTTCATAATAGCCTAATAAACACATCAGATAAAGGTTGTTGGGACGAGATAGCAATTCTTATTATCCCATTACAACAGTAGGTATACAACCGGAGGTTGATATGCCGTTAGAAGAAATCGATGAATTATTTTATTTGCTGGAGAATCCAACCCGACGTAGAATTTTTCAGTTATTATCTGTTGAGCGATTATATCCTCTTAAAATGCATAAGCAGTTGTCTCGCGATATAGATGTTACTCAGCAGGCTATTGTTAAACATCTTAAGATATTGGAAGATCATGGATATGTAGAATCCCAAGATGAGCCTAGTAATCGAGGCCCCAATCGTAGAGTTTATACTGTATCAAGAGAAGCGTCTTTACACATAGATATAGGGCCATCAACGTACAAACAAAAGGCTGAAACCAATTTTGATATTAATACGATTTCCTCTCAACATCAGAGAGTTTTAGATGCAATAGAAGAATCTCGCCAAATGGATTCCAAAGTTCGAATGGATCTCCTTTCTCGAGTTTCTGAAGATTTGCGAAAGTCAGTAGATGATGTTGAAAATGAGAGAAGAAGTTTAATGGCATTAATCGGTGAATTGAATAAGGAAATTACAGTTACAGCTCATGCGGCTGAATGTAATTATCAAGAAAGACGGTTACTGCATCATATACTACACAATAAAGATTACACTATTGAAAGTGCAGCCGTATCATTAGGACTTCGTGAAGCTGAATTACGCTTAATTCTCGAAAGTTTACAAAATAGAGGATTAACTAGGTAGTGGCACGTATTCTTAAATAGAATAACAAAATCACTTAGTAACTTCATATGTATCGAATACGAGATTACCTAATTTTGATGTTTGCCATATGTCTATTTTCACCTTTAGTTCAAGCTGAAGATAATTTATACCGAATAGACGGTATTCCGGATAATTTACATTATGATGTTGGTGAATCTTATCTGATAAATATTACAGTAAGTGATCCAGCTTCAGTTTCATATATTATTATTACAATAACCAATGGGACATTGAGTGCAACAGACGAATTCACTGAATCTAATTTAGAACTCAATTTAACAGACGGTAGTGAAGGCTGGTTTTTCAATTGGCAAGCGCCTGCTGAATCTTTTGATTTGGGTGAAGGTAATGCTGTATTAACAATAGATTTCAAGTATCAGAATGGAACTACGTGGGCTTCATTCGATTCAATTTTGAGATCTCCTGAAGTTGTAGAAGAGAGTGGAGCTGGAGTTCCACAATGGGCGCTTTCTTTAGCTTGGACTGGAGCGAGTGTAACTGTTATTCTAACCGTTCTTGGTGCTTTAGTTCTCAGACGCGATAGATTAACGTAAGGTATATATGCTATACCAGCCGTCTAGAGTTAGACTTAGGTCAGAGAATAAATATGAATCGCAGAATTATTAACAATGATGAGGAAGCTGTATCTCCGGTAATTGCCGTTATTTTAATGGTCGCTATTACTGTAGTAATGGCAGCAGTGTTGTACGCATGGTTAGGCGGAATCATTGGTGGTTCTCCCAAAAGCCCACCAACAGGTAGTATGATGGTCTCAAGTGATGGTGCCAGCGATTGGACAGTTACTATTATTAAAATGAATCCTACAGTTTCCGTTAATTCAGTACATTGGTTTTTACTAGATATGAGTGATATGACAAAAATAGATGGTATGGTTTCAGATATTTATGGTTTTAAGGGTGGCGAGGGTGAAGCTGTGATTTTCGTTGATAATGATTTTGATGCTAAAGTAAGCCCAGGTGATCACTTCCAAATTTTTGCAGGTGAAGATGGAACTTCATTGGAACAGTACCCTGATCTTTCAGAGTATTCTTTTCGTATGAAATTCGATCCAACAGGTGACACTATTGGATATGATACAGAATTTGTATCCTAGATTACTAAAAAGATTTAGCGAAGTAACCGATTGTTTTAGCTTATGCTGTGTTTTTCTTTTATGCCGATTTTGACGTAAGGTATATATGCAGTCGTAGGATTGCTATATTTCTGACTTCGGTCAGAGGACATAACAATGAAACGAAGAATAGTAAACGATGAGCAGGCAGTTTCACCTGTAATTGCGGTCATTTTAATGGTAGCTATTACAGTCGTTCTGGCTGCAGTATTGTACGTTTGGGCTAGCAGTTTTCTTGGTGGTACAACCAAGAACGCACCAACCGGCAGTATGATAGCAAACGAAGATGGAAGGGGAACTTGGACAATATCTATTGTCAAGCTTAACCCACAAGTCTCCGTAAACTCTGTACACTGGTACTTACTAGATACAGAAGGAAACACAAAGACTGATGGCTTAGTCTCTGATGTATATGGTTATTACTCTGGACAGGGTAAAGCTGTAGTATTCATAGACAACGACTTCAATGGAAAGTTGAGCCCAGGTGACAAGTTCGAAGTTCACCCGGCTGAACCAGACTCGGATTTATCAGCAGTTAGTGATGTCACTGACTACTCATTCCGTATGAAGTTCGAGCCTAACGGTGATGTAATCGGTTACGATATAAGTCTAAAATCATAGATTTAGTCACCAAACAGAGTGAGGATTATGTCCTCACTCGAAGGTAACTTGGGGATTTCGATCCCCATTTTACCAAACTTTTTTATTTTTTTAATCTAACCAGGGAACTCGTTGTATTGGTTGAGCACCTTTAGCTAATCCTTTTTTTATTTCAGCTTTTGGTAGCAATTCTAACACTACTTGTGAAATTGTTGCATTACGAGGGGCCTTTCCAGTTTCCAATCGATCTTCATTTAATGATGCTTCAGGATATTTTTTCAGAAAATCCATGGCGCCATCATCCCATGGTGCTGGGCCTTTATGCGGAATAATTTCAGGTAATTCAATTGATGCAGTTTCAAATATAAGATATCCTTTTTCTTCTAAATTTGCATTCCAAGCAATAGGTTCAAAATCGGAAATAGCATTATAGATTTTACGCCCCTGTCTTTGAAGCCATGGCAACGCAGTTTCTTCATTACCTCCAGGATGAGGGAGTATTACAGTAGTAACAAATCCTTGAAATGGTCTTTTCTTATTCTTTGGGAAAAAGAAGTCTAAAGAGGGTTTAGCAAGAAATGCCTTGGATGCTAATACTGCAGATCCGAGCCCTTTAAGTGTTACACCTGCAGCTACATTTCGATTAGAATCAACAGGATCAGCAAGCATAATTGGGGAATTTGGTGCATTAATAATTTTGTCTATAATAAGAGGCGGCTTCCAATTAGCAATCTCGTTAACTAATTTTTCGAATCCTCCATATTTGATACATAATATTTCAACTAAATAACCTGAAAAACCACCGACTGCAGAACTAGCACCATAGGCTCCACATCCCTTCAGAAATTGCTTAGTAAGTCGAATGTCATCTTCCATCCCAGATATGTTTTTCTTTACCCATTCAGTGTGAAATGGTGTTCTATCTACAGCTGAAAGTGGTTTAGTTGAGTTCTTTATAGAATAGCAAGGAACAACATCTATTCCGATTCCCTTAATTTCACCTCGCAGGTATGGATGCTGGGCATAGAGTTCTCTCCCATTTGGTAGAATTTTTTTTGCAATATCTAAACCTTCTTTTTTCAAATCAGCATCTGTATTAAATTTTAAAAATAGATCAATGTCTGCACCCTTAAGAAAAGTATTTTTCGCAACAGATCCGACTATTAATGAATCAAATTTTTTATCACTCAGATCATTAGCTTTATTCATTAATTCAATTGCCAAATCTTCTATTTTCTTAGTTTCTTCTTCACTAGGTTTGATTTGGTCAATAACGGTTTTGAGTAATTGATTCACTCTTCTTCATTAGGGGGGCTGGATTTACCTTTACTCCAAGCTTTTATTCTTTCTTTTTTAGCTCTCTTTCTTAAGGTCGTAATATCGTCTTTGACAGGAAGTAATATAGGAATAGTAAATACAATCATTCCTAAAACAAGAGAAAAAAGACCCAATAAAATGTATTTTCTTATTATGATTGTTTCTAAAAAGAGACTGATTGAAAGTAAAGCAAATATATTTGAAAACCATATAATTCTTCTATATGATTTTTCACTGAAAAAATATTTTCCAGCTTCATATTCTATATCTACTGAAAATTCAGCTTCAGGTATTTCAATTTTATCTAAATTAACTTGAGGTCGTTCTCTATTTCGTTTTCTCAGATAAAGTGTTGCAAATACACCACCTGCAAGAAATGCAGCTTGACCAAATCCAGGATCGCCAGCAGTAGTGGCAGCCCAAATAGCATACACAACTGCCAACCAAATAGCTACAAGAATTGAATAGTATAGGTTCATTCAATTACTAAGACTAGACTCTAGCTTCCATAGTAATCGCTTCAACAGGACAGGCAAAGGCACAGAGTGTACAGCCCGTACAGGTATCGTCAAGAATGAGTGCCTTTTTCGATTCAAATTGGGAAGTTCTAGCCTTTAAGTCCCATGAAATCATATCGATTGACGCAAAATTGCAGAAATAAACGCATTGAGTACAACCTATACATTTTTCATTATCTACTAAGGCTATGTAATTTTTCCCTCTTGGCAATGCATCTAAAGTCATCTTCCTTAGATTTTTAAACATACTTTTTGCTTTTTCGATACCAGTTGTTGGTAATTCTTCTTTAGCTAATACATTTTTAGCAGTAGTTAGCCATTTATTTGGTTTCTTGAAAAATAAAGAGGTAGCTTCTGAAACAACTTTTGTTTGATTTTCCACAACTGCCTCGGCAGGTTTTTCTTCTTTTTCAATAACTGTATCTGTAGTTCCAGATCCAATATCAGCAGGATCGGTAATCAGGATCGCATCTACAGGGCATACTTCTTCGCAAGCTCTACAAACAATACAATCTGGTTCTCGAGCCCCGATTGCTTTCTTGTCAGAAGCAGGATGATTTGGAGTATCAATCCAATCAAAAACATCGACTGGACAAGCATCAACGCAAGCTCCATCGGCGACACATATATCGAAATCAACGCCAACAACACTGCCCCAAATTCCTAGCTTATCAGTTCCTACACCACCATAGGAGTCAGCATCTTTGGCCCAAATTTGAATTGGTTCATCATCTCCATCGTGGGTTGCAACTTTTGCATACGTAGTCATGAAATTCTTGTCGATTTCAGCCACTAATTTTCTTCCTCCAAACAAGCGACCAAGAATTGCATTAAATCCATCATTTCATAATCGTGATGATGGCCTTCATCTGGATTCATTCTTTCTTCATTTAACATACATTGCATATGCATGTAACATTTAGGACAACCTCCTAACATCAAATCAATACCAGCATCAGTTCCCTGGTCCAATCTCTTTCGACGGACAGCTTTTGTGGCATCATTACAATACATCATTGAGGAAACACCACAACACAAAGCTCGTTCTTTATTATTCTCTAATTCTACCATTGTAGCTCCGTCAACAAGTTGAATTAAATCTCTCGGGGCTTCATATTCGCCCATCATTCTTCCCAGACGGCAAGGGTCATGATATGCTACAGTTACACCTTCAGGCGCCTTAAATTTCAATCCTCGACCCTGTAGAGTTTGTGTTATATGTTCAACTTTAATTCCTAAAGTACCTGGAAGATCATAATCTACTGCGAAAGTACGATAACATTCTGCACATGAACAAGTTATAATTTTAATCCCAGATTCCTTTAATCGCCTCATATTATGTTCTTTAAGTGCATCAAATACTTCCAACTGACCTTGCCATAATTGGTCATGTCCTGAACATTTGAATATATTCATGTCTAGTATTAGTGGGTCAATATCAGCATAGTTCAATAATTTAATCGACGCTGCTGCAATCGAAGCATGATCTGCATCTCCCTTATTTAGATGAGTAAATTTAACTTCGACATCCATAAAATCTACACATCCTGGAAAATATCCATATTCATGTGGCCTTTCAGGCTTCCAAGATTCTTTTTCTTCGTTCATAGCGTCTTCTACGATAAGTCTCTCAAAAAGAGGATGCGGTATTGTTCTTGAATATGGCTTTGTTCGATTCATAAGCTTACTCCCATTGTGGTTAATGCTCTCTGCTCTAATACATAATCAATATATTCGATATTTTGTGGACAAACTGCAGTACACATACCACAGGTAATACATGACCACATAGCGACACCATCGTGTTCATTTTGGAATGTATTAAATATAATATTTAGTTCATTTTCTCCTTCCATATCTCTAACTGGACAGATATCATCACAGAGCCCACATTGATAACAACGATTTAGTTTAAATTCATAAATGCGTTGCATTCTTCGGTCCGTTATTCCATCAGTATAAAGATCGAATCTTTCTTCATCAGTTAATGGTTTTGCACCTTCCGACCTTCTTCGATCCAAGAATATATATGTAATCAATGCACAACCGATAGGCCCCCAAAGAGTTAGTTGTGATAAAACATCAGTATTGACTTGTGGATAATACATTGCAATATTGGCGTTAACTGAGAAAACAGACAGCATTATGACTAATGCAATTCCATAAACTCCGATTGCAGCTCTTACAGGATCTTCGATAGGTCGTCTTTCGTGACCTCTATTGATAACATCTCCGTATTGAGGGTCAATTAATGCACCAATAGCTCTGTCAAGGAAAGGAACTGCAACTACAAGTCCAATAATCATACCTTGTACCAAGGTACCCCATACTTTTGCAGTCATTAGGAAAAGATGAATATCGTTTAATCCTAAGAATGGTATACTGGATAATGGAATTAATATTTGGATATCCCAAGCCACTTTCAAACATCCGAAAGCCCATAGTAAATACCAATCAGGTAATGGAGGTGGAAAAGCAGTACCTGCCGTTGGATCTGCAGCTTCATGTAATGGAGGTGGGATAAATGCAGACAAATAGAAGAATAAAGCAATGATATACAAACTTAAAACAGAATCTCTAGTTACTTCATGTGGATAAAGTGGTTCTCCTTTAACCATATCAGCTTCAAGAACGGAATGCTCTTCTCTATGCTCCAATTTATTTATTGTATCAAGAGACTGTTGCTCTTCTTGATGTTCATAAATCATTTCTACAGCATCATCTTCATTCATTAATGCGGTTCAGCCTCCCCTTGTATCCAAACAAGTGCCATATGGATAATAATCAAAATAGTGCCTATTAGGGGAAGAACAAAAATATGCAACCAATACATCCTAGTTACAGTATCTCCAGTTAATTGAGTCCCTCCAAATACAATTTGAGCCATTAATGGCCCCATTGCAGGTATCGACGTTGCCATTTCTAAACCAATAGACCCAGCTGCATAACCAAGAGAATCCCATGGCAGTAGATAGCCCGTATATCCAAAGAAAATAGTAACCATCAATAGGAGAGATCCCAACATCCAATTTACTTCACGTGGATTTCGATAAGCACCAACAAAGTAAACTCTCATCATATGAAGAAATACTGAAGCAACCATGAAGTGAGCTGACCAATGGTGGACTGCCCGAATAATGTAGCCAAATGTTACCTGCGTCATAATTAATTCCATAGATTGGTATGCACCAGAAGTAGAATGGCCATTTTCATCCAATATGAATTCTCCATCAGGGACATAATAAAATCCTAGATAAATGCCAGTAATTGTAAGAATAATATATGCGAAAAAAGACAATCCACCTAATGAGTAAAAAGGATACCAATACCATACTGATTTTATATTGTATCTTTCAGTATGAGATTGAGGAATAGTTCGACCCGTAGCAGGTAAAAGAGTGTAAACTACTGAATAGTATTCTCTTTTTGCTAGAGAAACGTAGCGATGTAGTGCAAATCTTTCATCAATCCATGCCCATGTATCAAATATTATTCTAGGAAGTAAGCCCGTGAAGTAAAGATAACCAACACCAAACACAGCTCCAGCCATTGATAAGAATATTAGTGGGAATGTATATTTTCTCATTAATTCTTCTAAAATTGGAGTTTCAGCATTAACAGGTAATGCAAAAAGGGCTAAACATCCAATAACTATGGTAATAATTTTATTAATTTTCATGTTTATCCTTGTCCACAATACTTTAGCCAGTCTAAATGATTAGTTAGGCCGATTAATCCTCCATCTTTTTCAGCAATAGGAACTACTGGAAGCCCATAAGGTGCAGGTCCCTCTAACAATTTAGCTGCTTTAACTTCACGCCCTTGTTCATCTATGTTTGTAATAACATCTAATGGATCAAACAAAGATAAGTGACAAGGGCATAAAAACATATTTTCATAGTCCTTTCCCGATATTGTACTCTTTCCTTGAGGTGTGAAAACAGGTTTACAGCATAAATGTGGACATTTATATGTATGATAGGCCATCATCATTGCATTACCTTCATCTACACTTATTCCTAATTCTTCCATGCCACTTTCAGCAGGTACTTTTATAAGTGCTAATTGAATTTCACAACTTCCTAATTCTTCTTCTAATTCTTTTGGAGCCCAATTAACAATAGCTACATCCCAAAGATCAAAATCTTCTTTTATTGCTATTTTCCCACCTTTATCCTCATACCATTTTCCTTCTTCTTTTTTGTAAGTAAGTGTTTCATGGGCATCATCAGAATTACATCTAGTAATTGGCGGCGGAAGTAATGTTTTCAAAGCAGGAACCGTTAATGCACCAGTCATTCCTGCGCCAGCTAAACCAATAGCACCTTGTAAAAATCCTCTACGTGTAATCTTCATATTTAACGTTCAAGTTTTGTAATAACTTTCCTCCTTCGTTTTTTAGCTTCGAGTACATCTGGCATGAATGATCTTCTATAGAAATCAATCATAAGTCCTAGAATTAGAAATGCCATGGCTATTGTAAATGATAAAAATTGTTGATCCCAATTTTCTAGAATTCCATAAATAAATAATGAATCATACATAAGTTCAAGTAACAATAGTATCAAAACTATTGCAAAAATTTCAAGTTGTTCTTTACCTGGAATATTTCGCAATTCTTTTCCAAGATCCTCATCCTTATAAGTGCCTAATATTTTTTGTGCATCTTCAGTGGTAAGTTCACCTTTGGCGACTTTTTCTAAAATTTCATTAACCTCGGTAATGCGCACTCCCTCCTCTAATTACGATGTAAGCAACAAATATTGATAAGAAAACAACAGCTAGTCCAATAAGTCCAATCCAATACTGCATTAGTTCTACACCAAGTTCATGAATGGAAATTTCTTCTGATGTTAATTGAGGTGTTCCCAAAGATATTGCTGTAAAGTAGGACCATTGATCACCAGTAGTTCCTACTCCATTTACCACATTAAAATACATGGTGAAAACAGCATCACCGGTGCCTTCTGCAGGGGCAGTCCATTGGAATGTCCAATTACGAGCATTATTACTATTTGTATTATGGGAAATATACGAACCATCATCCCCAATCCAATAATTTTCATTACTCTGGTATGCACCCTCACTAACTTCACTTAGAAATCCACCATAGCGAACGGCTCCTTCTTCAGAAATTACGTTAGTATCATTTATTTGGAGAGAAATATTGTATGTTTGTTCAGGGACGTATTTTTGAGGTATACCTTCTAGATTGTACATCCCTTCATTTAGTTGGACATCAGCGTGACAAGAACAACCATGTGCAATAGCATCAGCAGCCCATTCTTCACCTGCTCCTTCTTGGGCACCACCTGCAGGATATCCATCAACACTTTTACCAGCTATCAGTGCTGTTAGAATCAGCAATGCAAACAGACCGTGATTCATGGTGTTACGTATGTCCATACTACGCCCTCAGAATAGATGGTCTGCGAGGGAAGTCTCTGCTATATAAAAATATGCGGTAAGAAAGCCTTTTTTTTGTCAAGCATATCTGCTTAATACGTTACTCCATTTGATAGAATATGAAAAATCCTACATTGAGTAGTAAAAGCAGTTTGTTTTTACTTGGATTTCTCACGATTTTACTTAGGTATCCTATAACTCAGGCACCTACAGGCACTGATAGTTTTTATTATATCACAATGGCCAAATCGATATTATTGAATGGACAAATAGGGTGGGCTGAAAACATAACTTCACTTTATGGCCTATTTCCTGGAACGACCCCTTTAGGTTCAACACTATTGGCATCCACGATTACTTCAGTTACTGGTATTTCTATTTATGAGTACATTTTGATTCATACTATTTCATTATCATTGATATCTACTTTTGGTTTTTTCATGTTAACTGGTGAATTGACCGAAAATTTCCGTAGTAGATGGTTTGCAACTTTATGCTTTTCATTCGCTCCAAGGTTTTTGACATTCTCAATGTGGCGTATTTCTCTTAGATTTAGTTTTATTGCTCTATTGCCATTTTTTATATGGTTACTTCTTAGGCTTTCCCATTCAAGATACGGTAGGCATCCACTTCGCATATTTTCATTATTATTATTTTTGGTTCTCATTCTACCGTCATTACATAGAATGGCTCTATTATTTCCAGGAATATTAATTGCATTTGTCATGTCTGTTTTATGTTACCATTGGCAGGAAAGCGCTACAAATCGGGAGAGGGCCGGTAGACAAGTTTTAGGTTTTCTGTTATTTTTATCAGGGTATTTTTTCTATTTACAGTATTTAGATTTTTCACCTTATAGTCCCGATGATGAGATTATCGGTGTCTATTTTTTTAGTGGAAGTGGGATTTTTTCGGCAATATTCAATTTGATAACGTATTATATGATAAATGTAGGTCCTTTTCTTTTTATATCTATTCTCGGAATAGTATTCTGGGTTCAAGAGGGTCGTGTTTCACAGGGATATTTCTTTTCAATGGCTTATTTAGGACTATCTTTTTTTGTTATATCTGATCTAATTTATATTCCTTATTTAGTAACATTTGGTATTTTGCTATTGATTGTACCGGGAATGGATTTCTTTATAGATAATCTTGAAGATAATCCAAATAGATTCACAGTTTTATTTTCAGTGTTTACGATTTTACTTACTTCTTTCTCTTATTACGACCTTGATTATAGAGTCAATGCTCACGAGCGTGAAAAAGTATACTATAGTTATTATGTACGTGAAAGCAGTATTTCAGCTTCCCAATGGATGGGTGCTAATTTAGAAGATTCCATATTTGAATCCAACGATCAAAAGAGGGAAAGAAGATTGGCAGTTTATTCTAATATGGTTGCTATCGGAGACTCTAGCCAATTATCCTCAGGGCTTATCTCTTTGGAAGATATGGAAATTGAGCGTATTTCCGTCAAAGAAATGTATTGGAAAACTAGGGATCATTTGTGGACTTGGAATAATAGTTCAATAATGGCTTCTGATATTCAAAGTAATATTTCGTTGTCTGTTGTTAATTTAGGAATGCCTGATTCCAGTGGTCAGTCTTCTACACTTTCGATAACATCTAGTCCTTACTATGAATTTATGCCTAATTTTACTTATAGATTATATTCTAATGATGAATTAGCATTGTATTGGAGTTACGGGTATTGACAAATGCGCTAATGTTTTTATACCGGGCTGACTGGCGCCATAACCTCCATAGGAGATAAATAATAATGGCGAGAATTCATACACGAGGTAAAGGACGCTCAGGTTCTAGTCCACAGACTAGACAAGAGAATCCTAAATGGTCACCTAAAGCTAAGGATGTCGAAAAAAAGATAGTAGAATTAGCATCTGAAGGACATTCGACTTCACAAATTGGTATTGCTTTAAGGGATACTCATGCAGTACCTAGCGTAAAGTTAGCCATGGGTAAATCAATTTCTAAAGTTTTAGCAGAGAAGGAATTGTCTCCATCATTACCTGAAGATTTAACTAACCTTATGCGAAAAGCTGTTCGTTTAGGTGAGCATTTAAAAGTTAATAAAAAGGATAATCACAATACACGTTCATTACATTTAACAGAAGCTAAGATTCTTCGTTTAGCAAAATATTATCGTTCAAATAAGGTTATTCCTGCAGAATGGAAATATTCATTAAGTAATGCTAAGCTTTTGGTAGGCTAATCTCGTAGCTTGCTCATATGAGCAATTTTAATCTTCTAATAATTGATGGTTCAGCCCATCTAGTTAATTTGGATTTAGAGATTTTAGAGATAAAAGGTTTTGGACGTTTTCCAAGTCAACCTCTACTGTCTTATGAGTCTGGCAAAGAGTTCGAACTTTTAGGTAAAAAATGTATGCTTATTGATTATGTATTGTCTGATCTTCAATCAAATCTCAAACGAGGCCCTCAAATAATCTCTCCTAAAGATATTGCTTGGATTGTATATAGGTCAGGACTTTCGACGGGTAAGACCGTAGTTGAAGCAGGAAGTGGTTCTGCAGCTTTGACACTTGCCCTTGCCCAAACGGTGGCTCCAAATGGCAAGGTAATTACGTTTGAAAATAATAATAAACATCTAAAAGTAGCTCAAAGAAACATAAAAATGAGTCCTTGGAAAAACTTAGTTGAACTTCGTAATGAAGAATTAAATGACACCACATCTTCAATATCTGCTTCTTCAATTATATTAGATCTCCCTAATCCGTGGGAATTGGTGAACTGGGCGAAAAAATCATTACATATTGGGGGATTTCTGATATGCTATATTCCAACAGTAAATCAAATTAAAGCATTAATAGATTCTTTGGAAGGTTGGAAAGAAATAGAAATAATAGAGATAATTCAAAGAGGCTGGCAATCACGTTCTAGTGCTTTAAGACCAGATAATAATGGAATTGGACATACAGGTTTCATTATCTCATCTAGATGGAATGGTTAATCTAGACACAATAATTTAGAAGCCCATCTAATAGAGGGTAATGACTGAAGTTAAAGATTTAATTATAATCGGTTCAGGCCCAGCAGGATATACTGCGGGTTTGTATGCAGGGCGGGCGATGCTTAATCCTACTTTATTTGCAGGTTTTGCAAGCGGAGGTCAATTAATGTTAACAAGTGATATTGAGAACTTCCCAGGATATCCTGAAGGCATTGCAGGCCCTGAGATGATGCTTGAGTTAAGAGCCCAAGCTACTCGTTTTGGTTGTGATATAATAGATAAAAATGTAGATTCAGTTGATATATCAGAGAGACCATTCAAAATAAATGTTGGAAAGGAAGTGCATTTGGCAAAATCTTTAATCATTACAACAGGGGCTGAGGCAATCTGGTTAGATGCTATAAATGAGAATATTCATAAAGGCCGGGGAATTTCAACTTGCGCAACATGCGATGGTGCATTTTTTAGAGATAAAGAAGTAATTGTTATTGGTGGCGGCGATTCAGCTATGGAAGAAGCAACATTTTTGACACGTTTTTGTAGTAAAGTAACTATAGTACACCGAAGAGAAGGATTGCGTTCATCTCAAATAATGACAAATAGGGCCAGAGAAAATCCCAAAATTGCTTGGAAGCTCAATTTTAGTATAAAAGAATGGTTAGGTTCCGAGGGAAATTTTGAAGGTGCACTTTTAGTAAATACCGGAACTGGTGTTGAAGAGAAGTTAGCATGTGATGGTGCCTTTATCGCAATTGGACATAAACCAATGACTTCTTTTTTAGGTAGCCAACTTGAAACTGATGAAAGTGGTTATCTTCTTTGGAAAGAAAATACAATGACTAGTGTGCCTGGTGTATTTGCAGGTGGGGATGTGGTGGATACTCGTTATAGGCAAGCTATAACTGCAGCAAGTATGGGCTGTATGGCTGCTATAGATGTCGAGAAATGGTTAGAAGATAACCGTCATTAATATGACATAATACTTTTTGAACCCCTACTAGATAAGCTCATGTGCAGCGTCAGCTATTCTTAACTAATTCCGATGAAGCCGTGAGTCCTGTAATCGGTACAATTTTAATTTTAGCAATTATGCTTACAGTTACAGGAACTATGTTGGCTTGGGGCATTCCTCAAATTCAACAAAATGAAGCTTATGCCATATATACGTCAGCACAAAACAATCTTTTAAATTTTGATGCAGATTTGGATCATGTAATTTCTCAAGGAGAAGGAGCGTCTCGTACTTCAACAATTTCTTTTAGCTCAGGTACCTTTGTTCAACGTGAAAATTTAGATGAAATTAGATATTATTATACTGCCGTTTCTTGGTCAGATTCTAAAATAATAGGTGTTAAAAAAGGTACTGAATCTTTTGCAATAATGGATAACTTAGAAACAGTAGATGACTATAGAATTACTTTAGTTTATCCAAACGGAACTCAATGGATTGGAGATTCCATAGATTCTTATGTTTCAGGTTTCCCCGCACTTGATTATGGCGTTAAGGCCACATATACAAGCACTATCAATTCAACACAAGTTGGTGGATTCTTCATATATGGTACGGATTCGTTATCTTACAAATATGCCTCAGTTTCAGGAGTTTTCAAAATGCGAATGCTTAATGGCGGAGTTGTTTCTAAAGAGCCGGGCGGTCAATTTTATGTCAGTTCTCAACCACTAACTCGCTCAGTTATAAATGAAGTAATTGATCAACAAGATTCTTATGATTCATTAACACTTTATCAAACAGATTATAATATGTCATCTTCTATAAAATCGTTAATGGCTGGTAACTTTGTTTTCGATATACGTAATCAAGGTGGTAATGATACTGCTTTGAATATTTACAGTTTACGAATAGCTTTTGATGGAGAAAGTTCAGATGCTTTTGAAAGATATTATGTTAAGAATAATAATTTTGAATATACACAATATTACTTTTCAAAAGAGGATTCGGTGACAGTATATAATGAATTATCAACATCAGAAATCGATGTCGAATATTCACAATCAACACCATTTGACTTTAGATTATTAGAGAGGACAATACATGTCAAATTTAGCTTACGATGATTCTGCAGTTTCAGAATTAATTGGTTATGTTTACACTATAGCCGTTTCCATTTTAATTTTATCTTCCATAATGTTAACTTCTACAACAATGCTTAATGGAAATATAGCTAACACAGCCCAAGAAGAAGCCGAACAATTAGCACTTTATTTCCAACTATCGATTGAAGATTTGCTGACTACAGTACGAGAGTATCCTGATTCTTCTCCAGTTATTAAATTGGATTCCGGTATCGAATCTATAAATCATGGAATTAAGTATAAGATAAATGGGACTGCAGGTGGACTTAAAGTTACTACAATGCAGCCTAGAGGTGGTGAGTTTGAGGTAACTTTCCCTATGTCTCCTGCTATAGCTATAGAGACTACAAGTGGTTTACCATTAATATCGACGTCTTCTTATATAGTCATATACTATGATAATAATCTAATGGTTGTCAAGTTAACCACTGGATGAATAAAATGAGCGCAGCCAAAGAAACAATGGAAAACGCTTCGAGTTTGCTCGGTGAACAAGATGAGCAGATTGATGAGTCCAAACTTTCTTGGCTTCAGCGTCGTAAACTCAATAAACAACGTAAAGCAGAAGCTAAGAAGCGTAAAGCTGCTGAAAACGAAGGTGTGATTCATGATTTAGTTATGGATGATATTGAGATTGGTGAAGATTTTGAAGAATTAGATACTTATCCTGTTTATCCTCCTTTTTCTTATGTTAGAGTTTTGTTTGATAAGAGAGATTACTCTCGTTTTTATTATGTAGTTGAACCTAAGGCTTCAAAGCAGGAAAAAGAAGATTTAGATACAATTAAGCTGGTTCTCCAGAGGGCTCTTAACATTAATCGTGAAACGCTCGATGAAACTCAAGAAGATTTCTTGAAGCAAGCAGTGGATGATATTTTAGATAGTTATCGATTAAAATCACGTAAGAGCAATCGAGAGAAAATCCATTATTATATTGAAAGAGATTTGCTTGGTTATGGTAAAATAGACACCATGATGAAAGATCCAAATATTGAGGATGTTTCTTGTGATGGTCCTGGTGTTGAGATATTTGTTTACCATAGGCGATTTGAATCTTTACGAACAAATGTAATGTGGGAAGATGAATTAGAATTAGAACAATATATTATTCGTATGGCTCAACGTTGTGGAAAACATATTTCCATTGCTGCACCATTATTAGATGCAACTTTGATGGATGGTTCACGTATTGTTATGACACTTGGACGTGAGGTTTCGACAAAAGGTTCTACTTTTACGATACGGCGTTTTAGAGATGAGCCCTTTACTCCTGTAGATTTACTTGAATTCAAAACATTTTCATCAATGCAAATTGCATTCTTTTGGTTAGCAATGCAGTATGGTATGTCTATGCTTTTCGTTGGTGGAACTGCATCTGGGAAGACAACTTCTTTGAATGCTTGTTCACTTTTCCTTCCATGGCAACATAAAATTGTAAGTATTGAAGAGACAAGAGAATTGAATTTACCCCATCCAAACTGGATTCCAGGTTGTACTCGGCAAGGTTTTGGAGGAGAATCTTCAGGATCTGGTGAAAAAGCAGCTGGAGAAGTTGATATGTATGATTTGTTAAGGGCAGCACTCCGTGAACGTCCAGAATACATAATTGTTGGAGAAATTCGAGGTGCAGAAGCTTATGTTCTTTTCCAGGCTATGGCGACAGGACATACAACGTATTCAACTTTCCACGCAGATTCTATTCAGAGTTTAGTACATCGTCTTGAGAACAAACCAATTGAAATTCCTAGAGTATTGATTCCAGCATTAGATGGGATCTCGATTCAGATTCAGACTCGTGTCGGAGGCAAGCGTGTTCGAAGAAATAAAGCAATTGTTGAGATTATAGGAATAGATCCTCATTCACATGAATTGTTAACCAATGAAGCATTCCGAAGGGATAATAAGACTGACGAATATGTTTTCACAGGTAAGTCATATATTTTCGAAAAAATTATGGTGAAAGCGAATCTTAATCGTGTAGAGATAATGGATGAAACCAAGAGGAGACAATTGGTTATGGAATGGTGTTTAAAGAAAGGAATTAGAGATTACAAGGATTTTGCAAAAGTTGTTGCAGAGTATTATGTTCATCCTGAAGATGTAATGCGTAAAGTTTACGAAGATATGCAAGTCGGTGGCAAGAAACGTCGTCGCAAAGTCGAAGATAGAGACATGGACTTATCTCGGGATGATGAGGAAGTTGATGTTGGTGATTTCCCACCTAAGGCAAGGCAGAAGTATCAGACACGTGAAGCCAAAGAACAAGCCACTCGTGCAAGGAATGATGCTAAAATTTCACAGACTGATGATCCAACTAAGAGAGCTAAATTAATTAAAAACGAGGAATCTAGGCGTGAAAAGATAGAATTAAGATTACAAAATGATTTACTCAAAGATCAGGCATATTATGCACCATTGAAACAATTAGTTCCATTGACTAAAGAAGTAGATATTGGAGATGTTTCATCTCTGAATGAGGTTGAAGGTCGTAGAATTTTGAAAAGAGTATTATCTGAAATTAATGCTCGAACTAAAGCAGCAATGAATATTGAAAAAAGTGATGAAGGTCAAAGATCGGCAGCCGTTGAAGCTGAAGAAACTCGTCAGTCTAAAGCATTGGTAGCTTTGAAAACCAATTTAGCCAATAGAGTACAACGTTCTGCTAATCCACGTTGGTGGCACAAATGGCTCTGACGGGTTTTGAAACATTTAGTAGAGTTTTATTCGGCTGGTTAGGTCGTATGCTGACCAAAGATTCTCTCGGTCTTAAAAATCAGTTAGTTAAAGCCCGTATTCCCCTTTTACCAGAAGATTATGTAGCAACTTCAGCAATGCAAGTTGTTTTAACTTTTTTAGTTGGTTTGGGTGTCACATTACTCCTTCTTGGAGTTGTGATTCCTCAGATTGAGTCTATAGAAAATCCTAATGGAAATACAGATCCTTTTACTGGTGTCAGAGAGAATTATTCCATTTCTATTTTTACTGAAATGATTATAGCTGTAGTATTATTATTAGTATTACCTGGATTGGTAGCCCTAGTTCAATGGTTAACACCGGCATTATTGCAAAGTAGCCGAGGTAAAAATATGGATAAGCAAATACCTTTTGCAGCTAGTTATGTTTCAGCAATGGCTGCAGCTAATGCAACACCTTCCGTGACTTTCAAATCACTTGCCCGAAATTATGACATATATGGAGAAATAGCGCATGAGGCTGCTTGGATTTATCATAGTATGGAGTTTATTGGCCGAGATTTAGTAACTACATTAAAAGAAGCTGTTGACAGAACACCTTCTGAGAGATTTGCAGAGTTTGTTCAGGGCATTATCGGAACTGTAACTGCTGGAGGAAATCTCAAACTTTATTTCTTGAACAGAGCTGAATATTATGGTCAACAAAATAGAAGTCATGTTAAAGATATTTTACAACAGATGGCTTTATTCTCTGAAGCTTACGTTGTTGTAGCTGTAGCATTACCTATTTTTGCAATGATTATTGCAGTTATTACTTTTTGGGTTTCTGGTGCTGGGATGCAAATTGAACAGATACACATGTATCTTTTAGTTTTCGGAGGATTTCCAGTTATCCAAATAATTTTTTCAGGTTTATTTTATTCACTAAGTCAGGAGGTTTCAACTGATTAATGTCAATAAAAGGGAACCTTCAGAATAAAGTCTACACTGACCGCCGTACTGGCGTCAAAAGGCGTTGGATGGAATATTGGAAAGTCGATCGCTGGTTAAGTGTCAGAAATAAAGATGCCGATTGGGGTCCTACACTTGTTGCATTTTTTTCAATAACATTGGCCATCTTCTTTTTTGCAATTGCTAATGAAGATATTAAGAGTGATAAAAGAACTGAAATGGTGGATAGAGATCATGATAAACAATTTGATAATCCTTGGAATCTAAATGATGGCCGATTTACTTTTACTTTAGGAAATACATATGCCGAACCACAGAATGGTGAAAAATATGAATTGATTACTGGTTTGGGTTCTTCTCTTGCAATTAAAAATAATGAGTCTAAAGATAAAGATCCTTTCATAAATGGTATAGATGAAGAAATGGATGCCGATCAATGGTATCGAAGTTATCCTGAAATTTCAGCTATAGATTATATTGTATTTGGTTTAATTGGATTGATGTATCCTTACGGATGGTATGGAAAAAGACGAGATGCGATTAGAGCTCGTGTTGAAGAAAAGTTCCCAGATTTCTTGAGAGATTTAGCTGAATATTGGAAAGGAGGGCTCAGTATGACTGTAGCTATTCAGACTTTAGCTAAAGGAGAGTATGGCAATCTCAATGATGAAGTAAATAAAATGGCTTCACAAATTTCATGGGGTGTTTCTTTTGGCGAAGTTTTAGAGATGTTTACTGAAAGAGTAACTTCACCAATTGTGACAAGAGCCGTTAGGATGGTCGATGAAGCAAACAGAGCTGGAGGTAGAATTTCAGATATTCTTTTGGCAGCATCATTTGATGCTAGAGAAATAAAGGCTTTAGAAAATGAAAGAAGACAGGAAGTAGGTAGTTATGTAACGGTCATTTATACTTCATTCTTTGTTTACTTAGGTATAATTTTAGTTCTTGCTAGTACTTTTATTCCTGCAATTGTAGATTCATCTGCAGCCACTGGCGGCGGCAGTATGTCTATAGGTAATTTAACAATTAGAGAGATGAATGAAGTTTGGATTTCAAGTATGTTCCTTTACAGCCTCATGGTTCAAGGAATAGGTAACGGACTTGCAGCAGGTTTCATGTCAACAGGTAAACTATATTCTGCATTTAGTAAAGCATCATTCCTTCTCTTTTTAGGTTGGTTTATTTTCGAAATAATGGGTATTGCAACTTCTGTAAACACTCCACAGATTTAATTGGAGTTTTATTATTATGAAAAATACCAAAGGTCAAATGCATGTATTGGAAGTTTTGTTAGTAGCAACCTTATTCACTTCTACAATCAATGTTGCCGTTAGTGTTCTTCCTACAAGTGATGCTAATAATTTTGAGGAAAATGACCTTTATTTTACAGGTTTAGAAATTCTTGAGATATTTGATGAATGGGTTCCTGTAGACTCAACTATTGCTGCAGCCCATCACGATTCAACATTGTCTTGGTGGTTAGCTACAGAGAATTATACTGCAATAAAGCAATATTTGGATGCCGGTCTTTCCTCTTCATTATCATATAGATTGGAAGGGACACATGGGGGTCAGACTGATGTTATTGTAGATCGGACAGTTGACTCAGGACCTGTTACTCAGACTTTCAGACTAGTTTGGGCTGATGAAGAACTTTGGGAATTAAATTTACAGCTGTGGTATGGATATAGGGAGGATTAATGAAAGATCAAGCACAACTTCTTTTAGTTTCCGGACTTTTAATGTCTATTACATTAATTGCAGTTACTAGTACTATTACTCATTCAGTAAATTTAGGCAATCATCAAGGTGAGAGGCATGACATAACTCCAGTAATTACTTCTTTAGAGAATAGTTTTTCATTAGCTTTAGAATATGAAGTATTGAATGCAGCAGATGGTATTCAATTGTCTACTTCTTTTGAGATAGTTACCGAAGAGTTTGAATCAATTCTTGCTTCACGCGGCTATTCTTTACATTACGCATTAACTTCAGCAATAGAAAGTAGTGGTACTCATACTTTCGTTTATAGTTATGAGCTTAATGACAATACAATATCGGTCAATTTTAATAAGTCTTTAACTTTTTAATCGTTTGAACCAATAAAAGAGAATATAGTTCTTTTGAACATCCCACCAAATCCTAAGAAACTAGTTATCAACATTCCTACAAACATGATAATATAACTTAGATATAATTGTTCAAGATGATTGTCGTAATCTGAAGGTATTTCTCCACCTTTTAGTCCTAAAAGTCTAATTAAACCGAATATAAATCCTACAAAAATAAGCAGCATTCCAAATCCTGTAATTATTTCATTAGTTGTGAAGCCATCCTCGGAAGGATCGTCTCTACCTTTAAAATCTGTGAATTCATCATTATTATCATTGTCGTCTGACATAATGCTGCCAGAAATTACAGCTTAATAAGGTTGCCCTTGTTTTTTATCCTTTCTTATGAGCTAAAGCAGCTTTTACTAAACCAAAGTGTAAAGGAGATGGTTCATCAGGTCGGGATTTAAATTCTGGATGAAATTGAGATGCTACAAAATAGGGATGTCCTTCAAGTTCCAATATCTCCATTCTTCGTCCACTAATATCTCTTCCAGTATATTTTAGGCCTTTAGCTTCAATTTGATCGATATATTCAGGGTTTATTTCATAACGATGTCTATGCCTTTCAGATATTTTGTTTATACCATAAAGATCTCTGGCTATTCCCTTACTAACATTAACCACATGGTCCCCTAATCTCATAGTCGCTCCCATATCATTGACACCTTCTTGTTCCGGAAGTATATTTACAACGGGATGTGGACTTTCTGGATCGAGTTCAGCAGAGTTTGCTCCTTTTAGCCCTAAAACATTTCGTGCAAATTCAATTGTTGCCAATTGGAAACCAAAGCAAACGCCAAGATAGGGGGTATTTTGTTCACGAGCCCATTTAGTACTCATAATTTTACCTTCAGCTCCTCGTTTTCCAAATCCGCCAGGGACAAGAACACCATTAACTCCTTCAAGATCTTCAATAGTTCCACTATCTTCCAAGTCAGGTGCTTCAATCCATCTAATTTTGACCCTACATCCTAGAACTGCACCAGCATATCTAAGAGATTCTTTATGAGAAATATACGAATCCTTTAGGGCAGTATATTTTCCAATCAAGGCGATTTCGACTTCTTCACCTCCATTTGAAACCCGTTTTGCAAAATCTTTCCATTTTGTAACATCAGGTTTTCTTGTCTTAAGTCCAAGTCTTTTTTCAATTAATTCATGTAAGCCTTGATCTAAAAACATTAAAGGAACATCATAGATAGACTTTGCATCTGGCGCAGAGATAACGGCTTCTCTAGGTATATCAGCAAAGAAAGCAATTTTTGCAGCAATATCTTTGTTTAACATATCGTTACTTCTCCCAACAATAATGTCAGGTTTTATTCCCAATCCTTGTAATTCTTTAATCGAATGTTGTGTTGGTTTGGTCTTTTGTTCGCCAACAGATCCTACGACAGGAACAAGGGTAGTATGAATATACATTACATTTTCTTTTCCTTCTTCTCTACTTAAAAGACGCCCAGCTTCCATGAATGGCATGGATTCAATATCCCCCACAGTCCCTCCAAATTCAACCATACAAATATCAGCTTTTGAATTCTCAGCAGCTTTTCTCATTCCATCAACGATTTCCCGAACTACGTGAGGAATTATTTGAACAGTTTGACCCAGATAGTCTCCACGTCTTTCCTTTTCTATAACTCTCTTGTAAACTTTCCCCGTAGTTATATTATGTTCACGAGTCAAATTACAGTTTAAAAATCGCTCATAGTTTCCAAGATCTAAATCTACTTCAGCTCCATCAGTCATAACAAAAACTTCACCATGTTCATATGGATTCATTGTGCCTGCATCTACATTCAAGTAGGGATCCATTTTTACGGCTGTAACTTTGTAGCCAGCACATTGTAGCAATAGTCCTGCAGAAGATGAAGTTATTCCTTTACCTAATCCGGAAAGGACACCGCCGGTTACAATTATATATTTCATTAACTCAACGGACATATACATGTCAACAACCCACTATAAGGCCGACGGTTCACTTAAACCCCTATCTTATGTTATAATGTGACTCTAATAATTAACAAGCATAGTAACAATATATTTTGGTTTGATTTATGTCCTAATAATGAATCAAATTTCATATCTGTGTATGTAATTATAGATAAAAAAATTTCATTAATTGAAACCGGTCCTGCAAGTTCACATAATACTCTTTTAGCAGGCATAAAGCAGATAGGTTTGAGTCCTGAAGATATAGATTATATTATTCCAACTCACATACATTTAGATCATTTTGGAGGTGGTGGGCACATGATGGAAGTTTGTAAGAACGCTAAATCAATAGTCCATCCTAATGCATACAAGCATGTTTCTAGTATTGATCGTTGGTGGTCAGGTAGCCATGATTTTCTAGGTAGTATTGCAGATCTTTATGGTAAACCTAAACCAATACCTGAAAAACGGTTAATCTCGGCCGAGGATGGCTTTGAATTGTCACTAGGTAGTCAAAATCTCAAAGGACTTCACACTCCAGGGCATGCCCCTCATCACATAACTTGGGTTTACGGAGAGGAAGCTTTTGTTGGAGATTCAGCAGGTCTTTGGTATCCGAATATAGGTAGTTCTTTTCCGGTTACGCCAGGATATTATAGACATGATTTAGCTTTAGAAAGTATTAAAAAAATGGATAAATTAGATTTAGCATATATTCATTATACTCATTTTGGCCCTCGTATTGCCAAGGGAGTTTTTAGAGAAACTCGGAAAGAATTTGAACTGTGGATGGAAGTTGTTGAAAAAGGCTATCAAGAAGATAAATCATCTAATATTATTTTAAAGGAATTATTTGAGATAAGGCCTGGTCTTGAAGCAACACATTTATCACATGGCCTTCATCAGATGGAAACCCATTTAGGCACTGTCAAAGGTATGTTGCATTGGGTTAGGAGGATAAATGCGCAAGACTGAAAAAGTATTATTAGTAAAAGCGTTCCCATATCCTCATGTAATAGTAAAAGATTTTCTTGATGAGAGCACATTAGACCTAGTAATTGATGCTCTAGCAGGTTTAGAATATGACTTTAAGGAATCGGATTTATTCAGCTATTGGGCTAGTGTTGAATTAACAGACATAGATCATCCTGCAATAAATATTCTTCGAGATGATTTGGGAGATGAACTATGGCGGAAGAAGGTTGCTGAGGCCTTTAGTTCTAAACCACTTTCTAGTATAGATATGGCAGCATATGTTTATGGTTTAGGTGATTTTTTGCTGCCTCATGATGATCAAGTTGAAGAGAGGATTATTGCATACAGTCTACATTTGACTCCTGAAATAACTGAAGACATGGGTGGTTCTTTACAAATTTTTAATGTTGATGAGAATAATAATTCAAAGATAGCCGATAGCATTATTCCAGAATATAATTCTTTGATTATGTTTGAAGTTTCTAAACATTCTTGGCATCAGGTTGGGGAGATACTACAAGATATTCAGAGATTAACTGTTACGGGGTGGTATCATGGTTGATATAAATTTTTATTATTTAGAAGATGCTACTCTTTCTAATTTAAATAGAATTTTTAATTCTGCAGATATTCCCTTTATTCGATTGTCTAAATTTCTTGATGAGGCTCCAAATAAGATTGAGCCTGAATTAATTTCCGAAGAAAAAATAGGCTATTATAATCGTAAAATCGGAAATGCCTTATTAGAAGATTTTTGGAAATCTTCTGATTTCAATGATTTTTTGTGTAAAGCAACAGGCCTTAAACCAAAGTTTCGTAATTCGAATCATGTGTCCTATTCTCCTGGAGATTATTCATTATTACATATGGATGAGTCGGAAGCTAGTAGATTGTTAGTAGTATATGATCTTACGAAAGAATGGAGGCACGAATGGGGTGGCTACGATATTTATACGTCACCAGATAAAGATCCTTTAGTTTGCAATAGAGACTTCGGTTCCCTTATGATTGTTAAACTTGATTCTAATGATTTATCTTGTACTAGATATGTTAGTATAAAATCTCATTTTAGTGCACATATTGACCGCATAATATATGATTTAGACTAGTTACTCATTTATGGGTAGATACGCAATTGTTTAATGGTGCCGTTAAAATAAAACAAAATAAGGAATAAAAAAATAATGGTAGATGGCATGATAAACGTAAAAAATCTAGTGAAGATTTTGAGAGAAGGAAAACCGATTTTAGTTTTTGATGAGGACAATAGAGAAGGCGAAACAGATATATTTTTTTCAGCTAAATATGTTACACCTTCAAGTATTAGTTTTCTTAGAAAAAATGGAGGGGGTATGATATTTTTAGCAGCAGAGAATAGAGCTTCTACTGAATTAGGATTGCCATTTGCCCAAGAGATATACGAAGAAGCAAGTAAGAATAAAAATAAATTTGAGATATTGAAAACTATGCTTAGCCATACTCTTCCATATGATAAACGTTCATCCTTTTCGGTTTTTTTAAATCATAAAGATACATTTACTGGAATTAGTGATAATGATAGAGCATTAACGGCCAAAAAGTTTGCACAAATATTTGAAGATACTATAACTTCCAAAATATCAGATGGTCAAAATATCCTTGCTCATAATTTCCGTATTCCTGGACATGTTCCAGTTTGTATAGCTGATTCAAATCTTCTTAAATCTCGCCAAGGTCATACAGAATTAATTGTCGCTTTATTTAATTTAATACAAATGAATCCAATAGCATTAGGATGTGAAATGGTTGCTGATGATGGATTTTCTTTATCACCAAAGGATGCTAAAAAATGGGCTCAAAAAGAGGGGTATCTGTTTTTAGAGGGTCAACAAATAGTGGATGCGTGTCAATGAAAGTAGTAGCAACGGGTGTTTTTGATATAATTCATTCAGGGCATGCCCATTTTTTAAATGCAGCCAAAGAGCATGGAGATGAATTAATAGTAATAATTGCAAATGATGACACAGTTCGTAAGATGAAGGGTGAACCCATATTATCAGATGATATGCGTGCTGAAGTGGTTTCTCATATTAAGCCAGTTGATGGTGTCGTAATTGGACGAACTGGAGATATGTTGGACATAATTGTGGATGAAATCAAACCAGATGTTATTGCACTTGGTTATGATCAGCGATTATTCACTCGATCTGAATTAGAAGAAAAGTTACTTGAACGTGGTATCAAAGTTAAAGTAGTTAGATTGCCTGAAATGGAACAAGATTTAGCAGGTTCTCGTAAAATAATATCAAAGATACTAAAAATTTATAGGAATAAATATGTTTCTGAATGAGGTAATATGGTTTTTACAGGAATAATAGAAGGTACAGGAATTATTTCTAAGATAGCCAAAAAAGAGAATTTATCTACAATAACAGTTCAGACTCCTTTCAATTTTAATGAAGGAATTCAGGTAGGTGCTAGTGTTTGTGTTGATGGTGTTTGTTTGACGGTAACTCAGATAAATCAAGATAGTTTAGAATTTGATTTGATAATTGAAACTTTGAAAGTTACTACTTTTGGTGGAATTGAAGAAAAATATATAGTAAATCTCGAAAGATCAATGAAATTAGGAGATGAATTTGGAGGTCATATAATTTCAGGCCATGTTTTTGATACTGCCACTATAACTAAGATAAGCGAACCAGAGAATAACTATATTTTAACATTAAATATTGATTCTAATTTACAAAAATATATTTTTCCTAAAGGTTATATTTCACTTAATGGAATAAGTCTTACAATAGGTGAAGTAAATAAAAATATAAATACGTTTACAGTTTATTTAATTCCTGAAACTTTAAGATTGACAAACTTAATACACAAATTAGTAGGAGATTCAATTAATATTGAAATTGAAACACAGACTAGAAATACAGTAGATACAATTCTTGAAATGAATAAGGAGTCCATACATGGTTAAGTCTATAGTAATTGTTGCTGGCAGTTATCATAAAAAAGATATTGAAAAAATGGTTGATGAAGCTCGTATTATCGCTTCAGATAATGGTTTAATTGTTGAAGAGGTTAAATGGGTTCCAGGTTCCATGGAGATGCCATTACAGATCAAACGTTTGTTTCTTCGAGAATCAATAGATGGAGCCATTGTTTTAGGCATAATAGAAAGCGGGGAAACTGAGCACGGGCTTGTTATGGGTCAAGCCGTAATTAAGTCCTTGATGGATTTACAACTTGCTTCAATGAAGCCAATCGGTTTTGGAATAATAGGACCTGGTGCCAAGCCTAAGCATATTGAAGAGAGATTGTTACCATACGCCAGAAATTCAATTTTGGCAGTAAATGAAATGTTATCTAATTAAATTTAGTTTTAATTCTCCAATTTCGTTTAGCATATTTATTTTGGATATAATGTAAAGCATGATAGAAACTAGGTAATGCAAAAACAGCCATTAATAAAGAAAATAGAACTAATGTAATAATCAATGCAAAGAAGTTTCTTAAGCCAATAAATTGCGTTCTATAAAATGAAATTATAACTCCTGAGAAAACCCCCCCCATCGTAGTAAACGTAGCTTCTACAACTGACTGACCTGTATGTTCAACCGCTTTTTCGATACCTTCCGGAGTATCACCTTCTTCCCTAATTCTTTCGGTTATTTGAATAGAGTTATCAATCCCTATTCCTATGATAATGGTGCCTACCATTGCTGTGAAAATATTTAGATTCGTGCCTCCTGCG
Organism: Candidatus Poseidoniia archaeon; assembly: GCA_029936395.1. Lineage (GTDB taxonomy): Archaea > Thermoplasmatota > Poseidoniia > MGIII > CG-Epi1 > CG-Epi1. The sequence continues at coordinate 35,589 of JAPYSW010000002.1, forward strand.
TCTACAGTTGCAGGATACCATAATATTACAAGTAAAATAGGTAAAAAGGTTATAAAACCATATTTTGGAGACCAGAAAATTATTATCATACATATCAGAACTAAAACTAAACTTAACTTGATAGTATCAAATTGAGTTTCTTGAATACCTTTATTGATTGCAATTGTTACAGGAGGACCTCCAGTAAGTGTAGACATTTGAGCATCATAGAATGACATTTGTCTATTTCTTATTTTAGAAATGCTATCAATTTCTTCCACTAAAATAGTTGTATCATCTATGTTGATATATGGCATACTAACATAGATTAGAGCCTTATCATATTCATCAGTTAGAAGCATAGCTCTCATTTCATCAGTAAATGATTCATAGAATACATCAATCATATCAGATCTCAAGTTCTCTCTACTATACAGTGGATTGAACGTATCTACAAGGACATAATCATCCCCAAAAAAATCGCTGTGAAGGAAATCCCAGAAGCTACCATCAAATTCAAACAGAGCATCTCCATCCAAATCTTCGATTATTATTGTAAAATGAGCTGATTTGAAAAAATCAACAATCGAAAAAGCAGATACATTTATGATTTTGTTAGTGTTTCTATTTTCAACAGATAAGTTATTGATTTCACCCTGTGTCCAGTTCATTACATCAAGAACATCTAAATCTTTAGCTGCTGGCTTCTCTCTTTCAGTTAGATTATTAATAAGCAAAATTCCAGTTTGACCGGCTTCGAATTCTTCAGAATATTCTTTTAATTTCTGAATAGAATCAACATCATCCGGAGCAGATTCATTACCTTTCATATCTTGATCCATGACTGATATTCTTGCAATAGAGTATGTAGTCGCCAGTAGGACTATAACCAAAATTGCTTTCCATTGTTTTGTTGAAAAAACAGCAATTTTTTTCCAACCTCCACTTTTATGTCTTGAATAATTTGTCAGTTTCATTATTGCAGGCGTCATACTCACTGTCAAGAAGAATGAGCAAATTACGCCTATAATCATAGTAAAACCGACAGTTCTCATCGGTACAATTGGTGAAATAAAAAGTGCTGAAAATCCAATTGAATCCGTTAAAGCACAGAGAAGAGTTGCTTTTCCTGTGCTTAATAATGCCAAATATGTCGCCTTTGGCATTTCCTTTCCTTCCTCTTTAAATTCTACAATCCGATTTGCAATATGTAATCCATAATCAACTCCAATACCAACTAAGATAGGGCCTGCAGCTACAATCATAGGAGTTAGAACAACTCCTGAAAGATTTACAATTCCTAGAGTCCAAATTAAAGCACAAAAAATAGGAACTAGTACAACCGGTATAGCTAACCAATTTCTGTGAAAAACAATCATTAATGATAGTACTATTCCTAAGGACATAGGCAGCATAGTGAGTAAATCTTCATACAATCGTTCTGTAACTTCATGTAATACAACGACTAGTCCAGTTTGCGTCATTTCGGTTTTTGGATTAACACGTAAATCAATAAATTCTTGTATTTGGTCAATCTTTGCCTTTTGAATATCATCATTATTTTCATCTGAAGCTTTCAAAGCAAAAAGTATTACTGCCGTATCAATAATTTCATCATTATTTGTATCTATAGCAAAATTTTGCAATGATGATGACGTACTAGAAAATATTTGGTCTACTCTTTCTTGATCATTTGGAATTGCGTAAGTCCCAGTTTGATTAACCGTATCATCATCATTTTCTTCTATACTGAGTCCGCCGAATATTTTCCCTTCACTGGCCTCTATAAATCTTGCATTAGTAGAGTTGAATTCTTTAATTAATGTAGAAATACTGAGTGTGAAAATTATATCATCATTTTCTCCTCTATCTGCTTGATATTTTTCTAAATCAGTAGTTTGACCGTAAGGGTCAATGGTTTGTTCTAAAAGTGATATCTCTTTTAATGTGGGGACATATGTTATATTATCAAGAACCTTATCTTTATAGAATCCGGGTTCTTTAGCATTTGGCGTCTGTACATAAATTATAATTAAATCTGTAGCCCAATCTTCTCTAACTTCGATTAATATTTTGGTCGACTCTTCCCCTTCAGGAAGATAAACCTCAATATCTCTAGTCATATTTTGTTCAAACGTCATTGCCGATTGCAATAGTAATATTGTAATCAAACTTAGAACACTAATTGTGAGTACAGCATGCTTCATAATTATGTCCGTATATCCTCGAACAATGTACTCTAAAGGCCTTTGTAACACGAATGCCTATCGAGACCCAGAGATAAATTTAATCATCAATTTGAATAATAAAATTCTTTTTTACTTTTTTGTTCTCTATCAAGTCTTGAACCTGGCTTATTGATTCTTGGTCTGTATGTATTTTTATCTCTTCTAAAAGTGATACCTACCCTACCCAAAAAGACGTTCATTCCTTGACGCATAGTGTATGGTCCTTCGGCTTTGCCTTCTTTACTAGGTATCCCCTCAAAACACAATAATCCATCTGCAATATAATCAATAAAATAAACATCATGATCAACAACTAGGGCTGATTTTCCTCTTTTTTCCATTGAGCGTCTAATGGTTTTTGCAGTAATCATTCTTTGATTAGCGTCAAGATAGGCTGAAGGTTCATCTAGAAGATAAAGATCAGCTTCTTTGAGCAAACATTCAGCAACAGCTACACGTTGCAGTTCCCCACCAGATAGGGTCTGTAACTCTCGTTCCATCAAAGGTTCTAAATTTAAAGGACCGTTAAATTCTGTAGCGAGCATATGCTCGTCAAAACCTTTTACAGATTGTAATAAGTCTCCCACAATAATACCTTCTGGAGCGTTAATGTATTGAGGCTTATAGGATACTGTAATCTCACTTTCAATTTCGCCAGTATCAGGTTTTAATTCATTAGCTAGCATTTTTACAAATGTTGTTTTTCCAGTAGCATTTCCACCAACGACGCCCAATACTTGCCCACCTAATATCTCTCCTGCTGAAGCTTCTAATTTAAAATCACCTAATTGTTTTGAAAGATCGGGCCATTTCACTAATACTTGACCATCCCACCCCGTTCTTGGTGGATGTTTTAGAAATTTGATTGTAGTATCTCTAATTCTTACATTTGATTCTTGAACATATCCATCCAAATAAGAGTTAATTGCATTTCTTACGGCTAGTTTTTGTGAAACAATTCCATATGCATTTGGACTTCCGTACATGATATGTATATTGTCAGTTACATAATCCAAAATAGCTAAGTCATGTTCAATTACTATAACACTTTTTGTTTTTCCTAATTCAGAGATCATTCTAGCAATAAAAATCCGTTGTTCAATATCAAGATACGATGAAGGCTCATCAAAGAAATAAAGATCCGCATCTTTGAGAATCGTAGCTGCAATTGCACCTTTTTGTAATTCTCCACCCGAAACTTTACTTAAGTTTTTATCCAAACTAGTTAAATTAATTTTAGTGGCGAATTCATCAACTTTCTTTGGTGATGCTACTTTTTCTAAAAGTTCTCTTAGAGTGCCATCAAACATTTGAGGTATTTTATCAACATACTGTGGTTTCAAGGCAATACTAATATCTCCATCAGACAATTTATTAAAATGTTTCTGAATTTCAGTTCCTGAATAAAAATCTTTTACATCATCCCATGAACCTTCAGCTTCCCAATCTCCAAGATTAGGAATTATTTCTCCAGCTAAAAGTGAAATCGCAGTAGTTTTCCCAGTTCCATTTGCACCTAGTATTCCGATAACCTTTCCTTTTTCAGGACTTGGGAGCCCAAACAATCTAAATTCATTCATACCATATCTATGAACTGTATCTTTTTCTTGTTCATCAGGTAGATTGACAATAGTCAAAGCATCGTGTGGGCATTTGTGTACACATATACCGCAACCAATACACAAAGGTTCCGAAACAATGGGTTTGTTATCTTTTCTCCAAGTGATAACTTCAATCCCATTTCTAACTGGTGGACAGAAATTATAGCATTCATTCTGACACTTTTTTGGTTGGCATCTGTCTTCATGGAGGACAGCAACACGCATAATATCCTGCTTGTAAGCACCTAATTAAAATAATATGTTGGACAAACACGTTTTTTGTCCCCCCCGTATAGGTTATTGTGCGTATTAAATTTACTTTACCTGGAAAGCCCGTTGCTCAAGGCCGTCCTAGATTTTACCGGAAGGGTAATTTTGTTGTTGCTACAGATCCAAAACCTAGTAAAGTTTACAAAGCAGATATCGCCTATATTGGTCAGAAAGCACGAACTGAAGCAGGTCTTGAGGGCTTATTCGAGGGACCTTTAGGAATGCAAATATTTGCATATTTCCCTTGCCCCAAGAGTAAATGGCGGGTTAAAGAACCAAGAAAAGAAGAGCACCATTCGAAAAGACCAGATGCAGATAATGTTGCTAAGTCTATCAAAGATGGCCTTAGTGGAGTTTTGTATCATGATGATGGGCAAATTGCTGAGTTAATAGTTCGAAAAAGAATTGCAGCGCAAGGCGATGGCCCTCGTATCGAAGTAGAACTGTATCAATTGGAGGAGTTAGATTGACAGCTAAGTTAATTGATGGTAAAAAAATTGCAAAAGAAATAGAGACTGAATTACAAGCTAAGGTATCTCAAATGCAAACACCGCCTAAATTATCGGTTGTTCAAGTTGGAGACGATCCAGCTTCAACTTCTTACATTCGTGCTAAATCAAATGCAGCTGAACGTATTGGAATTGATTTAACTCATCACCATCTTTCATCAGACATATCTAAGAAGGAATTAGAGAATTTAATCATTAAATTAAATAAAACTCAAAATGGCATAATTGTTCAGCTTCCCTTACCTGATGGTTTTGAAAGTGTATTAGATTTAATTAAACCTGAGAAGGATGTAGATGGTTTTCATCCTATTAATTTGGGTAAAATTGTTCAAGAAACTTCAGGTATGAAACCCTGTACTCCTGCCGGAATTATTGAATTATTATCTCGTACAGGAAATAATCCTAGTGGGAAAAATGTAGTGGTTGTTGGACGTAGTACTATTGTTGGAAAACCAATATCTCTGTTATTGCTTCAGAAGGGTATTGATGCAACTGTTACAGTTTGCCATAGCCGAACGCCAGATATTCAGAAATTCTGTAAGGAGGCTGATATTCTAATTGTAGCGGTAGGTTATCCAGATACAGTTACGAAAGACATGGTTAAGCCCGGAGCAGTAGTAATCGATGTGGGAGTTAATCGCACCGATGAGGGATTAGTAGGAGACACCTCTTTTGATGTTAGAGAAGTTGCTGGCGCATTGACGCCCGTTCCTGGCGGTGTAGGACCTATGACGGTAGTTATGTTAATGTCCAATGTGGTTGAAGCCGCTTCAAAAAAGTAAAGGTTATTTTGACAATAGAACTTTAAGACCTATTCTATTTGCAGTTGAATGAAATTGTGCAATATCACAGAAGTCGAGTAAAATCAATGAAAAATAAGCGTAAAATAATAGGTGGCGGTCTTTCAGGATTAGCTGCAGCCATTAATTTTGCAAAAAATGATGAAGAAGTAGAGATACATGAAGCTCGAGATGAGATAGGGATGCAATTTCATCCAAATTATCAGGTTTTATTGAAAGAAAGTCCAAAAACACCTTCTTCAGAAGCAGATGCAACTTCATATTTGAAAAAATGGGGGCTAAATCCCAAATTTACGTTTAAGGATGCTAAGAAGTTTGTTTGTTGTACTCAAAAAAGAGATTTTACGATATCTCTCAAGGAACCTTTACCACTAATACTTAGAGGTGGTGAAAATTCATTGGAAAGAGGTTTGGCAGATGAAGCTAAAGATTTAGGAGTTGAATTTAATTTCAAATCTCGCCCTAAACCAAGTTCAGGAGATATAATGTCTTCAGGTTCATATAGAACTGATATGGCTGCATTTGGAGCCTATTATGAGAATTCAGATTTTCCTAGAGATCAATTTTTGTATATGCATGATGAAAAATATTCCCCTCGTGGGTGGTATCTTTACATAATTCCGATGGATAACGATACGATAAAAGTTATGAATTGTTGTTCGAAACCTTACGCTAAACAAGTAAAAAAATTGATGTATAAAGCAGTGGAGGAAAGACCTGTTTTAAAGAACATTATAGATGGAGCTAAACCAACTGGAACAGTAGGAGGTCAGGGTGGCGTTCATTTCCCTAAAACTGCGATAAAAAACGGAGTATACTATACCGGTGAAGCTGCAGGATTTCAAGATCCTTGGAGAGGTTTTGGAATGAATTACGCAGTAGAATCAGGAGTATTGGCTCAAAGAGCACTTTCTAATTCTTTAGATTATGATAAATTGTGGAAAGAACAATTTAGAGAAAGGAAAAAAGCAGACATAGCCCGTAGAGGGATATTTGCCTTGTTAGGTAACAAGGCTTTTGAGTATGGAATGAGGAAAGTTAAGGAAGGTGATGAGGTAGATTGGGAAGAAATCAATCCAAGTGGTTGGAAGAAATCACTTATCTACAATACATTTTATTCAATGGAAATGGCAAAAAAAACGGTTTGGGATTCCTGGTAATGGATTTTAGTGAAGTATTATCTTATTTTTTAGCATTGATTTGTGTAGTAGCAGGTGGGTTAATTCTATGGGGTAATGAAGCTTATATTGTTCCAGCTTCAGGTCGTTCATTACGTCTTCCATGTTCCTTTCTTTTTTGGGTTTTAGCCGTCGTTTTTTGGGCTATGGCAGTAGTAATTGAAGATGATGAAGAAAACCTATAATTAATCAGTTCAAGGTGAGAAAATAATGTTAGATTTAACCCAAATAGAAAAGTTATATGCCAAAATGTCCAAGAAGCAGGATATAGCTAGACAAAATTTGGGTAGATTTTTAACTTTGTCTGAGAAAATTCTTTTCGGTCATTTAATAAATTTAGATAAAGTACCAAAACGCGGTAAATCGTATGTGGAACTTCAGCCAGATCGGGTGGCAATGCAAGATGCTACAGCACAGATGGCACTTCTTCAGTTTGTATTAACTGGCCGTTCAGAAGTGGCAGTTCCTTCTACAGTCCATTGTGATCATCTTATTCAGGCTAGAGTTGGTAGGGATAGTGATTTGGCAGATGCAAATAAGGAAAGTTCAGAAGTTTTTTCTTTTCTGAAGTCAGCTTCTTCAAAATACGGTGCTGGGTTTTGGGAACCCGGAGCTGGAATTATTCATCAGGTCGTTCTTGAAAATTATGCATTTCCAGGAGGTATGATGATTGGTACAGACTCGCATACTCCAAATGCAGGCGGTTTAGGAATGGTCGCAATTGGTGTTGGCGGTGCTGATGCTATGGAAGTTATGGCTGGTTTGCCATTTACTATACGTTGGCCAGGAGTAATTGGTGTTCATCTTATTGGAGAATTATCGGGTTGGACTTCACCTAAAGACGTAATTCTCAAAGTTTGCGAAGAGTTAACAGTTAAAGGAGGAACAAGTCATATTGTTGAATACTTTGGACCAGGGGCATCTTCAATTTCATGTACTGGCAAAGGTACAATTTGTAACATGGGAGCTGAAGTTGGCGCTACAACATCCTTATTCCCTTTTGATGCTAGTATGTCCCGTTATCTGGATGCCACAGGGCGTTCTGGTGTTTCAGAATTAGCTAATAAGAATTCATCATTGCTAATGTCAGACCCCGAGGTTTCAGAGAATCCAGAAAAATACTATGATAGAATAATAGAGATTAATCTTTCAGATTTAGAGCCAATGATAGTTGGCCCTCATACTCCTGATTTAGCCCGTTCAGTTTCAGATTTGGGATTGGAAGCTAAAGCCAAAGGTTGGCCGACAGAAATTAAAGCAGCACTAATTGGTTCTTGTACAAATTCCTCATATGAAGATATGGAAAGAGCAGCTTCTATAGCAAGACAAGCCAAAGAAGCAGGAATAAAATCGAAAGTACAATTCATGGTTACACCAGGTTCGGATACTATAGATCAAACAATCCGTAGAGATGGTCAAATGCAACTTCTTGACGATATTGGAGGAACTGTATTAGCAAATGCTTGCGGCCCTTGTATAGGACAATGGAAACGTGAAGATGTATCCAAAGGTGAAGTAAACTCCATTGTATCTTCTTACAATAGAAATTTCAGTGGAAGGAATGATGGCAACCATCAAACATTATCGTTTTTGACAAGTCCCGAGGTAGTTACAGCAATGGCTCTTGCCGGCACTCTTGATTTCAACCCGCAGAAGGATAAGTTGATAGCAGCAGATGGAACTAAGTTTTCTCTCAAACCTCCTACTGGTTCCGAATTGCCGGCCAAAGGTTTTGAATCTAGTTTGGTAGGGTTCGTTCCACCATCCGAATCTTCGGTTGATCTGGAAGTATCTCCATCAAGCCGAAGATTGCAATTTTTAGAACCTTTCAAAGCAATTACTAAGGATGAGTTGACTGACCTTCCTATTCTCATTAAGGTTAAAGGAAAATGTACTACCGATCACATCTCTCCTGCAGGGATTTGGTTACAATTTAGAGGTCATTTAGATAATATTTCAGATAATTGTTACATTGGAGCTCATAATTCTTTTACAGAAGAACAAGGTACAGCAATCAATCAACTTGATGGAAGTAAAGAGAAATTGCCTAAGGTTGCACGCAAATATCATGAGAATGGACAAGGTTGGGCAGTAGTTGCAGATGTTAATTATGGTGAGGGAAGTAGTAGGGAGCATGCTGCTATGTCTCCAAGATTTTTGGGATGTAAAGTAGTAATTGCAAGAAGTATGGCTCGTATTGCCGAAACCAATTTGAAGAAACAAGGCGTATTGCCTCTTATTTTTGCTGATGAATCCTCATGGGATTTATTAAGAATAGATGATCGATTAACAATCAAAGGAACTGATGAACTTGGCCCTAATTCCAAGGTCAGTGTGGAAGCAAAACACAGTGATGGAACTATGGACAATTTTGTTTGTAATCACAGTATGGATGGTTTGCAGGTAGAATGGTTCAAGGCAGGTTCAGCTTTGAATTATTTACGAGCCAATAGTTAATTTTCTAGATTATAGTAGAGCGCTATGTTCTACATCTTTTCCTTTTTGAACATAACCAATTACTTGTGAATCATCACCAAGAATTGATATTGATTTATCGGCATCACTCTTATTAATAATAATTATCATTCCCATACCCATATTGAATGTTCGATACATTTCGTTGTCCTTAATATTTCCTTTTTTTTGTAACCAATTAAACACAGGAAGAACTGGCAGCGGATTATCAATTACATATTGAAAATTATCATTTATTCGATTAATATTATCTAATCCACCTCCAGTAATGTGTGCTATTCCGTGGACTTCTACTTGCTTAACCAAATCCATTACTTCTTTGACATAAATTCGGGTAGGTTTAACAAGCTGTTTTCCAATTTCCTTGTCTCCATCAAACAATTTTCGAATCAAAGTATATCCATTTGAATGAGGCCCACTTGCTTTTAATCCAATTAAGACATCGCCTTCAGAAATCTTGGTCCCATCAATAATATCTTTTTGTTTAACATATCCAACAGATGTTCCAGCAATATCAAAACCGTGAACTAATTCAGGTAAAATAGCTGTTTCTCCTCCAGATAAAGTACAATTTGCTTGTTTACATCCTTCAGCCAATCCCATTCCAATTTTAGCCATTAATTTTTCATCTGGTTTTTCAAGTGCTATATAATCTACAAAACTAAGAGGTTCAGATCCAACACATATTAGATCATTAACATTCATAGCTACACAATCAATTCCAACAGTGTGTATCGAGTCAAGTTCTTCAGCTAATAGAATTTTACTTCCGACTCCATCAGTACAAACAGCTAGAGCACCATCTCCAAGTTTTACTAATCCTGCAAATCCATTTTCTAATTTTATTGCTTCACCATCACCTTTTCGGTTGACGTCTTTAATTTGTGCAATTAGAGCTTCAGTTGCTTTTTCACTGGCATTAATATCTACTCCAGCTTCAGAATAAGTGCTTACCATATGATTTACATCTTGGCGTAGTAGTTTTGAATAACTGTACTGACCTGATTAATGTCAGTTATTCCTCTTTGTACCATAGATTCTAGAATTTTCTGTCTGTTCTGTGCCATTTCATCAAATTGCCTTGGTGAAACTCCAGCAGCCTTTGAGATTTTTTCTCTTAATTTGCTTGGAACTCCTGTTTCTTCTAATTTGTTTGTTTGTCCATTCCACTTGAATAATGTATTTAATCGTGGTTTGTCTCCTTCTAAACCAGCTAATTCAGAGACTTCTGTAATTGTTCTTATTTGTTTTCCGCCAACTGCCATACGACTTTGCATTACAATTAGATGCAAAGCATTCATCATGATTGGAGGTACTTCCATTGGAGGATTTATTAATCTTGAAACAGTTTCCTGTGCGGTATTTGCGTGAACAGTACCAAAACATCCGTCATGTCCGGTATTCATAGCGGTGAATAGGGTTTTTGCCTCAGGGCCTCTTACTTCACCTACAATTATTCTATCAGGTCTCATACGTAGAGTATTTTTCAGAAGAGCGTCCATATCCACTTCTGGTTCTTCAGGTTTTGTTGAATTAAATGTTTCAAGTTGAACATGATGTTCGTGTATAAGTTGAACTTCAGTTACATCTTCTATAGTAATAAGTCGATCTTTTGAAGGAATAAATGCGCTAATAACGTTCAAAGTTGTTGTTTTTCCTGATCCAGTCCCTCCAGCAACTATGATATTACATGGAGCAGCCCCCATTCCATCACCAAACATCCAGAACATTGATGCCAATCTAGGAGATACAGTTCCAAATTTCATTAAATCTATAATAGTCAATGGATCACTCATCTGTTTTCTAATAGTCATAGTAGGCCCATTCGGTGAAACAGGAGGAATAGTTGCGTTAACACGACTGCCATCAGGTAAGCGTCCATCTAGCAATAAATTACCCGGGCCAACTTGCCTTCCAACATATTTAGCCACTCTTTGAATAATTGCCATAGCCTCTTCACTACTCATCTTTACATTCGTAACGCACATACCATGTTTTCGATGAGCCACTATGATTGGCTTTTCAGGATGGTTGTACATTATTTCTTCTAAGTTATCATCATCCAACAGTGGTTTTAGGGAACCATACTGTGGTGATTTTGTTGCCTTTGTCACCTGATAAAGGTGTCGCTCAGCACCGGGTCTTTCCACGATGTTGGCAGTTGCATACTGTTCAATAATTCGCCCTTTTTCCATATTTATCCTCCTAAACTAATTTGTAGTGATAATATAAGTGCTGTTAATGAATAAAATACAAATATTGGAGTTCTCCAGATTGCCGTTTTGGTTTTTTGTAGTATAACTGATTCCATCCACACGCTACTAGCTCCCATAACGACCATGTAGAAGAACAAAGCACTATTCAATCCACTCATATCAAAGCTGAGCGTGGTTGAACCGGCACTAATGTCACCTCCAAAAATAGCTACTATTGCTCCAAGCATTACTGGACAAGCGACCGAACCAAACCAAAGTATGAAATTTGCATTACTTTGTGTTTTCAGGATCCTTTCTTTTTTGAGCATATAAATTTCCCAGAATTCATCAGAAATCTTTTCAAGCGTTGTAGCTATACTACCTGATGATGCCAGAGCTACATTCAGGATGCTTACTATTCTTGAAATCATTGATGATTCGCTCTTTTCCGCGAAAGTTTTCATTGCATTTCCAAAGCCACTATCTCTCATATCACTTACAGCACCTCTAAGCATCATTCCCATTCTATCCTCTCTACTATTTGCTATAGCGTCTAAGGCAGATTCAACACCCATCCCAGCTCTTAATTCTTCAGCTAAATCAGCTAGAACATCAGGCCAAGAATTTTCTAATTCTGTGATTCGTTCTTGCTTTCTCTTTTGGGGAATATAAATCAATCCACCTATAATTCCTAGAACTCCACAAGCTAGCCACAAGAGTAAAGCAATTTTCCCTATCCCATCAACGCCCAGACTGTCTTCTAATGTATCTATCATTCTAAACACCAGGCTCCTTTGATTTAGTACTCGTAATTAATCCAGCTAACAAAATTCCAGTTACAACAAATGCAACTGGGGCACACCATTCAGGCATAGTCATTCCTCCTCCGAAAGCTGCAGCTTCTTCACTACCCATAATTCCACTAATTACTGCACCAATTACAACGATAATAGGTAGCAGCATGGAAATAATCATGAATTGTTCAGATGCTCCAGATAAGCTTTCTATGAATCCATCTAATTCAACTCTTCTATCTTTAGCTTCTTTTTCAGCAATAGATCTTAATCGATCAATTACGTTTGTATCTTCTTCAACTGACATTACTAAAGTAGAAAGTACTCTTCTTAATCCTGCAGACTCAGTCTTTCTGGATTGAGTGCGAATAGCATCGCCAAATGCTTTTCCACCATCCGTATCCCTGAAAATTTGTTTGAATACTCCGCTCAAATCTCCATATTCTTCATCAGCAATATGCTTCATTGCTTCAGCAACGCCAACGCCAGATTCTAGTAAAACTTCTATAGCACGAATAGCGTATAATAATTCTTGGTCGACTGATGACAAGTGTATAGTCAACACGGGGCCAATATTAAACTTTTAACTTTTTCTAGATTTGAATCCCTTCTAAATCTCTTCGATATGTAATTGCACCAGTATAGAATGAGAAAACCATACACCATTCACAAAGAGCTGTTAGATTCAGATAGACGCTTCTTTCATCATCCACGGTAGGTGGATTATCCATTCTATAGAAGAACTCTTTATCTTCTGAAACCAATTGTTGACCATCTAATCCATTAAAGATTACCATACCTATATAGAAAAACCAACCCGCATAAACTGCATATTTTCGTATTTTATTTTTTTGCCCAGATAATTCAAAGATGTTATTTGCAAAAGTACCCCAGATTAGGAAAGACGTGAAAAGAACAAATGCAGTAATTCCATGCAATACTGGAAAGTTATTCCAGTTGAAATTTACAGTTATGATTCCGCAGATAGCTCCAATACTTGCTATAATTCTAATAATATCATTTCTTCTTTCCCATATTTCTTTATTTTCTAAATTAGTTATTATATCATTAAAGATACGGTGGAACACTTGAGCTAATATAAGAAAGCTGAATATACTTACTCCAAGCCCAGCTCCAAAAATACTAGATTCAGGTTCATTAAATGGCATCTCCGATATAATTGGAATAAAAGGTGTAACTCTTCCACTAGTTGTTGAAACAAGATATGTAAGAATGATTGTTCCCAATCCTAAAAATACGCTAATTTCGAGTAATCTCAGAGCGCTTTTTGTATTATTTTTCATTGTTTAATACAGCTTGAGCTGCAGAAAGCCTAGCGATAGGGACTCTAAAAGGAGAGCATGAGACATAATCCATTCCAACGTCATGACAGAAATGAATTGATTTTGGCTCACCACCATGTTCACCGCATATTCCGATTTTAAGATCAGGTTTTGTCTTTCTTCCCTTTTCGATGCCCATTTTAACTAATTCACATACAGCTTCATCAAGACTTGCAAACGGATCTTCTGGTAATAATCCTTGTTCTAAATAAGCAGGCATAAATCCGCCAGTATCATCTCGACTAAATCCAAAAGCCATTTGAGTCAAATCATTAGTTCCGAATGAGAAAAATTCTGCAGTTTCTGCAATTCTATCAGCAATAACTGTAGCTCTTGGAATTTCAATCATAGTTCCTACCATGTAATTATCCAAATTGTCGATATTGGAAGCAATTTCCCTTATTATCTTTTCTTGATGATTATATTCAGTTTCCATTCCTGTTAATGGAACCATTATTTCAGGGAAAGTTTTGACGCCTTCAACATTTAACTCCGCTGCAGCTTCGAGTATTGCTTGAGCTTGCATTTCCGTAATCTCCGGATGAGTTATTCCTAATCGAACTCCTCTATGTCCCATCATTGGATTGGATTCTTTTAGCGCATCCGATCTTCTGGCCAATTCAGTTGAATCAATTCCAAGTGATTCAGAGAGTTCTTTTTGCCTATTCTTATCATGTGGTATAAATTCATGCAATGGTGGGTCCATTAATCTGATTGTAACTGGAAGTCCTTCCATTGTTTTTAGAGTATTTTTGATATCCTTTTTCATATATGGGAATAATAAATCTAAGGCAGTTTTACGTTCATCAGAGTTATTAGCCATTATCATTTCTTGAAGATGGAATAAAGGTTTTTCAGCACCTTCACCATAGAACATATGTTCGATTCTAAAGAGTCCAATACCTTCAGCTCCGAAGTTTAGAGCTCTTTTAGCATCTGCTGACGTTTCGGCATTTGTTCTAACTTTCAATTTTTTGATTCCATCACACATGCCTAAAAAATGAGTTAGATAATCACTACTAATGTCAGTTTCAATTAATGGCAGTTCGCCTTCGTATACTTTTCCGGCAGTCCCATTCAAAGTAATTAAGTCTCCTTCTTTTATGGTATTTCCGTTAATTACAAATTCTTTCTTAAAGGAATTAACTTTCATTTCTCCAGCTCCGACAATACAGCACATCCCCCAACCTCTTGCAACTAAAGCAGCATGTGAAGTCATTCCACCTCTAGAAGTTAAGATTGCAACAGCAGCTCTCATCCCTTCAACATCTTCCGGATTCGTTTCTTCACGAACTAATACAACAGTTTCGCCTTTTGCAGCCCAGTCAACAGCATCTTGTGCTGTGAAAACAGCTTTTCCAGTTGCACCTCCAGGTCCTGCAGGCAATCCTTTTGCGAGTAATGGGGTAATTTTTTCCACATCGGGATCAACGATTGGATGTAATAATTCATCTAATTGAGATGGTGTAACTCTAGTTACTGCAGTCTTTTCATCAATCATCTTTTCATGTGCCATCTCAGAAGCCATACGGATTGCAGCAGGTCCATTTCTCTTACCTATTCGACATTGCAGCATCCATAGTTTTCCAGATTGAATAGTAAACTCAATATCTAACATGTCATTGTAGTGTTTTTCAAGATTTAGTCTAATAGAATTTAATTCGTTGTATAATTTTGGGTATTCTTGTTCCAAACTAGATAAATTCCCACTATGTTCCGTTCTACAAACCTCATTAAGTGGATTAGGCGTTCTTATTCCAGCTACAACATCTTCTCCCTGAGCTTTTGCTAACCATTCACCATAAAAGTTATTTTCACCGGTCGCAGGATTTCTAGTAAATGCTACACCAGTAGCACTATCTTCTCCTAGATTTCCAAATACCATTGCTTGTACATTAACTGCAGTTCCCCATTCTTCAGGTATATTCTCAATCTTCCTGTAAGCTTTTGCTCTTTTTCCATCCCATGAATGGAAAACTGCAGAAATGGCTCCCCACAATTGTTGCCATGGATCTTCAGGGAATGGTTTTTTGAGAACTTCTATAACCTTTCCTTTATAAATTTCAACTAAATCTTTCAAATTAATAGCTGATAATTCAGTATCTTCAGTTACACCAGCTTGTTCTTTCATCTTTTCTAATTCATGCTCTAATTGATTCCTAATTCCCATACCTTCTTCAGGTTCAATTCCTGAAGCTTTTTCCATAACTACATCAGAATACATCTGAATTAATCTTCTTTGAGCATCATATACAAATCTTGGATCTCCACTTTTAGCAATTAATCCCTCTCTTGTAAAATCGTTTAAGCCTACATTTAGAACAGTTTCCATCATTCCTGGCATTGAGGCTCTAGCTCCTGAACGTACAGAGAGTAATAGTGGATTATCGGGATCTCCAAATATAGTTCCTACATTATTTTCAATATCCTTAATGGCTCCTTTCAATTGTTCTTCTAATTCATCAGGATAGTTCTTATTATTTTCATTATAGAATGTACAAATTTCAGTAGTTATTGTGCATCCAGGAGGCACTGGAATCTCTAAAATAGCCATTTCAGCAAGATTTGCACCTTTTCCACCCAATAGGTTTTTCATCTCTGCATCACCATCAGTCATGCCAGGTCCAAATCGATAAATATGTGCTTTACTCATTATATCCTCAGGATTGTCTATTGAATGTGGTATTAATCTTCTTCCTCTTTATTCTATAGGGTCATGTAATTTCCCAATAAGGGGCCAACCAGGCCACATAAGTCGATTATCCAATTCAATCATAATATGATAAACATCCTCATATCCTTGAATAATATGTTCTACTAAACAAGGCCTACAATCATCACTTAACCACTTTCTAATATTTTCAGGTTTTCCAATTTCTAAACTATCTGCAACATCACATAATTCGGTTAATCTATCTTCTAATTGGGAAATAAAATCATCAGATTCCTTTAGAGCCATTGTTAAATGTGTAAATCGCAATTCAGAATCATTCACTAGTAATTCAATATGATCATGTTTAGGCGCTCCTTGTTCATTTAACATTTCAATTAATTTCTTTTCACCATATATTTGGCTTGCTGCAGCTAAAAGAAATCTCAAACTTTCTATTTTTTTATCATGATTCATTGTATTCCTCTAGATAATTTACAATGGTCAAGATATCATTTTCCGATGCAATTGCAGTTTCTTCATCAATAGTTTTGCCAATATCAACACACATTATATTTTCAGCAGAGTAAGCTTTCCATTTCTTAGTAATTTTTTTAGTACGATTTAATATGATAATTTTTTTTATATCAGGAGTATTTTGAACTAAATAGTTCCATAATTCAATAAAGTTCTCATCGGGTTTTTCTATGCCATTTCCAACAATAAGTTGTATGTCTGCAGCTTTAAGCCAATTAATCCAAGCTTTTCCAGTAGCAGTAGGTGCATCAATTTCATAGAACATCATTCCTTTTAATTCACATGAATGATCGAGCATCATATCAGGCACATTATCAGGAATTACAAAATTACCTTGTGGTTTAGGTAAACTTCTCATAAATGTTGATTTTCCAGCACCCATTGGGCCAGTTACCATAATATGTCTCATCGTTTCCCTTCTCTGATTGCTTTGAATATTCCCATTAAATTTTCATATTCACCCTCATCAGGATTTCCTCGAGAGATTAGTCTTCTAAGTGTCGTTCTTGATCTATCTAATCGTCTTTCAGGGTAACTACTACCTTCTAACATATTCATTATGCGGTCTACCAATCTTTCAAATTCTTCTTGGGAAACTGCTTTACGTTTTTTTGGGCTTTTTACTTTTTCTTTACGTTTTATTTCATAAAGTATAATACCAACTGCGTGTGATAAATTCAGAATAGGATAATCTGGGTTTGTAGGGATAGTTATCGTTACTTCACATAATGCTAATTCTTCTCTATACAATCCATAATTTTCTCTTCCAAAGACTAATGCCGGATTTAACCTTTCATTCATTAATTCATTAATCTTTTTTACATCTTTAGGCGCTCTAAACCACCTTTTATCACCTTCAGGTTTAATTCCACTAGTTCCAATAGCGATATCGCAGTCTGCTAATGCTTTTTCCATGGTATTGAATCGTTTTAAATTTTCTAAAATTGGTCTACCTGATTTAGATCGGGCATATCCATCATCATTTATTTCACACCCATTTACTAATGCTAAATCAGTTATTCCAAAATTTGCCATAGCTCGCGCCACTGCGCCTACATTTCCGGGATGCTGTGGTTCAACTAGGATAATTCTCAATAACAGTTAAAGGGGTAGTTTTAGATAACTTTCTGTAATAAAATAATAATAAGCCCATTAGGCTAAGTATTACAGATTCCTATGGAAATGTTAGTAATTTACATCATAATTAGTTTGCTTATCGGGTTTACTTTAGGTTATTTCATTGCTAATAATAATTCACAGAAATTACTAGATTTACATGAAAAAACCTCAACTCGAGATAAAGAGTTTGAAAATGCTTTCAAAGCAATAGCATCAGATATAACTAAATCAAATACGGATGAATTTATTAAGCAAGCAAATGATAAATTTCAAACATTGAGTAAGGAATCAGATACAAATCTTGAAAATAAGAAAAAGCTAATAGATCAAAACTTAGAAGAGATGTCTAAGAAATTAGCCTCTATTGAAAAAGAGTCGACTAAATTAAATGCTAATTTAGAGGATTCAAAAATGGAGACTCAAAATTTAAGAGACACTACTACAAAATTAAGAGAAATTCTGTCCTCATCACAGAAAAGAGGTCAATGGGGTGAAAGAATGGTTGAAGATATTCTTAATTTCATTGGATTAATAGAGGGTGTTAATTATACAAAACAAGATACAGTAGAGTCAGGTGAAAGACCAGATTTTACTTTCAAACTTCCTAAAGAAAAGGTTATCAATATGGATGTAAAATTTCCACTCTCACATTATGAAAATTATATTGAAACCGATGATGAATTCGTTATGAAAAATGAAAAAAAAGAATTCTTAAAATCTGTTCGTAATCATATCAAGGCTATTTCTAATAGAAATTATATTGATACCTCATCCGGTACTCTAGATTATGTATTGATGTTTATTCCGAATGAATCTATTTATTCATTTATTAATCAAGAAGATAGTTCAATTATAGATTATGCACTAACTAATAAAGTTCTAATTTGCTCACCATTGACGCTTTATGCAATTTTATCTCTTATCAATCAAGCAACTAGGAATTTTGCGGTGGAAGAGAAAGCTTTAGATGTAATGAAGCTATTAAGTAAGTTCAAAGAACAATGGGAGAAATATTCGGGAACTATTGATAAAATGGGTCGCAGTATTGAAACGGTGCAGAAGGATTATTTGCAATTAGTCACCACACGTAAAAATCAACTTGAAAAGCCTTTAAATGAAATTGAAAGTTTAACGGGACAATTAGAAAATACGTCTATTGATAAGTTAGATGGCCAACAAAAGTTTTAAAGTTCTTTCATTGAAGAAATTAACTCAGTCATCATCTTTTTTCCATCGCCAAAGAGCATCATAGTGTTATCTTCATAGAATAAATCATTATCAACGCCAGCATAACCAACAGACAATGATCTCTTTACCATTACAACAACCCTAGCTTTATCGACATTTATGATGGGCATTCCGGCTAAAGGTCCTTTATCACTTCTAGCTGCGGGATTTACGGTATCATTTGCTCCAACAACTAAGGCCACATCACATTCCCCGATTTCCGAATTAATATCATCCATTTCAATTAGTTTTTCATATGGTACATTTGCTTCAGCCAATAATACATTCATATGCCCTGGCATTCTTCCAGCTACTGGATGAATTCCATATTTGACTTCACATCCATTTGCTTCTAAAATATCTGCAAATTCACGGACTTGGTGTTGACATTGAGATACGGCCATTCCATATCCTGGAACAATTACACATTTCGAGATTCCATCACAAATCATGGCTACTTCATCCGGATCAGATCCTATTTTTGTTCTTGTTACTTGTTGCTTATCGGAACCACCAAAGGATTTGAATAATACATCAATGAGTTGTCGATTCATTGCTTTACACATAATATTTGTTAGAATAAGCCCTGCAGCTCCAACCATAGAACCCGCGATTATCAAAACGTTGTTTCCAATAATAAATCCAGTAAATGCAGCTGCAATTCCTGATAAGGAGTTCAATAAGCTAACTACAACAGGCATGTCTGCCCCTCCAATTGGAAGCACAAAGAGAATTCCAAGAATACAGGACAGTACGATAATCCCTATCACGTAATCTTGATTTCCAGGCTCTTCTATACTCATGTAGATTAACCCAACAATTCCAATCAAAAATAGTCCTTTGACATAGTTCAGCCATACAGGTCCCCAAGTAGGCGTTCGGTACCATTTTCCAAAGATTTCAACTCCACCTTTCAATTTCATCATTGCAAGTAAACTTCCAGTTAGAGTCATCCAACCAACTAATGTAGAAAGGCCGATTGCAATCCAAGCAACATATAAATCTAAATTTTCAGGGAGATCATTTTGGTTTATTCTTCTAAAAACTTCAGAGGCAGCAACAAGTGCACTTGCAGCCCCTCCGAATCCATTAAACAATGCAACCATTTCTGGTATTCCGGTCATTTGCACACGGGCCGCCATAACATAACCAATTAGTCCACCTATGGCTAGTCCAGCTCCAATCAGTATAAAATTATCAATTACTTTAAATTCCATTTGGGCAATAGTGACGATTATAGCGACTAACATCCCCATTGCACCATATAAATTACCAGTTGGTGCAGTACGAGGATGACCTAATTTTTTCAATCCTAATATGAATAGGATTGAGGCAATTAAATATCCAATATCCCAGATTGCTTTATCCATTACTTTCTACCCCTTTTACCAGCAATCATATTCAGCATTCTGTTAGTTACAGCAAAGCCCCCAACAACATTGATAGTTGCCAAAACTAATGCCGCAAAAGCCAACCAAGCAGCAAATCCAGGATTTGTATATGGCGTATCTTGTAATAAAATCAAAGCACCCACAACAGTAATTCCTGAAATTGCATTAGCTCCAGACATTAATGGCGTGTGTAGCGTCGGTGGAACTTTTGTAATAAGTTCAAATCCTAAAAAAATAGCTAGCACAAATACCGTAATTAATACAATAAGTATGCTACCTCCCGTGATGGGCTCCATTACTTCATTGCCTCCATTAGTTTGGTATGATTTTTATGAATGTTCCCACCTTCAGCAATTAGAATTCCACCATATCCTGCTGAAATACCGCCATCATCTCCTGTCAAAACTTGTTCTTCTTGGTTTATGACTAGATTTCCTTCTTTAACTAATACAGTTACAAAGCTAGTGACATTATTTGAGTAGAGCATTGAAGCAGTATTTGGAATCGTTCTACAAAGTATAGGTATTCCTATGATTTTAACACCATCTTTCTCCACAATCTCACCTTCTTTGCTGCCAATAATATTCCCGCCAGTATCAGAGTTCATATCTACGATTACAGATCCTTCTTTCATTTCTTTAGTCATTTTTTCGTTCATCTTGTTACCAAAAAATAATTTGGGAGCATCTGCGCCAAATAATCTTGCAGTGGTTATTACGACATCTGCATCTTTTACGGCATTCATCAAAGCATTATCAAAAGCTTCCTGAAGTCCTTTATCTGTAAACAAGGACGCATGTCCACTTGAACTTTCAGCGTCTTTCCATCCAGGTACATCAATGAATTTTGCACCTAAACTTTCAGTATCTTGTTTGGCTGCTAATCTAACATCAATAGCTTGAACTATTGCACCTAATCTTTTAGCTGTAGCAATTGCTTGTAGTCCAGCTACAGCAGCTCCCTGAATTATAAATTTTGCAGGTCTAACAGTTCCTGCAGAAGTCATCATCATTGGGACCATCTTTGCAATATGCTGTGAACCCATCAAGGCTGCTCTGTATCCAGATAGATTATCTTGACTTGAATTAACATCCATAGACTGCCCCTTGGATAGTCTTCTAGGAATTACTTCTAAGGAAAGTAAAGTTATTTCGGATTCTATAATCTCCTTTATCTGTTTTAAATTTCGGAAAGGGTCGGCCATGCATGCTAACATTTGCCCTTTTTTCATCATTTCTAAATTAGGTATATTAATAGATGCAATTAATTCAGCAGACATTACTTCGTTTAAATTTCCAATTTGTGCACCCTTATCAGTATATTCTGAATCAGAATATTTTGATAATTCCCCCGCACCTTCTTGAATAATAACCTCAAATCCTATTTTTTGTAATTTAGGAATAGAAACAGGTACAATTGCTACACGTGTTTCATTCTCAACAGTTTCTTTTGGGACTCCTATACGCATTGTTTTCTCCAACAGTTTTTTTTATGGTCAAAATGACCTACAATGTAGTTTACAAAGTGTTTGATAAAAGTTTTCCTCCTACTTTCCGATTTCACGAGCTATAACTAATCGCTGTACTTCTTGAGTTCCTTCGTAAATCTGAGTTATTTTTGCATCTCTGAAAAATCGTTCAACAGGGAATTCAGTAGTATATCCATATCCGCCAAGAACTTGAACCGCTTTTTCGGAGACCCACATTGCAGTATCACCCGCATTCAGTTTAGCAAATGACGCTTCTAGTGTGTGCCTTGCTGCACCATTTTCATAATGCTGTTGCTTTGCCCATGCAGCTTTGTAAACCTGTAGTCTTGCAGCATCTATTCGCAGAGCCATGTCAGCTAAGTAGTTGCTAATCGTTTGATGGGCTGCGATTGGTTTTCCAAAAGTTTCACGTTCTTTTGAATATTTGAGTGCAGCTTCGTATGCTCCTTGAGCTATCCCTAAAGCTTGGGCAGCAATACCTATTCTTGAATTGTCTAAAGCATTCATTGCAATAGCAAATCCTTTTCCAACTTCTCCTAAAATATTTTCTTTTGGTACTTTACAATTCTCTAGAATTAAAGTACAAGTATCACTGGATCGTATCCCTAACTTATCTTCTTTTTTACCTATTTTAAAGCCCTCAAAGTTCTTTTCAATAATAAAACATGTCACTCCACCATGTTTTTTAACGCCATAATCGGGATGATTAGTTACTTTAGCAAAGAGAACAAAAATATCTGCCGCAGTTCCATTAGTAACCCACATTTTTTCACCATTTAGTACAAAGCAGTCATCTTCTTCCGTAGCTCGGGCAACCATTGCGGCAGCATCTGTGCCAGATCCAGCTTCACTCAATGAATAAGCACCTAAGTGTTCACCAGATGCCAATTTAGGTAAATATTTTTGTTTTTGTTCTTCATTTCCATTAAGTGTAATAGTCATTGAACAAAGTCCAACATGAACGGCAACCATTACTCCTAATGAAGGATCTACTCTAGATAATTCTTCAATAACAATGGCTTCTGAAATATCATCTAATTTCTGACCTCCATATTTTTCAGGAATAGTCATACCAGCTACACCTAATTCTGCAAACTGTTTAAATTCATCAATAGGAGGGATTTGTTCTTTATCTCTTTTATGGCACGAGGGACCGGCTACGGTTTCAGCAAAATTTCTAACCATGTCTCTTATCAAGGTCTGGTCATCAGTTTCAGAAAAATCCACTTTAACCACCCATTAATTTGATTATAGCTTCGGCAGGTTCCCCATTGCATTCTTCTAAAGCTTCTCTTGCTTTATCCGTTGAAACACCAGCTTGCGCTGCCACTAATTCAATATCTTCATTAGGTATGCTAGGTGTATTTTCTTCTCCACTCAATCCTCTTTCTTGTGGTTCCCCAACAATCTGATATGATTGCTGCCCCATCATATTCATAGCACTTACTGAAGGATTATTAAAATATATTTCTTTATCTTTAGTTCTTATTATTACTTCAGTAGCATCTATCTCTTCAGTTGAGTTTTGTAATTGCTTTTGTAGTTTCTTCATCATTCGTGGGTTCATGCGCCCCATGCCTGGCATCATATCTCTCTTACACCCTCCCCTCTAAAAGAATTTATGTCAAACGGTATCTAAGAATAACTGCAAGATTACCCAATCCGTTTAGCATTTCTCCACCGTGATGGTGAGAAGATATCTCTACTATTTCAGTTCGATTGTCTTCAGCTAATTTAAGTAATAATCGGCCTTCTTCTGTTCTTGTTTTTTCAGAAAGGATTAACAATTTTTCAGCCGCCCCATTTTCAAGCGCATTCTTCACATGTACGTTTCCATAGGTTGCTAAATCATTTGCAATTGCATCTTTCAATAATTCAACAGCATTCATCTCTTCCTGTATTTTAATCTGAGCTACAGCCTTTGGCAGCGTACCTCTGCTGACAGCTTCATTAATTCCAGCCATCCCACCTTGTCCTGAATTTTCAACAACACATCCTGAAAAAATATCTGGTGCTTCTTTTTTAGCAACAATTACAAAATCATCTTTAAGGAATCCGGGACCTACAACGACCATGATAGAATTTTTAATGTGAACATCCACAATTTGTTTTACAGTTCGAATATAGAATTCATTAAGATCTTCACCTCCAGTTACTTTACCACTTCCAGCGCGGTTGAGTGTTTTTAATTCTCGAAGACCATATGTTCTTAATTCAGCGATAACTATACTGTCACTTTCAATACAAATAGCAAGGGCAGTAACTATTGGTTGGGCAGCTTCTCGAAGTCTTTTTTTATGGTGAGTTAACCAATTATCTTTTCGGATGTCAAAATCATCACCAGGTTCAAGAATCAAGGTATGGTGAGATCCTTGATCTCTTTCACCTACTGCAATAAGACCATGACACCTTAATCTCTGCCCAAATGATTGGTATTCGACTTTATTAACATGAATAGTCAATCTCATTTTTTGTTTTTTTCCTCGTTCAGAGCGTAACCTGTCAGTTTGACTTGATTCCCTTCTTTCAGTCAAGGCCCTAACAGTGTCATTTTCATCTAATAATAAATTCAAATGGTAGAGATCATCCTCATGTTCTAATCTTATGTGATAAATATTATTATCACGTTTTTTTACTTTCAAGTAACCTCACTTGTATACTACAATATCTAGATTTTTAGCCAATTCTTTGTAACGATTTCGAATGGTAACTTCTGTAACTCCTACTGTATCTGCAATAGTTTTTTGAGTTTTTCTTTTGTTATATACTACTGATGCAATATATATTGCGGCAGCAGCAACTCCCGTTGGACCTCTTCCTGAAGTTAATTCAGCTTCAATAGCTTGATTAAGTATATTTATTGCAGCACTTTCTACGTTTCCCGGTAAGTCTAATTCTCTACAAAATCTAACAATATAAACAGATGGTGAAGCCGGTTGTAGATTTAATTTTAATTCTCTAGAAATATATCTATAGGTTCTTCCAACTTCTTTCTTAGATGCTCTTGAAGCTTCAGTGATTTCCGTTAAAGTCCTTGGAACTTCACATCTTCTACATGCTCCATATAGTGCCGCAGCAGCAACACCTTCGACAGAACGTCCTCTAACAAGGTTATCTTGCACGGCTCTTCTATAAAGCATAGCAGCTTCTTCTCTTACTTGCCTGTGTAATCCTATTTTAGATGCTAATCGATTTAATTCATTTAATGCTTGAGCCAAGTTTCGATCTGCTGAAGTTGAGGCTCTCGTTCGGCTTTGCCACTTTCGCATTCGATAAACTTGGGATCTATTTCTCGTTGGAACATTATTGCCATATATGTCACGCCCACCCCAACCAATGTCAGTTGAGAGTCCTTTATCATGTACCATGACTGTCATTGGAGCTCCACCTCTTGCTCTTCTCTCACTTTGTTCAGAATCAAATGCTCTCCACTCAGGTCCTTGGTCTATGACTTGGCCTTCCACAACTAGTCCACAATTACTACAGGTTATCTCTCCACGCTTATAATCTCGAACAATGTGTTCAGACTTACATTCATTACATTCAGTCAACTCTTCTATTTCTATTTCCTTTGATTTTTCGGAGTTGTTCATAGGGCTTTAAAACAATATAATTTAGCCATTATAAGCTTTGGGCCGCAGTCTTTAAATTAACTAAATAAAGAAGAGGTGGAACACTAGTTGTTGAGTAAGTTATTTATCAGCCCTACACAGGTCATCTAACAGATGGTTAGAGTAAGGGATCCAATACACGATTACATTGATTTAACATCGTTAGAAGTTAAATTAGTAGATACTCCGGTCTATCAAAGATTGCGTTGGGTAAAACAATTAGGCCCTACTAATTTGGTTTATCCTGGTGCAAACCATACAAGGCATGAACATTCTATGGGTACCTGCCATGTCGTTGGAAAAATGGCCGATACAATCGGTCTAAATTCTTATGATAAACAATTAGTTTCCGTTGCTGGTCTTTTACATGATTTAGGTCACACTGCATTTTCACATTTAGGTGATGAAATAGAAGGTGTTGAAGATCATGTCATTAGAACAACAAAAATAATTTTGGATACTGAATTATCCGATATAATCTCAAATGAGGGATTCGATCCTGATGAAGTTAATCAAATAATATTGGGGAATCACAGGTTAGGTTCTTTGGTTTCAGGAGATTTAGATGGAGATCGTTTAGATTACTTAGTTAGAGATGCTCATTACACTGGAGTGAGTACTGGCGTAGATATGAGTCGTTTAATAGCAACTATGAGTATGTCGGATTCTAATTTAGTAATTAAAGAAAAAGGTTTGCCAGCTATAGAGGCACTTCTCACAGCTCGTTCGACAATGTATTCAACAGTATATTTTCATTCATTTGCAAGAGGTGCTGAATTAATGCTAGCTAGGGCTGCTAATTATGCAATATCATCAGGTAAATTTTCAATCGACGATTTTGTTACCTTTACTGACCATAAATTTCTTTCGGAATTAAATAACACTGGTGGTTTATCTAGTAAACTGTGTAGTGATTTCGAAAATAGGCGTATAGTAAAGAAAGCAGTTAGTATGACAAAAGAACAAGTCGAACTATCTGGTTTAGAAAAGTCTAAGAAAGCAGAATATGAGGGATATATCGCTTCGAAATTAGGAATAGATAGTTCAGAAATTTACGTAGATATACCTCCATTTTCCGTAATGCCCGGATTGAAAACTAAAATATTAAAAAGTGATGGAGAGATATCATTTGCACACAGCCAATCAAGACTAATTTCAAGTCTCTATGAAGCACAATTCGATCATTGGAGAGGTTCAGTTTATGGGCCTTATGAATTAAAAGATGAAATTTCGTCAATATCTAAGGGAGTCCTTGGATTATAAATGTCTAAAACAATAACTAAATTCTTAGAAAGATTCGGTTGGAATATCGAAAACTATCTATGGGATGGCAGTGCACATTTATTTTATGTTCAAGAACCGGATAATTTAGAGGCTAAATTTGAAGAATTAAGATTAGCTTTTAAGAAAGTTAATGGTTTAGGGGCAGATAGGGCTTTTCCAATGTTACGAAGGGCCGGGGATGAGTTAATTCTTGTAGTTATTCCACAACCTTCTTTTGATTATGTTAAAAATAAAATGAATTTATACCTGCTAATAGCTACAATATTCACAACCACTTGGGCCGGTTCTATGTGGTGGGCTTCATATTCAGATTCAGAATTATTAGGTATGAGTTGGTTTTGGTTTCGACTTTTGATAACTCCGGATGTATTTTTTATGGGTTTTTTGACTTTTTCATTACCTTTAATGACAATATTGGGAGCTCATGAAATGGGTCATTATTATTATGCTAAGAAAAACAATCTTGATGCCTCTTTACCATTTTTTCTCCCAATGCCGCCTATGTTATTTCCTTTTGGAACAATGGGGGCTTTTATCTCAATTAGGGAACCCATACCAAATCGAAAAGCTTTGTTAGAAGTTGGAGCGAGTGGTCCAATTGCAGGTTTATTGATTGCCATTCCAGTCACAATTCTTGGTTTTTGGTTGACTGAACAAAATGCAGTCTTAGCTCCAGTAGATTCAGGAGATTCACTTTATCTCGGTACTTCATTATTTTTTGATTTTTTGTATTCTTTAACTGGTACATTTTATACACCTAGTGGAGATTATCTTTCACATCCGGTTGTTTTGGCTGGATGGACTGGTTTTTTTGTTACTGCTCTTAATTTAATGCCTGCCGGTCAATTAGATGGAGGTCACATTGCAAGGGCTTTATTAGGTCCTAAAGCCAATGGACTCTCTTTTGGGGTAATCATACTTTTAGTACTCATGGCTTTTTATGATATTCCTGGCTTTGGTCCTCGCTATTCGGGTTGGGCAGTATATGCTATTTTGATTTATTTTTTAGGTACTTCACATCCTCCACCTTCTGAAGAACTATCCAATCTTGGAAAATCAAGGTGGGCTATAGGGATTTTAACTGCTTTAATTTTGGTAGTAACTTTCACTCCATCACCAATTTACACAGTTGAATCGGAATTTGATTTAAGCATAGAAGCCGATATAAACGAATTTAATCCTACTTTTGGAGAATCTAATATGACTAATATTACAATAACCAATACTGGCGAATCTGGAGGTTGGGATAATCTTACTATAAGTATTGATCAAATAATAAATTATACTATTGTTTTTGAAGTAGAATATATATTCATTAATGATGATGAGATTATGTTAAATTCATCTTCGACAGATTTTGATAATTATGTATGGTGGGATTCAACAGGTCATAATTTAACCGTAAACCTTACATCCAATTCTTATGTGAATTTAACTTTATCTGTAACTCCAACTGAAGAACCAATTGATGCAGTTAGCTTCGATTTGATAGCTATAAGTAGGACCGAACAGGTTTATACGAGAACCTTTGATTTAGTTGTAGAGGAAGACTCATAATGGACGTTTTTGAAGGTAAAATTTGGATTTCGAATAAAGGTTTAACTGAGACCTGTGTTGGAGTTGAAAAGGGTATAATTAAGGCAGTTAAAAACAATCTCAAAGGAGATCAAAATATAAAATTTGAAGGGATTATGTTGCCAAGTGCATTAGATATGCACGTACATTTTAGAGACCCAGGCTATACACACAAAGAAGATTGGAAAAGTGGTTCTGAATCTGCAGCTTGCGGTGGAGTCACTGCCGTTGTAGATATGCCTAATACCGATCCTTTTACTTCAGATGTCTCTACTTTTAATCAAAAAGAGACAATAGCATCTTCTAAATCAATCGTTGATTTTGGAATTGGTGTAAATGTAGAAGAAGGTTTAACTAATAAAAAATGGTTTGATACAATACCTTCTGCATTTTGGAAATTATATCCATATGGTATAAGCTCTGAACAATATTTTTCTAATGCTAGAGAGGTTTTGGAAAAAACGAATAAACCCCTGGTGATACATTGTGAGCATCCCGATCATATGCACAATGAGCCTCTTAATGAATTGGCAGATCATACTAAAAATAGGCATAATGCCGAATCTAAATGTTTATCCTCAATGCCATCTTCTTCAAACTTACACGTAGCCCATTTATCTACTACTGATGGATTGAATAATATGCCTAGTTTAGCTACTTCTGAAGTTTGCCCCCACCATTTACTTTTGAATCTGGATAATTGTCATTCATTAGATTGCAAAGTGGACCCTCCTTTACGTACTCGTAATGACAACCATACTTTGTACAATGCATTTCGAGATGGTAGAATTCCAATTCTTGCTAGTGATCATGCACCTCATACTATTAGTGAAAAAAGATCTGATAATCCTCCTTCAGGTCTTCCTGGCGTTGAGACGATGATACCTTTGATGTTGAATGAAGTTTCTGAAGGTCGACTTGAAATGCAACGTTTAGTTAATGCAATGTCTGAATCTCCAGCTTCACGTCTTGGATTGGACAGAGGTCGTATTTCAGAAGGTTTAACTGCAGATTTCATGGTAGTCGACATGAAAAATAGTAAACCAATAGACTTGGATATTCTACATTCGAAGGCAAATTGGACTCCGTTTGAAGGTTGGTCTGCAATTTTTCCATCAAAAGTTTATCGAAGAGGAGAGTTAATTGCAGATGATGGTGAGATTACTAATACAAGTAATGGCCATAATCTTTTCAGTTAATCCATACATTTTTTAACGAAACTTTAATAGCATGTGTAATAAGGTTACATGATAATGCAACGTTTCTTGCAATACTTAGCCCTTTGTGCATTTGCTTTTGTGATTACAGCAGGTCATTCCCAGGCTGAGGCTAATGAATATGCCGATATTGAACTTTATTTTGATAAAGTTGGTTTTGGAGATAACTATGAACTTACTACAGAAGAACCAACATCTGAAAAACCAAAGTATTGGAAAGCTTATGATGAACCAGGCCAAGAGAATACATTTTATCCCTTAGTTACATGGGAAATGAATCTTGGAGGGCCTATAAATTTAGGAGATTCTTTAAGCTATATAATATGGGTTGAATCGACAAATGTTCAAGAGATTAGGTTTAGGACGACTCTTTTTATTTCAACTACTGAAGGAATGTCAAATATATCTGTTGATGAAGTTACAAAAACATCGGGATTTGGTGGCTTTCTAAATAGAAATTATACGATAGAGTTAGAAGAATCATCAATAGATACTAGTGATTTCCCTGATGGTGTTCCAGCTTATACAACCCTAGGCTTTAAGCTTGAAACAAGCGTTACATGGGCTCCAGATACTGATAATCGTACGGCTTGGATTAAAGCAGCTTCAAGCAGAGGTTGTGGCAATGATTCAGGTACTGTGGCGTGTGATTCATCATTTATAATGAATGTTAGACATGTAGATATTGCGGATGATTATTTAGGTTATTTTAGCAATAATCGTGTCGAAGAGATGGGTGCAGATAGTTTATTTATGAAGGTAAATGTTTCCAATGCATTAGGTGCCGATAACTTAGATTCAGAGAGTTCTAGTATTAAAATTCAAGGCATTTCTAATGGCGGTCAATTCAAAAATTCAATTTTAGTTAAAGATAAGCACACATATGCCAAATATATCCAAGGAACTTGGTATTATCAAGAAGATCAAAATATCGTAACTGGAATTTATGAAATTGAATTTTCTATTAAGGATCTTTATGGGAATATGTGGACTGCAACGTTGGAGTATGAGCTTGTGGTTGATGAATATGGTTTAGAAATTGAGTTTAATGAGAATTATAGTCCATCTGGACAACTGCCTAAAGGGGGCGAAGTAGATTTTGAGTTTTTAGTATATAATAGAGGCAATACGCGTGATACATTTACTATAGAATTAGATGATAATTCACTTCCTTCAAATTGGGATGCAACTCTAACTTCACAGTCTAGTCTTGATATTGGCATGGGTTTGTACAATTATGTTCAAGTTAAGATTGAAGCTCCAGTCTCAGCACCCGGCGGAAGTAAAGAACATGTAAACATAATTATAACGTCTACAAGTAATTCTGAGGTTTCTGAGAATGTGAAATTAGATGCTACAATTAGAACATATGGTGTTGTCTTTCTTTCACCACCTGATAAAATAAATATTGATCCTGAGGCTTTAGATATTGATGGTTATTATTATTTTAGTATTAATTTGAGAAATACAGGAAATGACAAGGATACTTACCGATTAGATGCTACAACTGCCCGTAGCGATTGGTCTATACGTATAGAGATTGATGGAACTGAAGTGTCTGCAGTAACAATAGATAAATCACAAACACAAAAAATAGATTTAGTTTTGAGGCCCTTAAATTATGAAAATAGTTTGGGCGACCCTATTGGCCTTCTTTTAACTGCAGATTCAATTTCCCCTGGTGACGGTTCAGCAACTTTAACTTCTGATATAATTATAGACATACCTTTAGATAGAATTTCAGATTTAGCAGTTGATATTGCGGATGTTTTGATTAATGGTAAACCGCTATCTTTGTTAACTGAAGATGATTTGAGTTCAACAGAACCAATACAGCTAAGATTAACAGTTTACAATAACGGAGGTAAAAGTACAGCACCTTTTAGTGTTCAGTTATTTGCAGGTCAGAGAGTCGTAGATGAATACAATCTTAAACAAGGTATCAGTGGTTTTGGTAATGAACCTATAATATTGACTTGGTCAAACCCATCTGCGGGTTCTACAATTTTGAAAATCAAGGTAGATTTTGAGCAAGCAGTGTCGGAATCAATTTATTCATTGTCTGATAATTCGATTGACATTCGATTAACAATAAGTGAACAAACTAAAAATGGAGGTGATAGTGATAATACAGACTCATCATTATTACCAGCTCCTAGCTACATATCAACATTATTTATTTTGACAATAGTTACTATTTTGGACCGTAGAAAAAGGTAATCGTTAATCTTCATAGATTTCAAGAAATTCTCCACAGAAAGGGCATGCTTTCCATTCAGATTTTACAGGCTTGTTGCATGAGGCACAATACTCTTGATTTTCAGTTGCTGAATTGATATGTTCATTCATATTTCCAAAATTTTGGTTAGGTAGTGGCATTATTTCTTCTTGTTCTTTAAAGATAACTGCATCTTCTTCATTAAATCCATCCAATTTTTCAGGCACCTTATTTCCTAACAAGTCATTCAAGATGTCATGCTCATTTTGAATGATTTCACCCTTTAGTTGTCTATTACTACCATCGAGATTTTCGGGTTCTTTAATTTCGGTTACATATTCTTCTTCTAATGGAATTAATTTAGGTAAAATCCTAAATTTTTTTCTTACTTCTCTACCTCTCTGTGTTTTTGTTAGAACAAGATAAAGCAATATTACCGCAATTCCTATGATTAAAATAACTTGATTGCTCTCTAAATCTTCTATTTGTTTTCTAATTTCTTCGAGTGCTAATCGATTGTCCACACAAGTTTATGATAGTAATATATTTATGATTTACCCCTAACAAGTTTTTATATTAAGCCCATTTAGAGTGGGATACTCCAGAGCCAGATTTATCCTAGTTTAGCATAGCGGGGTGGGGTAGCTAGGAAATCCCGTCGGGCTCATAACCCGGAGATCGATGGTTCAAATCCATCCCCCGCTACCATTTTTATTAAGAAAGCGTTTTAACCCTAAATTGAGAAAAATCTTTGAACATACAGCTGATGCCGGTATTGAAGTCGAAGATAAGAATTTATCAGGGGCTTTTCACGAAGTTAGTTTAGCATTTACTGAAGTAATAACTGGAGGGAACTTACCAGATTCTGAATTTTTCCATATTATAGATTTAGAAGGTATCAATTTAGATAATCTATTAGTTCGTTATATATCACATTTAATTTTTCTTTTTGATACTGAGAATTTTATAGTTGGTTCCACTAATCTTGACATTTCCATTGATGAAAGCAATAGATTAAGAGGGAAAATATATGGAGAAATATACAAGGAGTCAAAGCATGGCTATGGTGTTGAAATTAAAGCGATTTCTTATCATATGTTACATATTTCAGAAGGTCCACCTTCTAAAATTAAGTTGATATTAGATCTTTAGAAAGAGGTAAATCGATACATGTTCGTGCCTAAAAATGGTTTGGACAGCAATGGCTTATAATCAAGGTCAAAGAGTAAAGCCAATTTGGGATCTAGGTACAATTAATTTCATATCATCTAGTCTTGATATGGCAGTTCCAGAGACTGTAGAACCAACACTAATTTGGGATATGGGCGGGATACTTAGAAATCGACCGGACCCCTATTCTTTAAAATTAAATCCAGAGAATGAAATCTATATAGATTTTGGATTAACATGGGGTGAAGATATTATTGATTTGTTGATGCTAGATAGGGGCCGTGTAATTCTTCCTTTAAGAAATTTACAAGGATTTAATGAATTAGATGCCGCTTTAGCTTATGTAGAAAATATAACTATAGGTATTGATTGGTCTACTTCAGTCAAATCATCAAGTTCAGATTTTTCAATAGATATTGTAAAATTGCTTCATTTACTCCACCAACGAGGTCAAACAGATATTTTGATTTATAGTTTAATTGGTGAAGTGCCATATATTCCTGCAGGAACTGCAGCTAATTTGAATATTAATTTAGCATATTTTTCAGAGTCTAATATCCAACCACAGTGGACTAAGGGAGTATTCATTTTCGAATAATCTAAATGTTACACATAGGTCTTGACGATACCGATTCTGTAAAAGGAGGTTGTACGACGTGGTTAGCTACAGAAGTGATTCAAGAATTATCTGAATTTGATTTAGTAGATTATCCTCGTTTAGTTCGTTTGAATCCAAATGTACCATGGAAAACAAGAGGAAATGGTGCCGTTGCATTGACATTAGGTAAAGGCATAGGGTCGAAGAAGCTAATAGGTGAATTGGATGGCAAGCCGTTCTTTATTTTTGAAAAAAGTGCAGAAAAAAAATATGATAAAGAGCAAATTCTTGAAAGGGTTCTAGATTTAATTCATAAGCATTCCATGCCTGATTCTGAACCTGGCGTTGTAATTTCAGATTCCTTTCTTCCTGAAGGATTGTATTGGCAAGGGGTAAGTAACATAGTTACCAAGGATATGCTTTTAGAATCAATAGAAGGGACGGTATCCTCAGGATTAAGAGGATCTAGAGGCATATTTGGGGCTGCTTGTTCATTAGCATGGTCTGGTAGTTTTAGTAAGGTTAATGGTATTTCACATACTTGGGAGTTGATAGGATATAGAAATCAAGATAACTGGGGAACCAAGAGAAATATTGAATCTTCAGCTGTTCGAAAAATATCTAATATTGAAACCGTATTTTCATGTACTGATTTAGATGGTAAAGTTGCAATGGTTCCAAATTCACCATGCCCTGTTTTATGGGGTTTTAGGGGAACCAATAAGGATAAGTTAATTCAAAACTTTGATAAATTAGGGCCTGAAATTCCTTCTCGATGGTTACTCTACAAAACCAATCAAGCTACAGATGATCATCTTAGGTCCAAAGAAATTTCTAAAATTAAAGACGGAGATAGTGTAAATATAGAGGTCTCAGTTACTTCAAAATCTACTATAATTAAAGGTGGGCACCGTTTTTTTGAAGTACAAGATAAATTTAACCAAACTACTAATTGTGCAGCTTTTGAACCAACTAAGAATTTTAGACATATTGTAGATAAACTTGAGATTGGTGATTTATTAATAATATGTGGAAGTGTAAATAATGGAACAATAAACTTAGAGAAATTGAGAATCTTGTCGTTGGTTCCTAGGTTTTTAAAACCAGCAAATCCTATTTGCGTCTGCGGTCAAAGAACACATTCTTCTGGTAAAGAGTCATATTATCGTTGCAAATCTTGTAGTAAAAAATATGATAGACCTGAAAAAGTTGTAGCAAGTTCTGGTTTAGAATTAAAATGGTATGAACCTCCAGCTTCGTCTCGCAGACATTTATCTACACCTATATCTTTGATGCATTACTAAAGTATGAATATTGTAGACAATGATAAGAAAATGGCATATTTTGCTCTGATAATTGGTATATTTGCTATCTCTACATCTGCAATTCTCATAAGATGGAGTAGCAGTGAGCCATTAGTTATTGGTTCCTATAGGCAAACATTTGCTACTTTTTTATTTTTGCCATTTTTGATTAAAGATAATTTCAAAGAAATAACTTCATTAAAATTTAATGAAATTATCGAATTAATAGTGATTGGCCTTCTTTTAGGTGCGCATTTTGGATTCTGGATTTCTTCTGTTAAAGCAACGTCAGTTGCAGCTTCAGTTCTTTTAGGTACTTGCCATATAGTTTATGTATCTATTATTGGCTGGCTAGTTTTTGGGGAAAGTCTTAATCAAAAAGGAATTGTTGGTACATTACTTGCTTTATCAGGAATAATTATTCTTTTCTGGGGTGACTTAGTTGAAGATCCAGGTAATTTCCAGGGTAATCTTTTAGCTTTTATATCAGGTATACTTGCAGGCTTGTATTATCTTGGTGGTCGTAGACATCGTAAGAAAATTAGTTTACCAACTTATGCCTTTATTGTTTATCTTTCAAGTGCAATAGCCATGTGGATTGTTGTGCTTGTTCAAGGCTTAGAATATCAAAAAATACCCAATTCAGAATTCCAATTATTTTTCTTAATGGCATTAATACCAACTTTATTGGGCCATACTATGCAAAATTGGGCACTTGCATTTTTACCAGCTTATATTATTTCGATAACTTTACTTGTTGAGCCCATTGGTTCGGGTCTTTTGGCATGGTTAATATTTAGTGAAATACCAAGTTTAGGAGTTTTGGTTGGAGGTCTTATAGTTCTTTGTGGAGTATATGTTGTAGCCTTATCTGAACCTGTTTCTAATCAATAAGATCGTTTTTCAATTTTTCAAATTCATCTTCTTTAATAATTCCCATCTTTTTTAAGTTTTCAAGTTCTTTTATTCGTTTATTTTTCATATTTGTATTTTTGTCTATAGGTATTTCCGTCTTTTTTTCTTTTTCTTTAATTTCTTTTAAATTATTTTGTTTATTGTCAATTTCATTTTTTCTTTTTTTTCTCTGAGCCAATTCTTTGAGTATAATAGCTGCAATTTCAAGTTCCTTTCCCCCTTTTATTTTAGAAAGCGTTTCACCAGCTTCATTTTCCTTTTTTTTTCGTATAATTTTTCTTCGCATAGGCCTTAACTTAATCTCTTTAGATAAGAGGCGATAAATAAATGTTAGAGTAATATGAAAATGTTTTAACCACCCCACTCTCTGGTAAGTACATGTCTGAGTTAGTATTGTTAAGAGATGAGGAATTAAAAATGCAATTACGTCCGCACGTATTCTCATTTTTTTATTTATATGTTATTTTCTTTCTATTATTAATATGGGCTTACATAATTTATGATTTTTTTGTCCAAGATAAATTTACCACTTTCCCTCTTTATGAAGTTATAATAAAGATACCTTTTGCTAATGAAGTTTTAGCTGGAGCTATGATTTGGTCTTTAGGTTTGCTTATAGTTGGTTTTTTAGCACGCTTTTTTTTCTTAGACTCTGGCGGTCAGAGTATTTTCAGACTTTATACAGGTGTTGCCTTTTTGGGGATTTTAGTAATGTCTTATCATGCTTGGAAAATGGAAGATACAATGGATTTTGGCCTTTGGTTTATCCCTAGTTTGACTGCAGCCGTTGGTTTTTTAGGAATGCTTTCAGTTAATGCTTATCGTCGTTCTTTTACTTATTATCTTACTAATAATCGAATAGTTCTTAAGAGCAGTTTTCTCATGAATAATAGTGAGCGTCAGGTACGTTATAATCACATTGAAGATATAAAGATGGAACAAGGTGTCATCGGGACTATCTTTGACTATGGCACAGTGTTGCCACTTACGGGTTCAGGCCTCGGAACTGGAAGTGATGAGTCGATGGTGATCGTTGGTTCTGGAGCTGAAGTAAAGGGATTAGGAAGTATTGGTCTCGCAGGAGGTTCTCGTAGTTCATCTAAGAGAATAAGACATAATCCACATGATTGTCTTTTTGGTGTACCTTCCCCTAGTAAGGTTAGAGATTTAATAACCGAAAACATTCAATCAGATACTGGCGTTGAGCATCTAAAGAATATTAAAGAATTATTGAGTAAACAAGAAGACTCAATTGATGAATAATTAAGCAGTTTTTAATTCAATACCAGCTTCTTTAAGCATATTTATTGATAGTTCAAAATCAGAGATCCACCTATCTGGTATCTCAGTATCTTTAGGATATATCACAGTTACAATTCCAGCTTGGATTAATGATCGGGCACATCTAGTACATGGGGGCCAAGTGACATATGCAGTACAATCTTTCAAAGATATTCCAATTCGGGCCGCATGCATAATCGCATTTTCTTCAGCATGACAAATCATAGGATATTTTATTTCTCGATTATTCAATCTCTCATCATTGTCTTCAATTCCTCTTGGTAGTCCATTGAATCCAGTACTTCTAATTTCACGGTCAGGTCCAACAACAACACATCCTACTTTTGTGGATGGGTCTTTGCTCCAATTTGAGATATGGGTTGCAAGATTTAAGAAACGTTCATTCCAATTAGCCATTATTTATTAATTCAAAAGGGCCCCAATATAGGTATCTATGAAGTTTTAATTTTATGACATATTTTACAGTCACATTCTTTTTTTCGCGCTTGACACCATTCTCTTCCATAGAAAATCATTTGTAAATGAAGTTTGTTCCATAAACTTTTATCAAATTTACGCTTTAAATCGATTTCAGTCGTCATTACATTTTTCCCATTTGATAGCTTCCAACGGAACGCTAATCTGTGAATATGTGTATCTACTGGAAATGCGGTTTGATTGAAAGCTTGGGACATGATCACAGATGCAGTCTTATGCCCGACTCCTGCTAAATTTTCTAATTCTTCAAAAGTGTTGGGGACTTCACCACTATGCAAGGACAATAGTTGCTGAGACATTTTTTTTATATTTTTAGATTTGGTTGGAGCAAGTCCAATTTCTTTAATATAATTTTTAATTTTATCAGCATTTAAAAGGTTCATTTTTTCGGCAGTATTTGCTTTTTTAAACAATCTTGGACTTATTTCATTTACTTTTTTATCAGTACTTTGAGCACTAAGCATAACCGCTACGAGAAAAGTAAAATTATTTTCGTGATTTAAAGGAATTTTAGGTTTGGGATATAACTTTTCTAGTGTTGAAGTTACAAATTCAACCTTATCTGCTAATTTCAAATTTTATCCTATTATTTCCCTTTAAAATTAGCTTTTCTTTTTTCCATAAATGCAGTAATCCCTTCTTTTCCATCTTCAGAATTAAAACATTCTAGAAACATTTTCCGTTCAAATTGAAGGCCTTTCTTGAGTTTCATATTTGAGACTGATTTAATACTTCGTTTTGCTCTTTCAATTGCATAAGGTGATTTTTCAGAAATAGTTTTTGCAATTTCCATAGTTTTAATTTCTAATTCTTTAGGATCAAAGACAAAATTTAGAATACCATATTGCAATGCTTCTTCAGCTTTTATCATTCTTCCTGTAAGAATCATTTCCATCGCACGCCCTTCACCAATTAATCTAGTTAATCTCTGAGTTCCACCAGCCCCAGGTATTATTCCAATATTTATTTCAGGTTGTCCCAGTTTAGTTCTATTACTCGCTATTCTCAAATCACAAGACATTGCAATTTCTAAGCCTCCGCCTAAACAAAAGCCATCCATCATAGCAATTACAGGTTTTGATAAGTTTTCAATTA
Organism: Candidatus Poseidoniia archaeon; assembly: GCA_029936395.1. Lineage (GTDB taxonomy): Archaea > Thermoplasmatota > Poseidoniia > MGIII > CG-Epi1 > CG-Epi1. Next base: position 74,140 of record JAPYSW010000002.1, read on the forward strand.
TTTCAGTTACTATCCAATCTTTTTTTAGATCTTTTTCCGTTTCCAAATCAAGTTTTAAGAATTCTTTAATATCTGCTCCAGCAATAAATGCTTTACCTGAAGCTCCAGCCAAGATGATAGTAGAAATTCCGCTTTCATTTCCAAGTTTCTCAAAAGCCTCAGCCATCTCTGTTCTTGTTTTTGAATTTAGGCTATTCATCTGTTCAGGACGATTAACAGTAATAATTCCAATTTTATCCTTTCTATCTATCAAGACATTGGTCATATTATTCTATAAGCCCTCTTTTATTGAAGTTTTGTTTTATTCATCAAATGTGCCACATGACGGACAAATCTTCTCTCCCGAGATTTCAAACATAGATCCGCAAGCACTACACAATAATTCTCCATCAATTTCTGTAAATTTAGAATCGGTTACATCACTTTCTAAAATTTCTTCAGTCTCAACAACTTCTGCAATTCCAGTGATTAATTCTTCATTTCCTTTATTTCCTATGAAATAATATCCAGCACCTCCTAAACCAACAAGCCCTAAAAGTCCCGCACCAATAAAAATGGCATTATTGGAACTTTTATTTTCACTTTCTTCCACAGTTTCTTCTTCTATTTCAAGAACTATGGAGCTAACTTCAACATCAGATTCATAATCCATTCTATCTACTGCTACTACCGAATAGTAATATTTGTGCCCAAGTACTACATCTAAATCTGTGTAAGAAAGATAAAGTTTATCTGCCTCTTTGTAGCCTACTATTTCTCCAGTTTCATTTTGATTAATTGAGCGATAAATTCGATATCCTATAACATCTTGTGATTGAGATCCTTGGAATGTAATTGAAATATCGGTAGTCCCATTGTTAATTTCTTTAGTGTCCTTTAGTTCTAATTTTTTAATATTCTCAGGTATGTTTTGATCAACTATGAATTCTTCATAACTCTCATTAAGAATGTAATTTCCAACTAAGTCATATGCTATAATTCTAAAATAATAATGATTCTCATTAATTATATTAATTAAAATAGGAAAATCATTGACCATATATTCACCATATCGTATCCATTCTAGTGGAAATATTTCGTCTCCTTCTTTAGACAATGAATAATACAAACTTAGATTTACGGTGTCATCTAAGTTTTCTATATCCATACTGATTGAATTCGAGCCAATTAGTTCAGGAATATCTACAAGATTAGTAACTGGAGCGATTCTGTCAACAGTTAATTTATTGGTCGTGTCTGAAATACCTTCATTACCAGCTTCATCGTAAGCTAATACTCTAAATTCATATATTCCATCTATAGGTATATTGAATCCTACCCATTTTGCTAGAGTATTTTCTTCTATATTTATCCATGTTTGATTGTCATTAAGACGATACTCTATGCTATAACTAGTAATATTTGTATGATTTAGGTACCATTCAATTTCAATATAGTCAAAATTAGTAAGATTACTTGTTAATCTTAGATTTACAATAGCATATGGTGCTGAAAGATCTACTAATGTTTGGCTATCATATTTATCTTCTTTATCTTCCACAAGGCCTTCATCATCACCCCCTATAGATCTAAAACGATACTTGTACCCATCAATGCCATAAGGAAATATTGCAGAGTTAATTTCACTGGAGAAATTATTCCAAAATATCCAATCTCCCCAATTTTCACCATTTGTTTCATTGTCAGTCATATATTCTATAATGAAATATTTTGTGTCATTTCCCATAATTTCATTGGTTTTATACCATTCTTCAACATACCAATTAACTTCAAAAGATGAATTGTTAATTAGTTCTGGAGATTGAGTATAAGTTGCAGGTGATAGAGTATCTGGAATGACGTATAATCTTGCTTTAACAATAATATATTTCGTGTCTAAAGTAGTCGAATTCATTGAAGTCATAGAAATATTAAATTCGCCAACTGAGAATTCAGTAACAGAAGTGTTTAGAGCAATAGTTAGATCTATGGTTACTTCTTCAGCAAAATCAGCATGTACAATTGTGTCATAATCTACGATTGTAAAATTAGTTGTGTCATTCAGAGTTATGCTAATCTCATATGAATCTTCTATGTTACCTTCATTGTATCCCCATATTTCAAATCTATAATTCCATTCCTGTTCACAGCATACTTCGTTTTGAGATACTGCTTTATCACTTATTGGAGCTACTAATTCAAAAGCATATACCGGTAACACTTCAAGTTTAAGAGAAATATAATCAGGTTGAAATTCCCAGGCAGTGGATTTAGGAGTTACACTTATTAGTTCTTCATCAAACCATTGTGTATTTCCAGTTTCTCTAACAACAGATGCCAAAATATTTTTTCCTTCTTTCAATAAACTTGTATTGAATTTGATTTCCTCGTTCCAATATCTAGCATTGTGCCCTTGTCCCCATCCCATGTCATTAAATATTTCATGTCCATTTAGGTAGTATGTCCCATAGTTATTTGCAGCCATATTTAGGCTGAGAGTATCATTTTCGTAATAACTTAGGTCTTCAATGTAAAAAATGTGTCTGAAGTATGCATAATTGTTTCCTGTCCATTCGGTATTATAGTCAATACCACTTAGATCCTCATCTCCAAATGGTGCAGAAGATAGTGTCCAATTTGAATTTGGTACAAAATCAATCTCTGTCCAAGTTGTATTACTTTCTTCGTATAGCCGACCACCCGTTGAATTCACCCATTTCCATTCAGTTCCATTATCACGTCCACTTTGAACAATCATGTTTTCTATTTCACCATGATATTGTGAACGTGCTGTTAATGTCAATTCGTAAATTCCTGAATAGGTATTGTTATCAGGAGTTATTTCAAGTATAACTGCTCCAGTTTCACCTGGAGCGAGGTTAATGATACTTGGGACAAAATCTACATCCCAAGCACTATCTGTCCCAAATATTTGGAAAGTGTAATTGTCGTCCACATCACCTTCGTTTGATATAGTTATATTGTAAGTTAAGATTTCACTAGTGTTACCCACATTATAATCATCATCAACTGAAAAATTGTAGGCATAATATCCTACATGTATAAACCTTGTTAGGCTTTCATTCAAAACTTTTGCAGTTACATTGAATTCGCCCAATCTATCAGGCGTCCAGTCTACTTTCCATTCAAAAGTTTTATTATTTTCTATTTCAATAGTTTGATTTGCAAATATAAGTTCATCAATTTCTAGTGTAATATCAAGGTTAGTTGCATTATTTTCTTCGTTGTTGAAAAAATCAATTCTCAGCATCAATTCATCGCCAAGAATAATGGGATTCTCTGTCCATGCCTGAACATTCACCACAAGCTCGACATCAAGCCACTGTTCGCCGTCGCCACCACCCCAGGTACTATCTATCCCCAGTATGGCAAGTACATTTTCCCCCTCGA
>JAPYSW010000063.1 GCA_029936395.1 Candidatus Poseidoniia archaeon
GTTTTCACTGCTCAAAGACGGGTATAGAAGAAAGTATGTGTCTAATCTATGATGTCTTTACAGGGTGGGACTATTGTTTTACTCCATTCACTTTCTTCAAAGTAATATTTTCAAAATTATCGGAACATGTTCCGTTCGAAAACTTACTCTCCCTCCATTCTCCTTTCCACTTTTCCCCTTCAGGAGAAGAAAAAAGAAGGACTGAGAGGAAGATGAGTGTGATTGATTGTTTCTTAGTTTATTATTAGTTGGTTTTAGGGGATTAGTTTAATCCAATTCCCCATTCACACTCTTTCTTAAGATGTTTCCGTTTTTGTTGGATAATATTCCGTTCCATAATTTATCTTCCAACCATTCCCCTGAAAATTATCCTTCATCATTGGGTAAAGTTAATGTTCCCTGCGATAAAAGCTAGGTATGTGTATTATCATTTTGCAATGTGAGAGTAATATTCCAATTCCTGGTCCCAAATTTCCAATAATTATAGCAAGAGCCGTGTAAGGAATTTCTCTCATGGAAGCAGAACAACGTAGAGTGGATATTGTGACGATTGCGAAATAAATCAAAACTGTGCCCAACCAGAGATAAAACAGCGGAATAGAAAAAAAAATAAAACTCCCTCCCAGAGCTAAAAAGAGAACCGCAAAAAAAGGTAGATATCTAAAACCCTTAGCGAACCAAGAAAGCGTATCTCCATGTTTTGAGATCAGTAAAGGTACACCGTAGCCAGCTGTAATTCTCTGACGAAGAAATGGACCTACTAGTGAACGAGCATGATGGGTTACTACTATATCTGCTGCAAAATACAGCTTCCCTCCTGAAGAAATTATTTGTTGGCAAAGTGCAGAATCTTCTCCAACGGGTAACGTTTCGTCGAACCCCCCTATTTCTCTGATTTTTTCTGCTTTTACGATGAGGTTGCAGGTTCTAAGATCTGTAACAAGACGGCTAGACGACATCGTTTTCATAAAAGTTCTTGGACCGCTTACGAGAAAAGAAGTGAATGCGTTAGCAACAGCTTTTCTCTTTAAACCAGGGTAATTCGGAGAAACATCTGGACCACCGACTGCATAAATATCAGGAAAATTATTAAATGCAGCAACAGCCGATGTTAACCAATCCTTTCGTGGCTGGGCATCTGAGTCAATAAAGGCGTAATAGTTCGCAGTGGAGAACTGCTCCATGGCAATGTTACGTTTGGCAGAGATGCCAGTTTGCTCTGTCTGGATTATTTGAAACCGCTCAGAGTCGTTGAACTTAGCAGGGATGTCGCAGCAATTATTTAATACCAAAATTACATTAAAGTTCGAGTAGTCAATCAATGCGCAGGAATTAAGACACTCTTCCAAATAGGGATTCCATGAGATTGCTGGAATGACTATATTTACCGTAGGTTCATTTACCATTTGAGATAGATTGTTTCGTCAGACCGGAAAGGAGAGAAGGTATATGTTTTGCGTTAGTAATAATATTTATGCCCAAGGCGCATTCATATGTGCAATTGCATTTCGTATCCAGAATGAATTTTCTACAACTGGATGTATCTGAGCTGCTCCAAAGATCCATGAAGTTCATGTTAAAGTCATGCAAATTCCCTAGTTTCTTTTCATCCAGCACCTCACATGGATACACATCTCCGTTGGCATAAATAACTCCAAACATGGCCGCAGAGGGACAATCAGAAACATAGTGTGGATCTAAGTAGGTGTCTTTTAAGATATCATAAACAAGCGAGTTTTTTGCATTTAACATGCGCGAAATGAATGAGCCTTTGTAGCCAGTCGTCTGCCTGCTACGCATGTCTTCCGATATTTTTTTGGTAAGAGCAGAATAGGCTTCATATATTGATTCCTTAATATTGGCATCAATAGGTTCTACAACGCCCTGTTCTCGCATTGCGATAGCAGAAAAAGATGTTACTTTATGTTCGGATTTCAAAAATTCATAGATTTCAAGCGCTCTATGGAAATTATGGTGCGTAACTGTGATAGCAATATTGGGGATAATGTTATCTTTTTCATATTGAGATAACATCTTATAGGTTTCCATTGTTTTATCAAATAAACCTCTTACTTTTCGGTTTAAGTTGTGTTCTTCGGGGAAGTTATCAATAGATAGCGAAATTATAATCTGCCCCTTTATTTTTGAGGCTTTGAATTTATCGACAAACTTGCGTATTCGGTCAGGAAAGCCTCCATGGCTGGTGATATACACTGAATTAACAGCTGCATTTTCAAAATAAAGCTTTACTATCTCAAACAAATCCGGTCTCAGGAAAGGCTCACCGCCTGTTATGTTTACGTTAAGCAGGGATTTTCCGTATGTTTTTGTTAATTTTGCTATCTCATCTATGGAAAGTTCATTTTTAAATGCATTTGGTGAATCAAAGTCAATAAAGCAATGCTTGCAGCGAGCGTTACATCGATTGGTCACGAAATGGACAAGGCTAATAGGGTAACGCTTCTGTAAATATGCATTAATTCCAATTTTGTATAGTTTTGCCATTTTTCCTTGCGTGGGTGGTAGTAATAGATCTTGCTATGGTTTTGAACTAATTCATTATTACATATGCATGCAAATTATTACTTATAAAATCAATGTATTTTCTGATAAATTAATTATTGTTTACTGAACAAGTATTTTTTTGTCAGCGTAGGACTTGATCCGGAATCCAGAAACTAGATATGCTTGAGGACAAGATTTGTTGTAACGCACCTGGATTCCGGGTATGCGTCGAGAAATTTGTCCTCGTCGAGTGTGCGTTAGTCCAAAAGAAGCGTGTGGCCGACAGGAGCGAAGTAATAATAACATAGGGGCCCTAATATCTCAGTCATTATTTCCCTTTTTTTAGATTGTCATAGTCATGCCTAACCATGCTGAGT
>JAPYSW010000064.1 GCA_029936395.1 Candidatus Poseidoniia archaeon
TTATTTATTTGCTCTGTGTGCGATCAACCACATTTGTAAGAGATGTAAGAGTGTAAGAGCAACTTTTTTGCTATAGAGAACTGTTTTATTTATTTTTTATATTTTATATTTTTCTTTTCTATAACAATTTTATAAATTGCTCTTACATTTGACTACTTATCTCTATATCTTAAGTTATATAGTTAGTTACAGTGTAAGAGCAAGCCCTTACAAACTCTTACATGCTCTTACATGCTCTTACATAATTAGTCGAATAATTTGCTGCTCTCCTGATCTTTTTCTGCAGGAGTAACAATGGTATGGCCTGGCGGATAAGTGAACTTCAGCTTAAAACCATGAATTACCTTCTTGCCTGAGCGATGTGGTTTAGCTTCGCCCATCTTTGCAGTTGCCAATTTCCCAAAACTCTGGGGAGTTAATGATTTACTATTCATGTAATTGTATAAAACACACAGATTACCGCTTTTGATAATTACATAACCATTTGAGTCCGGTGTTCCCAGAGCATTGCGTACTGCTTTGGCTTCGTTGACATTAATATTCCAACTATCTTCTATAAAATTCTCCAAAAACCAATCATAATCACCCGTTTTAAGCGCATTGAAGAAAAGGTCAGCATTGCTCATGCTCAAGGTCTGCAGGATCCGCTTTGCTTCATTGTCAATAACGCGGTTTACTATTGATTTGTCCACAGAATATGATTTTAAATACCATACAAACCCCTGAAGCTCTGATAAAACCATCTTTTCCATTGTATCATCCAAAAGCCACCATTCGGTTTCATGAATTTTTTGTTCCTGCTTCGGTGCAACATTAAAACGTCTATCATCGATAGGAATTACAAGGGCATTATCTCTGTTAGATGCAAAAACAAATGAACAGTTATTTTTCCCATTATACCTGTCTTTGCCTTTACCCTCTATCTGTATAACCTCATCAGTGATAGCAATTTTTATCTTCTCAATGGTGCTCATATTCTCATTATGCGACGAGAAATTTCCAGATATTTCATTGACCAAAACATAAATGTTACTTTCCAAAAAGCTGTTAAACTGACCCTTAAATGCGTGCATGTCGGTCTGTGAACAATAGTCCGAACCAAATATGTTATTAAAAACAACCGTAAACAGAAAACCTTTCCCGGTTCCTTCTGTCCCTTGGAACAGAAATGCGGTCCTTCTTTTTTTGCGGGTTTGAATAAAATCTGCCATATCATTAATGAAGCGTTTCGTAATCTCTTTATCAAAGCCCGATACATGGTTAATAATTTTCCCAATGTATTTTGGCATTTCAGGGGAATAGGATTCAGGAATAGGATTTAACAGATATTTTGAAGGAGCATATTTATTCACATACCCTTCTTCAAAATTGGTTCTATCGTATTTATCAAATAGAAGTTCATATCTGGCCCTCATGAAATGTTTTGGAATGGGAAGTTCATGGCTCTCACAGAACTGCCGTGCATGATACTCATTGGAAATATCCCTGATCACAAAATCATCCATGCCATTTTCTTTACAACCGGATAAAAACTTACATTTCAAGGTGTCAATAAACACAATGGCATTGTTTTCTTTTGACTTGATCTCATAGCCGTCATTCGAATGTAAATAATAATTGCCCCTCCCTTTATAACCCATGTTTCGTGACTTGCAGCTGCTGCAGTAAATGAAAGGCAACCCGTCCTTTTTAATAAATTTGACTGCATTGTGCTGACCTGTGTTGCTTCGATGTTCATCCTCTCCACAGACAGGACAGAAAATTGACGTGTCAGGTTTTAGGTCCTGAAAAGTGACTTCATCTCCGTTATGGTCAATTATTATGTCGTCCAGCCTTAATTGATCCGAATCGTATTTTTCTTTATCATAAAGATCTTTAAGCTTTGTCCAATCCAGGCATTTACTCTTGTCAGCAAACTTCCATACAGCGGTTGTGCCATGGGCAAAATAACGAGCCATTTCCATGCAGGTTGTATCAATAGATTTATAGTTGTTCTTAAACCATGCCTCGACTGCCTGCCTGTCAAACTCATTTTTTATACACGTTTTAAATGGAATGAATACCCTGAGCCTATCACAAGCAGGAATGATTTCGCCGCTCGGCTTTTCTTTCGGATTTTGATGGTTCTGGCTGGAAAAAATAAGGGAATTATATTTTCATGTTTTTTGATAATCTAACAGATCACTTACCGTCATCGCCCCATCGTCAAAGTCCAGCATAACACCGTGACTTCCTTTCCAGTTCTTATTGATTCTGTGACCTTTGTCATATTCGTTAAATGAAATGCCGTTCAGCGTGACGAGCTCTCTGAGCTTATTTTCATCCCAGTCTATTTCCTGAAGTTCCCATCCTTGGGCAACTATTTTATTGTTGTGGTCTTTACCTTTCGTAGCATCGTAATTGCTGCATTTACTTATTTTAATTTTCATATTTATTATTTTGATTAATTGTTAATAATTATAAAGCATGGATTTAATTTTCCTGATCTGGTCCTTATATGTCATGGCATCTACAGGAGCCCTGTTTCAAAAATAATCGTCCATTAACTTCTTTAATTTCTCGGAATCTGTAAAGACAAACTCCATCTGGCTGGAATTTCCAACCCGTCTTATCTCTCTGATAATCTGGCCGTTGAGGGTCAGAAAACAGGTCAGATAAAAATCCGTTGTATAATATTCTGATTTCATGTTTTTATTTTCCGTTGGTTTCTAGTTAATGAGGGTCTCATCGGGGAGGATATTCATATAATTTTCATCTCCAGAGAATTAAGCCCCCTGTGCTTTTAATGTAACCGAATAACCAAATTTTGTCAATCAATACTTACGATTTAATGTAAAAAAAAT
>JAPYSW010000065.1 GCA_029936395.1 Candidatus Poseidoniia archaeon
TCTGCGCCTGTATCACTGTCATTTTCTGTGTCGTCGTCACTCATGGTTATTACACCTAAACAACTTTACAAACAAATCGTTTATTAAGTGTATCGTATGTTTTAATTTTTGAAATTAATACTTTTCACGACAATAAATTACGAGGTTTGTAGTCTGATTGGTTAAAAACTTTTATTTCTTCTTTTTCCGCCCACTTTTTCCATTTTCGATAATCAGTTTTTTTCATACCTTTTCTATGGAAATAGATGCCTTTTGCATTACTTGTCTTAATTGCTTTAAGAATAATATTTTCAGTTAAATGAGGAATTCCATAGTTTGCGACCATGTGTCCAAAGCACACTTCATGCGTCAGGGCAGCTTCGGTAAATCGTGGAGTGTAGTGTCCACCTCCGAATCCAATAACGTTTATTCCACTTACTGGTTTGAGATATAATAATGATTTAATTAATGCTTCAGCAGGTTCTCTTTTCTCCCATTCTGATTCAGTAGACCCAATCTCCAGAAACATAGTTGGAGTTTTTAGAAGAGGTCCATGATGTGTGGCTTCAAAACATACGTCATAGCCTTCTACTTGGTTTCTCTTTATATTCAATAATAATCCAGTCATCCAATTAGGTGCGGTTTTGGAAATTTTACCCTCTTCACCTCCATATTCAGCAGCACCCCAATTGCCAATAGGATGGACAGTTAGGCTAGGTTTTCCACTTGCTGCTTTATGTCTTGAAAGGAAAACAATATTGTCAATATCTAAGCCAGTCTCTTTAACCCATATTTCATCTATTTTTTCAGCATGAATATGTATTTTATTTATTGTAATTAATCTAGTGTCTTTCTTACAAAATCCCCCATAATTAGTAGTAAGTTTCCATAATGTATTGTTATCAAATTCACCATCAGCTTCCCAAACTGACATTTCAAGTAGTCGATCTCTTAAATTTATAGATGCCGAATCTTCTTTAGAAGCAATAATTAGATTCATAAGCCTTCTACAAGACCTACCTTAACATTTCTTTCTTTAGCAATTTTCTTTGCCTTTTCATATCCAGCATCAACATGCCTCATCACACCAGTACCGGGGTCTGTTGTGAGCACTCTTTCTAATCTTTTATCAGCTTCAGGTGTACCGTCAGCCACTACTACCATTCCTGCATGAAGTGAGTATCCCATACCTACACCCCCGCCATGATGAAAACTTACCCACGTTGCTCCTGCAGCAGTATTCAATAATGCATTCAATATAGGCCAATCTGCTACTGCATCACTTCCATCTTTCATTGACTCTGTCTCTCGATTAGGTGAGGCAACAGACCCTGCATCCAAATGGTCTCTTCCAATAACAATAGGTGCACTCACTTTTCCACTTTTCACTAATTCGTTAAAGGCTAATCCAGCTCGAGCTCTTTCACCATATCCTAGCCAGCATATTCTAGCAGGTAGTCCTTGAAATTGGATTCTTTCCTGTGCCATATTAATCCATCTGGCTAATGGTTTGTCTTTAGGGAATAATTCTAAAATAACTTTGTCAGTTTCTTCGATATCTTTTGGATCTCCAGATAATGCAGCCCATCTGAAAGGTCCCTTTCCCTCACAAAATAAGGGCCTAACATAGGCTGGAACAAATCCGGGAAAATCAAATGCATTTTCAACCCCAGCTTCTTTGGCTCTAGCCCTTAGATTATTTCCATAATCAAAAGTGTGAGATCCCATGTCTTTTAATTTTAGCATAGCTTTTACGTGCGCAGCCATGCTGTTGTAGCTCATTTTAATGTATTTTTCAGGGTTCTTTTCTCGAAGTATATTTGCATCTTTCAAACTGAGATTATGTGGAATATATCCTATCAAAGGATCATGAGCTGATGTTTGATCAGTTAATAAATCCGGAACTATCTTTCTTTTAATTAATCGTTCTAATAAATCGGTTATATTGGCGACTACGGCAACTGATTTTGCAATCTTGTTCTTCTTCCATTCCAGAGCCTTATCTATAGCCTCATCAATATCATAAGAAATTTCATCACAATACTTTGTTTCTAACCTTTTTTTGATTCTTTCAGGATCAATTTCAGCAGCTAAAAAGGTTCCACCATTCATAGTTGCTGCCAATGGTTGAGCACCTCCCATTCCACCTAGTCCTCCTGTAACTACTAATTTTCCTTCTAAATTTCCATTGAAATGTTGTCTAGCAGCTTCAGCAAATGTTTCAAATGTTCCTTGTAGAATTCCTTGTGAGCCTATGTAAATCCATGATCCTGCAGTCATTTGACCATACATCATTAACCCTTTTTTATCCAATTCATCAAAGTGTTCCCAATTAGCCCAATTACCTACCAAATTGGAGTTTGCTAGGAGAACACGCGGTGCATCTTCATGTGTTTTGAAAACACCAACCGGTTTTCCACTCTGAATAAGTAAAGTTTCATCATTTTCTAAGTTTCTCAATTCCTTGATTATTGCATTATATGATTCTACATTTCTGGCAGCCTTCCCCCGTCCACCGTAAACTATCAAGTCCTCCGGCTTTTCAGCAACATCAGGATCTAGATTATTCATTAACATTCGGAGGGCTGCCTCTTGCAACCATCCCTTACAACTAATCTCATTTCCATGCGGTGCTTTCACAATGTCCATAGTATGCTATATACTCTAATTTAAACACATTTCCCTAGATACTTTATCCACTTAACTTCTTCCAAATCCATTTCAGTGGATCATAGTATTCATCTACAACCCTTTCTTTCAATGGTATTATAGCATTATCCGTTATTTCGATGTGTTCAGGGCAAGCAAATGTACAA
>JAPYSW010000024.1 GCA_029936395.1 Candidatus Poseidoniia archaeon
CCTAACTGGTGCAGTCCTCGAAGATGCAGTCCTAACTGGTGCAGTCCTCCGGAATACTGACCTAACTGGTGCAGACCTAAGTTATGCTGACCTAACTGATGCATGGCTAACTTATGCTGACCTAACTGATGCATGGCTAACTTATGCTGACCTGACTGATGCATACCTCTGGGATGCAGACCTAACTGGTGCAGACCTAGGATGGGCTGACCTAACTTATGCTACCCTCAATTATGCTGACCTGACTGATGCAACGCTCTGGAATGCTAACCTAACTTATGCTACCCTCAATTATGCTGACCTGACTGATGCACAATTCCTGTATGCTAACCTAACTGATGCGGACCTCGGAGATGCAGACCTAACTGGTGCAGTCCTCCTGTTTGCTGACCTAACTGATGCAAACCTCCTGTTTGCTGACCTAACTGATGCAAATCTCCAACATGCTAACCTAACTGATGCAAATCTCCAACATGCAGACCTAACTGGTGCAGTCCTCGAAGATGCAGTCCTAACTGGTGCAGTCCTCCGGAATGCTGACCTAACTGATGCAAACCTCCAATATGCAGACCTAACTAATGCATCTCTCCGAAATGCTGACCTAACTGACGCATACCTCAATTATGCTGACCTAAGCTATGCCGACTTCACTGACGCTATTGTAACGGATGCCAATTTTACCGGCACATATTGGTACCAGACTGTCTGGACCGATGGTGTAGCATACGATGAGAATCAAGCTTAAACGATTTATAACTGCTGAAAACTAAGCCAAACATGAATGGTCGTACTTGCCTAATCACTGGGGCTACTGACGGAATAGGCAAGGAAACTGCTATTGGAATGGCTAAGAATGGCTATAATTTAATTCTTATCGGAAGAAACGAAGAAAAAGGAAAGAAAGTTACAGAAGAAATAAAAGGAATTGCCGAAAGTATCGATATTGATTTTTTCAAAGCTGACTTGATATTGATGAAAGAAGTCTCTAGAGTTGCTGATGAAGTTTCTAGAAAATATGATAAAATTGATGTTTTGATAAACAATGTTGGAGCCTATTTTGCCTTCAGAGATGTGACGGAAGAAGGATTTGAGAGAACTTTTGCTTTAAACCATCTTGGATATTTCTTAATGACAAAAAAATTATTACCACTTGTTGAAAAAAGCGATTACAAGAGAATCGTAAATGTTTCTTCAAGTGCTCATTATGGTATTGATTTTGAATTCGATAATATGAATGGTGAAAAGAAATATAGTGGATTTGATACTTACAAAAAATCTAAACTCGCTAATGTTATGTTTACTTATGAATTAGCCAAAAAAGTAAAGGATCGGGGAATAACTGCAAATTGCTTACATCCTGGATTTGTAGCTTCGAAATTTGGTAATAATAATAATATATTGTGGAGGTCAGTCATAAGTTTTGCAAAATTACTGATGGCAATTAGTGTGAAAGATGGTGCAAAAACTACAGTTCACTTAGCATGTTCTGAAGAGATTTCAGATATTACTGGTAGATTCTTTGCTGACTGTAAAATAAAACAAGGGTCTAGTAAAGCAAAGAATGAAGAACACAACAAAAAATTGTGGGAACTTTCTGAAGAATGTGTAGCTCCATTCATATAATTTCTAAAACAAATATTTTTAATTTCTACACAAGTTATAAATGCAATTAGTATTGATTTAGAATAATGAGTATTTGGTTTAAAGATTATACTGTAAAAGATATTGTTACGAAAGATACAATGGTTGAGCATCTCGGTATAGAGGTTACTGAACTTGGCGACAACTATATTGTTGGCACAATGCCCGTTGATAATAGAACTAAACAACCTTTCGGGATTTTACACGGTGGAGCTTCAGTAGCACTTGCTGAAACTTTAGCTAGCTATGGTGGATTTCTGACTATTGATCCTGAAAAATATTACGTTGTTGGTGTTGAAATTAATGCTAACCACCTCAAGATGGCTAAAGAAGGAAAAGTAACTGGAAAATGTACACCTATCAAGAGAGGACGATCTACTCAGGTGTGGCAGACTGAAATCACTAATGATGATGGAGAATTAGTCTGTATTAGTAGAATTACATTGATGGTACTAGAGAAAAAATAAACTAAATTAGCATTATCAACATCAATGAAGCATAACCTGTGAACATCAAAAAAGGAGTGTCCCAAGTGTGTGGAGAATAAGCTTCTGTTAACGTCATAATTATAGGAATAAATAACATTGATAGAATAAATTGAATTGTTGTAAAATATTCATAATGCATTCCTATGACTAGGAAACCAGTAATCAATACACAAGCGCTCCCTTCAAATGTTCTAAAGTATTCTTTATTGGTAAACAAAGCTCTAGTTTTGTATTCATGCTTACCAAATCTTACTCCGACTGGTTCGGCAAGTCCATCTCCTAGCACGTTGATCAAAATTGGAATGAGGACAAACGATTCTAAACCCCATTGGCCGCATAGCCAAATCATAGGAAGCATCACGCCAAAACCGGCTGCAAATTGAGTCCATAACCAAACTAAAGTGTGTGGCCTATCTTCAGGCCTATCAAATCCTTCAAACATCAACTGAAATGGAGGTAGCAGAGTCCTTATTGGCTCATAAAATGCAAGAAGAGATGCAGTGGTTATCAGTGCACTTATTGCTAAATAAATAAAATCAGTAAAGGTTTCAGCATTGAATTGTTTATCAATAAAAACAGGTAAGAAGAATATTGCAAAGTGATTAATTTTTCGAGTATAGTTCACTTTAACATTAAAGTAACGTGCTAAAGCTCCAGTTGAAAGCATCACTACAGTAAGGGCAATACCCTTCGCAACTGTTGACTGTATTTCCGGAGTAAGTTCCATTCACACCAAATGGTGGACCGGGCGAGATTTGAACTCGCGCCCTCCTCCATGCCAAGGAGGCGATCTTCCAGGCTGATCTACCGGCCCGCTAAATTGTCATTTTACTAGGCCATTAATAGAATTATAGCTTAGCCCAGCGTTCAACAATTCCTAAGCAAATTGCCACAATGGGTCCTATTCCCAATGCAAACATAATGGTTCCAATGCCAAAAATTCCTCCTAACAATATGCCTAAACTTAGAACTAAAATTTCGATAGCTATTCGAACTCTTCCAATAGGCCAATCTGTCCTTTTTTGGATTCCAGTCATCCATCCATCTCGTGGGCCTGGACCTAAATTGGCAGTAAGATAGAATGCACTTCCTATTCCTACTAAAATAATACCTGAGGCGGCTTGAAATATAGCTGGAATCATTTCCGTTTGTTCAGGAATATATGGATTCATCACATCTATGGCCAGTGAAATTAATATAATGTTTAGAATTGTACCAATTCCAGGAAGTTCGCGTAACGGTATCCAAAAAAAAAGAACTAAGACACCTACAATGAATGTCGACATTCCAACTGTAAAATCAGTTTGTTCGGTTATTCCTTGAGCAAGAACAGTCCATGGACTAACTCCAATTCCCGCACCAATCAACATTGCTTCTCCAGTTCCAAATATCCACAATCCTAAAACTAGAAAAAACAATGTAATAAAACGAGGTTTCAGATTAAGAGGAGTTTCTGAACTCCAAACTGTATTAGGAACTTTATGGGCTGGCCTAATAAATTCTAGTATAGATTTTAGTGACAAGCTTGCCCATACTTCTTAAGGCGCCAATAATTGTATGGCCAAGGCGTTAGAAAACCAACAATTAGCATAAATGGAATCGCTAACGGATTCATACCTAACTCGCCATTTGTGAAAAGTAAATCGGTTATTTCCATTGCAATTTCCATCATTAGCATTGATATGAAAGACATTCCAAGGGCTGTAGACAATGCATTACTGAAATCCATCTGACCTCGTATCAAAATTGCTGTTTCTAACATCACACTTGTGATTAACCCATTAATCAATGGTAAAATTGCATAGAAATACCACATATTGGAGTATAATGTTAACTCTGAAGTAAGTCCTGAATATGAATAATATCCTAATGTAGCAAACTCACCAATTGAACAACCGATTAAACACCATTTTGTATTATGCGCACTTTGTTTCCAAACTGATCCATCATTCCAATTGAATTCCATTGATTTTGGAGTTGTAATTGTTTGAAGTAAATCTAAACTTGCACCTGGTTCATGAATAGAATAGCCTGCATTTGTTACTGCAGATTCTAAAGTATTCTTCTCAGGCTGCCCGTCTGTTTGAACTGTGGCTTTAGCTCCATCTAAATCTATTTCAACATTCGAAACACCGGCTACACTGCTTAATGCATTCTTAACATTATTTGCACAGCCATTACAAGTCATCCCTCCAACGCCTAAGATGTGTTCTGTTGTAGTGGCTTCAGTCATATTGATTAGCGGACATGGATTGAAATAAAGGTTTCTTTGTGATTAAGCATTGTTCGAAATCAATAAACGTGATGGATTGGCCAGACTGGGTAAAATTAAAACATCTCATGGAATTCTAGAAACTCCGACATTATTACCAGTTGTTAATCCTAAAATTCTAACGTTATCTATGGAGGAACTTGCTGAATGTGGTGCTCAAGGGATTATCACAAATAGTTATATTATTTATAAAAATCCAGAATTAAAAGAGGTCGCTGAAGAAAAAGGAGTCCACGGATTAGTAAATTGGTCAGGACCTATTATGACCGATAGTGGAACTTTTCAATCTCATGTTTATGGTGAAATTGAAATAAAGCCAGAAGAAATTCTTGAATTTCAAAAGAAAATTGGAGTCGATATCGGGACTGTTTTGGATGTTTTCTGTGAGCCTGAAACTAGATTTGAGCAAGCCAAAGAAGAATTAACTGAAACTCAGAAACGAATTGAACTCGCAGACAAAAATAAAGGAAATATTTTCTTAGCTGCACCAATTCAAGGTGGACGTCATCTGGATCTAAGAACTAAAGCTGCTGAAATGGCGTCAACTACGAATGCCGAAATTTTCCCAATAGGGGGTGTCGTTCCTATGATGGAAAAAAACCATTTCAAAATTCTAGCTGAAGTAATTATTGCTGCTAAAAAAGGACTTGATAGTTCTAGGCCAGTACATCTTTTTGGTTGTGGACACCCTATCCTTTTCGCTTTAGCTACTTTCCTAGGTTGTGATTTATTTGATAGTGCTAGTTATGCTAAGTTCGCCTCTAGAGACAGCTTAATGTTTACTTGGGGAACTAGAAACTTAGATGAATTAGAAGAATTGCCTGGAGAATTTTCTGCAGCTCCAGGTATGACTGTAAAGAAATTAAAAGGACTTGAGAAAAAAGAAAGACAAAAAATCATAGCTAAACATAATCTAAGAGTTTCTTTTGCAGAAATCCGAAGAATAAAACAAGCCATTCATGATGGTTTACTATGGGAATTAGTAGAAACGAGATTGAGAGCTTCACCTGCTTTAATGAAAGTCTTTGATGTAATAAAAAATGAAATTGAATGGATCAGTCAATTTGAACCAGCTTATCGTTATAAAACTCCCCTCAAAACAGGTGTTGAATCCGATATTCGACCAATATTTACAAGCCTTACCAATTCTTTCGATAATGGAAACATGACGCACCCCTACTTTGGAAAAATACCTACTTATTTATCTGAAACTTATCCCTTCCACCCTGGTTTATTGCAAGAGGATTTAGAAGGATGGAGAATGGAAGAATGGGGGATTGAGAGAGTAAAAGTAATTTTAGATTATCAATTTGGAAATGGAATTGGAGATTTATTCGCTAAAGGCAATACCGAACTAGTCATTAGTAGAAAAACAAAACGATTGCGTAACTTGCTTCTAGATGGTAAACATATAGTTTCTTTGTCTCATAGAAGAGGATTATTCATCTTACAAGAAGGTGGAGCTGAATTGCTTCACAAACATTCAAAAATGCCTCAATTTAGAGTTGTTGTAAATCCTGAAACTGCAGAATTTAACAAGAATGGAAAAAGCGTTTTTTGTAAATTTATAGAGGATATTGATTCGGAATTGAAAATTATGGATGAATGTATTGTAGTTACTCCAGATGATGAATTAGTAGCATTCGGAAAATTAGTTGTTTCACCTAAGGAACTAGAACTTGGGCAACAAGGTATGGCTGTTCGTGTTAGAGCTGGATTTGAAAATTAAGTAAAATCGTAACCTCTTTAATCAAAGTCCTATATCTTGAATAATGCAGCGAAAAGTATGGGCTCTTGGAATCGTATTGATTTTATGCCTGAGTATGGGAGTAAATACTCAAACTGCAATTGAACAAAATAATATTGATCAAGAACTAGAATGGTGGGATGTTTATTCTAGAGATAAAGACCGTGATGGAATTTCCGATCTTCTTATTTGGAAATTAAAACAGGATAATGAATTTTTCAATTTGGGAGAAGCACGAGTGTTTGTTAGATATGATCATCACCCAACTGATTACGATATTCAGAAATTAGAAGATGTAGGAATTGAAGTTACATTTCGTGCTCAATTTATCGACCTAATTGGAACTACAATGTCTCGCGATATGATTCATGAGGTTGCTAGTTGGGATGGGGTCGTGATGCTTGATGATATTGGAAAGGCTGAACCTCATATGGCGGATGCAGTTCCTGCAATGGGTGTTGATAATGTTTGGACCGAATATGACATTTATGGTGAAGGAATTTCTATTGCTGTAGTTGATACAGGTGTGAATAACGCCCATGTTGGGCTAGATGATATGGATGACGATATATTTACTGATGATTGGAAAGTCTCTGCATATTATGATGCAGTTCAAGATTCTCTTGTGTGTTCACCATGTCAACCAGGACAATCGATAGATAGTGGAACTCATGGATCTCATGTAGCTGGAATTGCGGCAGGTACTGGTGCTGGATTAAGAACTGGATCGACTAATGGAGAACCGCACATTGGTGTTGCACCTAAAGCTCACATAGTTAATGTATTATCTTGCTGTGAAGGAGATATTGAAGATATTATTAGAGGAATTGAATGGACTATTGCTAACCAAAAAATTATTGAACCTAATATTCGTGTTATGACTTCTAGTTTAGGCGAACAACAAATTGAGATTCATGTTGATAATGATGGTAACTCTGCTTGGAGTCAAGCTGCAGATGCTGCTGTAGAATCGGGATTGGTGGTTCTTCTAAGTGCTGGAAATGAATTTGGAGCTGCTACTGTTATGGGATGCAATACTATTGATTCTCCTGGAGATTCAAGATTGCCTATAACTGTCGCTTCACTTGATAAGGATCTAAATTTAGCTGTTTACAGTTCAAGAGGCTATACCTCTGATGGCCGTGTTAAACCAGATGTTGCCACTATTGGCAGTAATATTTGGGCACCAAATGCTGAATCTATCAATGACTACGTAGAGAAAAGTGGAACTAGTATGGCTACTCCATTGATGGCCGGAATTGTAGCACTAACATTGGAAGCTAATCCTGATTTGACGCCTACGGAAGTTAAAGATACTCTAGTAGCAGGATATTCTATAGAAAGAGAAATATTAGATGATGGTGGTCTCGTAACAAATGACTGTTCGCTAGTTGAAACTAGGCCTGATAATGAATATGGGTATGGGCAAGCCGATCCGCTGATATTTGTTGAAATCGCAGGAATGATTGATCCTGATGTTTCTGTAAATTGGACTTTAGCATATGTTGAAAGTGAAGTTAATGGAACTGTTGTATTAGAAAAACCTGAAATCTATAATGGAACAATATTGAAAGGAACGGCTATTACCGCAAACAAGCCTACTGTTGGTGTTGAAGTTAAATTTGGATCGAGCGAATGGTACCCTGCAACCGATACTTCTAATCAAAAAAATTGGGCAACTTGGGAAATTACCATTCCTGAAGAAGTTAGTAAGGGAAATCAGACTCTGGCTGCAAGACTAGTTTTGGATGGTGGAATGTCAATGTCTGCTGTGAATAGTTTTTCAGTTGTATTATTGGATGAATATAGTCTTGTAACTTCAATTAATGAAGGGTTGAGTAGTATCAATGCACTCTTTTTCTTTCCTGCTATTATTCTTGCAGCAATTGCAATGGGATATATTTTCACCCAACCTAGAAAATCTAAAAGTAATTTAGAAGTTGAAGAATCTGGAGAAGACGAGTTCGTCTGGGATAATGATGTTGCCATTGAAGGCCAAAATAACCTAATGACTACTATGTTTGGTGCAATGAGTGCTAAAACACTTACTCTTTGTGCACTCTATACTGCACAAGGTATTCCTTCTGGATTTATTTCATATACTTTAATCGCCTATCTAGCACAGCAAGGATTTAGTGCTGCTGCAATAGGAAATATGTTATTCTGGGTATACTTGCCTTGGGTTTTCAAATTCCTATGGGGGCCTTTTGTTGATAATTACCATTATTTGCCAATGGGGAGGCGTAGACCTTGGATTCTCAGTGCGCAGGCTGGTATGGTAGTTACTGTTATAATTATTGCACTCGTGCCTGAAATTGATACTAAAATTACTTTGTTAACTGCGTTATTATTCTTCCATAATTGCTTTGCATCTTTGCAAGATGTGGCAGTAGATGGTTTAGCTGTAGATATTTTGAGTCCTGAGGAATTTGGAAAGATTAATGGTTTCATGTTTGGTGCAAAACGTTTTGGTACGATGATTGGTGGGGCCGGTATTGGATACTTTATGGGGAAATACACCTCTATTGGAATTGCTGAAGGATTGTTTTTGACCGTTCCAATGTTATTATTGATTATGTGTTTACCTGCTTTTATCAGAGAAAGGCCCGGAGAAAAATTATTCCCATGGACTGAGGGTGATGCAATGGTAAAGCCAAGTAATGAAGTGAAAGTTAAGGATAAACTTGAAGTTGCTTGGGATGATTCTAATAAATGGGATATGGGCGACCATAATGCGAAATCACTATCTGTTGATATTGGTCTTCTAATTGCTTTAGATTTATTCTTATTGTTGACAATTGCTGATTTTGCTGGTAGATTGTGGTGTCATATTCTAACATTAGGTGCTGCAATGGCATACTTTGGTTTATTGCGAAATAGTACTTTTGGTCTACAAGCTTTTGACTTAGCTCCAGTAAAAAGTGATATCGTTAAAGCGCTCTCACTTAGGGCACCTTTGGTTGGTATCATTCTTGCAATGCTAACTTACTTCTGGGAATTCTTGATTCCTGTATTAAATGTTCTATTCATTCAAAACTTAGGATGGACTGATACTGAATATGTATTAGTTACAGGCGGCTGGGCTGTGACGGCGGGAATAGCTGGAACAATCTTAGGAGGAATTATTGCAGATAAATATGGTGCACGTCGTATTGCTAGTTTATTTGCAGTGTTAACTGGGCTTTCAATTTTCACGATAGCTTTAGCTGAACCTTTGTGGGAAAATAGGAAAGTTATGTGGTGGTTGATCGTTATCTATCCTTTCTTTGGAGCTGCGATGGGAATTTCTCTTATTTCATTATTTATGAATGTTACGTGGCCAAAAGTTGGAGCTACTCAATTTACTTTGTACATGGCTATGCTTAATTTTGGAGCACTCTTTGGATTGAAGATGGCTGGCTATTTTGAAGAGAACTTTACCTATACAACTACTATTATGATTGGGGGGACTTGTCAACTTCTAATTGCGTTTGTTCTTCCATTTATTGACCCTGGACAGACTAGAAGAGAGCTAGGTAACGACTTTTAAGCGATAATCCTTAAGAAGAGGCCTCTCTGGAAGCTTGCCTTGGAGACAGGGCAGGATAAGAGAAATGAGCAATAATATCTATGTTGGAAATTTGCCATGGTCTTGTAGAGACGATGGATTGAAGGAGCTCTTTGCAGAGCACGGCGAAGTAACAGATGCGAAGGTAATAGTAGATCGCATGAGCGGCAGAAGTCGCGGATTTGGGTTTGTTGAAATGGCAAACTCTGAAGAGGCTGCAACAGCAATCGAAGCATTAAACGGCTACGAAACTGAAGGCCGTGAGTTAAAGGTGAACGAGGCCAAACCTCGAGATGACTGAATTAATAGAACACGAAAATAATTTAATTCTGATATCGCTGTTAATTACAGTGTGTAGGTAACTATGCTTTTTTGCTAGCGTACACGCTGAAAATTGACAAAGTAACGGACTTTGCTGGGGTGAGTAATTTTATCGCCCTGGCAGCCTTTACACTATGGCTTGGTGGATATTTATTTTATAAAATATTAATCTGGGGTGAATATCACAGATTTGATAAAATACCTAAAGTATCCGATGCACTTTTTTACTAGATTTTAAGATGTATAATTAGATCAAATGATTATAGAACAAATTCCGGTTGGAAGTATGGCCAACTTTGGTTATATTTTAGGGTGTGAAGAAACTAAAATTGCAGCATTAATTGATCCTGCTTTTGAACCTGAGAAATTAATTTTAAGAGCAAAAGAGCTCGATTTAGACATTGAATGGATCCTAAACACACATGGCCACTTTGATCATATTGAAGGAAATGAGGTTGCCGTTAAAATGACTGAAGCGAAAATTATCGCCCACTCTAATGCTATGTTCTATACTGATTTGAAAGTAGAACATGGAGATGATTTTAAGATTGGAAATCTTAATGTAAATGTGCTATTTACGCCAGGCCATTCTCCTGATGAGATTTGTTTCTTTGTCAATAAACAAGTTATATTCACTGGAGATGTGCTGTTTGTAGGTGAATGCGGAAGAACTGATTTGCCTGGAAGTAATCCTAGAGAAATGTATCATTCATTGTTTAAGGTATTATCTGTAATTCCAGACGATATTGACATGTTTCCAGGCCATGACTATGGGAATAGTTCTATGTCTACTATGGGTTTTGAAAGAATGAATAACTATGTTTTAAAAACGAGAACGGAAGATGAATTTATTGAATTTATGAAAACACCATAATTAAATATCTGAAAAATCTTTCATCTCCTCAAGACTTAATTTTCCATCTCCATCTTTATCTGCTTTTTCAAAATCTTCTTCATATTCTTTAATCTCCTCGTCTGTTAGATGATCTTCCCCACCAATTCTCAAAAATTCTGTGAAATCTAGGCTACCATCTTTGTTAGTATCAGCTTTGAGAAACAGATTTGTAAGTATTTTATTTTTATAAGATTCCATTTTTGTACCTTTTCTAAAACGGAAATCATAACTTCCATTTTTAGTTTTAACTAAAATCTGACTTTTCCAAGGCTCTCTAAACATATTTATAAGCATTAATAATAGTAATAAACTATCTAAAAATGCAACTACTATAATTCCTGGAGACACCGGAAGGTCTGTGCAATCTGTGTCACACCAAATAGAATGGTATAATCCATTTACAGGTAAACCTATGAAAATATAAAGTATTATTCCTAGGATTGCAAGGAATATAATCGGTACGATTATGCCATAAGCCCTTTGGAAATTTTTGGACATTGGAATATCACCTGACCGTTTACTATAATTCTGTTTGAAATTAGTTAAACGATCCATCCCTGAGTAATATGTAGAGAGATGTTTTTTCTTATCGTCACCTTCTTTCCATTTTCTATATTGTTCTTTAATGAGATGCTTTTGACTATCTTTATTTTCTAATTCAGCCATTATATTCCTCAAATTAATTTCGTCTTCGGAAAACTATAATCAGACAACTTAGAACTGCTGCAAAAATACCAAATCCAGGAGCCTCTTCTTTCATTGGTCCACAATCCATTTCGGTACAAACCCACGATTCGTTTCCTTCTGGGTCGATTTCACAATAACAGGAATTGCAATCTTCATTTTTTACATCTCCTTCAGTACATTCGCCTTCAGTTTGTTGATTTTCTAAAGCAGCAGGACATCCATCAGTTACATCGAAAGGGCAAATATCCAAATTATCTTTAACGCCATCATTATCAGTATCGTCAACACAACCGTCGGCATTAGCATCATATCCGCTTGCATCTTCACTAGGACATAAATCATCTTGATTATTTATGTTATCGAAATCGTCATCAAGCTTTTGGTTATCTGAACAACCTTCACTATCTATGTTTTCAGTCTCTACAGAAATTGTATTCGAGCAGATGTCTGAATTATCTCCAACTCCATCGCTATCTGAATCAGTCCATTCACTAGAATCGTTTGGGAAAATATCTATGATGTCTACAAAGCCATCTCCATCGGAATCATTGTATCCTACCCAAAAAGCCCAACTACTATCTGCCAATATAGTGTCCATGCGATACAGCGTGATATTAGCTAAATATTGCCCATTTTCTAGCCAACTATGATTCATAACTAAATCGGTCTCGTATTCTATGGCATTGTAGAAACTAGGTTGCTCGTATCCTCCTGATTCATTATAGATAGAGACAATCGAATGAGTCCAGTTCAAAGACTGGCCAGTAACGGACATTATGGATTCGTGTGTTCCATTCATAACCCATGTGAACCAATCGGAATCGTATCTTATATGATCACACCCATCACTGTAAACCAAGTTTCCATTTTCAGTGTTTGCACAATTATCAAGAGGGTCTGGAATTCCATCACCATCTCCATCAGGGGGTGCAGGCGGATTATCTCCATCATATGCCATTTTAGCAGTATCTTGATCTTCAGAGCTTAATGCTGAAAATTGTTCTCCAGTACACCCTCTTGGATACATTGGAAATCCATCAGGATAGGAGGTATCTCCCGTATCACTGCATAAATCCCAACCGTCTCCAACATGATCTCCATCTGCATCCGGAGGGCCACCAGTTGTACCTCCATCAAAATTTGAGCCTTCAGCTACGCCAGCATAACAATTAATGAAATATGGGAAAGCATTGTTTGCAGAAGGATTAACGCCTTCTACAGGCATTGTAGCATGGTAATGGTAAATCCCATCAGGAAACTCTGGAGTTGAGCTAAAAACGCCGTTACATGCATCTAAATGACCTCCGTTGTCAGCACTGTAACTGTAATCATCAATACCATTGTAACCATTTTCTCCATCTTTCAAAACATAATTGCTTCTCATTAATGTAACTTCACCATCAATAGTACCATAAGCTCCATAGATTGGATACCCATCAAATGCAAATCCAATAATTGATGAAGCAACAGTGCTATCTATCTTTGAAAAATCATAATCTGTCCACACAATTTCAGGATTAACAACGGTTACACTTCCCGTCATTGAACCATGATAGTTACAATGGTAATCATAGGTGCCAACCTCCGTAAAGGTATAGGACCATGTTGCACCTTCTCCCATATTCCCAGAATTGAATTTATCATCGTCCGCAGTTACGGTGTGGGGACTATCATCATCATTCGTCCAAGTAACTGTATCTCCAACATTAATTGTCAAGTCCTCAGGTGAGAAATCCTTGTCGTCCGTGATAGAAACATCATGATTCTCATTCGAACTATCGCCATGCCAGTGCATACAGTTACTGTCGTAATGGTAGTGATAGGACCCTCCGGGTCCAGAATGCGCCCCACAGACTCCTAATTCAATTTGTTGACGATCTTCTTCGTAGATTCCAATGTGGTTTGCAACAGCATCACCACCGGGCCCATCTTCAGGCCCATAGAATGGAACTCCATTAACGGCAACAGCCACAGGCCCTCTATCTGGAGCCATGTCGCACCCATCGGTCGAAACATCCGGATTGCAATCATCATCATCTACAGGAACCAAAGGAAATTTCCACGAATAATCTTGACTGTTAATCTCTCCACCAGGGCCACCTTCCATGTCGTGATTTGCAATTCCGGGAGTAGTTACGGTCATGTATGTTGCATCATAACTAAGAGTAACACTGCATTCTTCATCATCATTACCAGTTAAATCTTGAACCATCACGCCCCCGTCAATACATTGCCAAACATCATCCATATACGAAGGATAGGAACAGCCATTGTCAGCTATCGACCAATCATCTTGGTCTACAGTGTCAGGACAATCATCATCTGCATCATCTACACCATCATCATCAGAATCTGCTGCTGACACTAAAGGTATCATATTGATAGTGAAAGCCATCAGCAATAGAAATACGATTCCTAATGATTTTGATTCTGCCCCATATAATTTAGATAAATCATATTTTCGATTAAGCAATACAGTTCCAAAAATAAAACA
>JAPYSW010000066.1 GCA_029936395.1 Candidatus Poseidoniia archaeon
GAATGATAATGGCTATTATGATTTTTCTTTCTTTTGTGGCTGCAGTTTTCATGTTACCAGCTTTATTATTCCAATTTGGTAATTTAGAAGGTGATAGGCCTCTGTTGTTGCAATCTAAATTTGAAAACATTAAAGAATCAGAGCCTGTTTTGGAGAAGAAACGCAAATTGTTAAAAAAAATTAAGAAAAAAAGAAATCCAGATATACTTTAGAATCCGCTTCGCTTAAATTTCTTATCTAATTCGTTTGGAGTAATTGTCATTACAGTTGGCCTTCCATGAACACAAGCGTACGGATTTGGAATCGATTCCATCTCTCTTATCACGAATTCCATTTGGGCCATTGTTAGTTTATCTCCAGCTCTTAAAGCTGAATGACAGGCTACAGTGTACATCATGTGTTGATGTCTATCTTCCGCGGATTTCATACTTCCACTTTCTACAACGTCGTCGATAGCTTCTCTTATTCGTTCAGGTTCAGATCCAGCCAATAATGCAGGTACTCCTCTTATCATAAATGAGGATGGCCCGAATTTTTCAGCTTCAAATCCCATATCATTTATTTCAGATAGCATTCTTTCAAATGCATTAGTTTCAGTTTTAGAAAGTTCGAGAGAAATAGGTGCTAATAGATTTTGAGTTCCTATCCTTTTAAATCTCATTTGTTCCTTTAGCCTTTCATACATTACTCGCTCGTGTGCAGCATGAAAATCAATGATGAATACTCCATCTAAACCCAAAGCAACGATGTATTTGTTTTCTACAAGTGCTAGAGGGCGCATTGTAGGCATGTTTGTTTCTTTGACATCATGTTGATGAAAATCCACTTCAAATTCTTGTTGTAATGAGTCAATATTGTTCAGTTGTCGTGGTTTTGTTTTAGTATTTGCAGCAGTAATACTATCAAATGAAGTTTTAGAGCCACTTAAGTCTACATGTGCAATTAGCGCATGTTCAGCTAGTGTTTCATTGATTACAACTCTAATTTTTTTATTAACTTGTTCTTCTTTTGCAATACGGACTATTGTTTTTGCAGGGTGCACATTTACATCCACATCAATTTTTGGTATTTCTATGAAAAGTGCACCTAATGGAAAATGTCCATCGTGCAATAAGCTACCATATGCGCCCTTAATTGAATAACAAACATTACGTGCTTGTACAGGTCTTCCATTTATGTGCAAGTAAAGACCTGAGGTAGTTCTTCGAGATATTGCAGGCTTTGTTAGAAAACCTCTTATTTGAAAATCTTCACTGTCTCCTTTAATTTCAATTAATTCTTTTGCAGCATCATTTCCTAAAAGTACACCTATTCTAGTTTTCAAATCAGATTTTGGCGCATCAATAATTTTTCTTTCACCATGTTCTAAATTAAAAGCAACATCGGGTCTTCTAATTGCTTCTATAGTAACAATCTTTACGATGTGCTGAAGTTCAGTTGATATCCTTTTTAGATATTTAGACCTTACAGGAGTATTGAAGAAAAGGTCTGCAACTTCAATTTTAGTACCTTGAGGAGTCGCAAAATCTTCAATGTTTGGTTCGTTTTCGCCTTCAATAGTTATTCTAGTCCCTAATTTACTGTCTTTTGCAGCTGTAGCCATTCTTAATCTTGAGATTGATGCGATAGAAGGCAGTGCTTCTCCTCTAAATCCGGAGGTATTAACAGTCTGTAAATCATCAAATATTCTTATTTTAGATGTAGCATGTTTTTTGAAAGCATATTCAGCATCTAATCTATCCATTCCATTTCCATCATCTCTAACAACGATTAGGGAAGTTCCGCCTTCTTCAATTCTAATCCATATATTTTTAGCACCAGCATCTAATGAATTTTCAATAAGTTCTTTAACGACAGAGGCAGGTCTTTCAATTACCTCTCCAGCTGCAATCTGATTGATAGTGTGGTCATCTAAAACTTGAATATTGCCCATTGAGTAGGTTCCATAGTGCACCCATTTATTATATTTTTAGTAAGATAAGGGTAAACCTTAAGAATAAACCTCACATATCATTAGATTATGGATATAAATCAATTAAAACAATATTCGCAGTATTTTGGTTTTGGATGTTTAGGGCTTTACGTAGGTCTTCTCATTTGGGATGGTTTTCTCGATGGAGATGATAGTTTTAATACTCCCGGATTTAAAGAGATTATTGCTTTTATTGGTGCTTTCTTTTTAGGAATGTTCGTTTCAGATATGAAGTATAAAGGCAAATAAATAGTTAATTTTAATCTCTACTATTTCCATTTGTAAGGAGTGTCGTAATTCCTTTGAAGGTTCCAGTTATAGATCCAACTAAAGAGACACTATATTTTTCTGAAACAAAATGTGCCATCACTAAATATACTGATGCTCCAAAAACTTGTAAAGGAAAACTTTCAGGCATTCCCATGAATCCAATTTCACCAAATTCACGTATGGCTTTCATAACAAGATAGGCTGCAAAACCAATGAGTAATGAGGTAGATATATTGAACATAAATCGAATATCTAGATTCTTTGTTGAGCTGAATAGTACATAACCGAGTATTGTGGCAATAATAATTCCAATAAATAATCCGGTGATAGCTTCATTACTTTCAGTTCCAGCACCTATAAAAATAACAGTCTCGACAC
>JAPYSW010000025.1 GCA_029936395.1 Candidatus Poseidoniia archaeon
ATGTAAGTTTTCGTTAGTAGAATAGATGGTGCGGGGGGTGGGATTTGAACCCACGCACCACTAAGGACTAGGCCCTCAACCTAGCGCAATTGGCCTGGCTATGCGACCCCCGCAATAATACATTAAGACTATTTACATTACACAATGCACTGCTAATAAATATTTACTAAAGACTTTTGTAATTATGCTGCAGAATTAAAACCAGCAGTAAACTCGTTACAATGCGTATCAAATGCTTTAAGAGCTTCTTGTAAAGCCAAATCAGCTTTCATAGCTCCATTTGTTTCAAATTCGAAAATGAAGTGATCGGTTTTAGTTGTAACTGTTATAGCTTTTTGCGCATCTTCATCATTCCATAACTTTTCTAAATCTTTCAAAGCTTGGTGAGCGTCTACAGGATTAGTAATAACATGATTTGTTCCTTTCTTTGTAAATTTATCTTTACCTACTGCGTTCAAAACAGCTTTGGAGCCTTTTCCAGATGAAACTGTAATAGTTGGAGCCTGATAGAATCGAGGTGCAACAGCACATTGCCACTTTGTATGTTTACTTGCAACTCCCATCTTAGCTTTAGCGTAAACTAATATTGCTTGGCCTTCAGCTAATTTGACAATAGGTACGTTTGCCTCAGGAATAATTAATGAATCGTCACCATTAACAGGTTCTAAATCACCAGAATAGACTGTGCAAGGTCCTTGCTTATGTAATGAATACATAATGTCAGGTTGCTTACTATCATCATCTATAGATTCTCCGAAAGCTTCAACAGTTTTCTTATCAGTAGGAATTGGTAACATTCCGAGCCTATGGGCTATAATTTCATTAAACATAGCACTAATAGATTCGTATTCTTTTTCATCACCACTTTCTTCATCTACATACGATCCTAAGGAACCCATGTGGAAATCAATTTCATGCAATGCCAAACAAGGAACCATAGAAATTAATGATCTTCTGACAGAGTTTACAAAAGAATAATTAACATCTTTAAATTCAATTTGGGCATAATAATCCTCCATATTCAATACTTTGACTTTCATTTATACTCTCCTTCCTCTACGTCCACCTTTAGGCTTTCCACCATCATGTGGTATAGGTGTTACATCATCAATTCTAGTAATCATTATTCCGGCTCTTGCTAGTGTTCTAATTGCAGCTTGGGCACCAGGTCCTGGTGTTCCACTTCTCTTACCTCCAGCACCTCTTAGTTTAACATGTACATTAACAATACCTTTTTCTTTCAAAGCTTCAGCTACTTGCCCTGCTGCCAACATTGCAGCATGAGGTCTAGCTTCTTCACGTTGAGAACGGACTACCATTCCACCTGAGCACTTTGCAATAGTTTCAGCACCAGTTGAATCTGTAGCTGTAATAATAATGTTATTATGTGATGCAAATATATGTGCTATTGCCCATTTGTCCATTATTTTTTAGCCTCCTTAGTATTTTCTTCTTTAGTTTCAGGTTCTTTTTGAGCATCCGTTTTTTCAGCTTTAGGTTCCTCTTTAGTTGTATCTTCTTCAATAGGTTCGTCGTCCACAGGTGCTTTTGCCCCAGGCCGAACAGGGTGTAAATCACTGTTTAATGCAGATGAAGGTGAGTAGGTTAGGTTTTTTTCTTGTAAACGAGTTACGGTCATACCTGGAACTCTTGTAACTGCTCCATCAACTGAAATATGTCCATGAACAATAAGCTGTCTGGCTTGTTTAACTGTAGATGATAATCCTTGTAGATAAACTTGAGTTTGTAGTCTTCTGTCTAATATATTCTCTGGACTCATCCTTAAGACATCTTCCAATGCAGAATCTTGTTCAAGCATCCCTAATCTATTTAATTTAGCTAATAGTAGAACCTTTTCTTTTTGGGCTTGAGTCTCACTAGAATTAGCAGTTAATTTTCTTGCTTGTCTTCGCATCTCTCGAACTTTAGTATCAGCCCTCCAAATTTCTTTTTTATTTTTCAACCCATATTGATTAACCAAATTAGATTCTTGTTCAATTCTAATTTTTTGCCACGGATGTGAAGGGGTGTTGTAGTGCTTACTAGGAAATTTTGGGTCGCCCATTATCTAAGCTGCCTTCCTTTTGCTTACACCTAATGCAAGTCCTTTACGACCATTGGAATAGGTTCTTTGTCCTCTGACTTTATGTCCGGAGGCATGTCTAATACCTTTATAGGATTTTACTTTTTTCATACGATTAAGATCATCTTCATGTGCCATTTTTAAATCAATACTAACTGGGTGAACATCTTCTCCAGTATCGTAGTCGTTTTGTCTATTAAGTAACCATTTTGGTACATATTCACTAATATTTCCAATAGCTACTTCGATTTCTTCTACGTTTTTATCAGTCAATTTACCAGCTAACTGAGTTGCATCCAATCCTAATTTTGTAATTATAGCGCTACTAGTTCTTTGACCAATACCTCGTATTGATGTTAGAGCATATGCTAATTTTTCTTCACCAGAAACGTCGGCGTTGGCAATGCGAATTATGTACTTAAAATCTGGATCTTCTGACATGTTAAATTCTTCGGAAATTAATCCGGAGTTGGCGTCACTCAGGCGCCCTATTTATATGCTTTTCTTGAAATAATCTTTGATTAGGTGCATGGGTAACTATTAATACTGCATAAATAAGTTGTAATAAGTATGAAAAAGATATCATTACTTATGCTAATTTTGCTTTTAGGAGTAAGTGCTTCAGGAGGTTACGGTTATTATGAATATGTATATAATGCAGATGATGAAGAAGAGAATACAGATAATACGGTGTCATCAAGTGGAAATAGACCAACTGCAAAAATAACTCCATCTAATCCAAAAATCCAAATGAATGAAACGGTATCTTTTTCAGGTTCTACTTCAACAGATTCGGATAATGATGATTTAACATATCTGTGGTCTTTTGAAGATGATAGTAAACAATATGAAGGAATAAGTATTGAGCGTAATTATCCAGATAAAGGAGAATTTTTGGTTACACTAGTAGTTACAGATTCAACAGGTTTATCTGATGAAATTGAAACTACCGTTTTGGTTGTTGAAGATTATCATGATGAACAGAGTGGAAATGTTAATGGTAATGATGGCACCGAAGAAATAGAAATACCTGTAAATAATGGAGTAATTAGTCTTCGTATTGAATATTCCCTAGAATCAGCAAGCATAAGTCCTTTTGAAGATGATACAGTAACATTGAGATTAACTGATGCTGATGAAGCTATTATTCAGGAAGAAACAGGTGTAAGTGAAGGTGATGGTGCGTGGTCTTATACTAGTGATGATTTGAGTTCTACAGGTGATTATGTTTTCACCATTGAAAACGAATCAGGAAGTATGGATTATGAAGTTATTATTGATGTAAAATATTAATTTCTTTCCATTACTAAAATATATCGAGTTAATGATTTGTGAATATACCATTGAAACTGATAAATTTTTTTATAATTCTGATTTTCAATGAGTTCTGGTTTTGATAGTGCCATGACTAATCTATCCCCTTGTTTCATATTTTCACTGAATATGTTCATACATCTTTTCATTAACTTATCAACACCTTCTCCTTTTGTAGTTGTTGAGATTCCGTAAGGTGGATCAGTAACAATGGCCTTGAATTTACAGTTTATTATTTCTGCAACATCTCCTTCAAGTACTTTACTCTTTAATCCAAAATGTTTTAGATTCCCTATGGAATAATCGACCATTTTCTCCATAATATCAATTCCAATTGAATCAATTTTCATATCACTTGCTTCAATCAACATTCCTCCAGTTCCACAAAATGGATCAATAATGGTATCATTTATTGAGCAATTGGCAAGATTAATCATGGATCTAGCAATTCTGGGATGAATACTTATTGGAGAGAAAAAAGGTCGGTTTTTTATGTGATATTTCAAACATTTTTTATAATAGGTTTCTAATTTTCGATCCCAAATAGAAATGATTGTTTTTGTTCCTGTATAATATAATACTTTTATTTCAGGATTATCTAGATTAGTTTTATTATATTTAGGTATTTTTTCTCCTAAGATATGTGCTATTTTTTTTTCAGACATTACTTTATTACAAATTTGACGTATTGCAAATGTTTTTTGGCCGATATCTAAAAAGGATATTTTTTTGACAATCTTTTCCAAATTTGTTTCTTTATCTTCATGGAATATTTTGGAAATTCGTTTTGTCATTCCTAATCTTCTTATAATCCTCGGTTTAATTATATTAGAGACCTCTATAGTAATAATTGAGGATTCTTTTAATACTAATTTAGGTTCATAATTTTCAGTTGATAGTAGTTCTAGAGCTTCAATCTTGCCGAGTTCAGTATTTTCACCCCCAAGTTCTAGTAAATACTGATGTTTCATAAACCTCCAGTAAAAGTGTTTTATAATGTTGTATCCACATAGTATCTTGTGGTAGAAGTATTACGGAGACTTCTTTCTCCAATTTATAAGGTCTATGAGAGGCGATTAGAGGGTCAAATTCGCAAAGGACCAGTTCCGAAACATCTAGCAGTGATAATGGATGGTAATAGGAGATATGCTGAAAGTTTAGGTCTGCTTCCTTTTGAAGGTCATGTTAAGGGTAAAACGACTCTAGAGAATTTATCAGATTGGTCTCGAAACTTGGATATACGTTATCTGACAGTCTATGCTTTTTCATTGGAGAATTTCAATAGAAGTAAAGAAGAACTTGAGCCTTTAATGGATTTATTTGAAGAGTCTTTTAGAAATGCTGGTGACGATCCACGTGTGCATGAGAATAAGGTTAGAGTGAGGGCGATTGGCCATCGTGAACTTTTGCCTAAGAATGTTGTTGAAGCTATAGAATATGCTGAATCAAAAACTAAAGAATATGATAATTTCAATTATAATTTAGCAGTTGCTTATGGTGGTAGGCAAGAATTAGTTCGTTCTATGAAGATTATTGGAAAAAAACTCCAGAATGGCGAAATAGATATAGATAATATTGATGCAGACTTAATTTCTTCAAATTTATATACTAGTGGTTTACCAGATCCTGATTTAATATTGCGTACATCTGGGGAAGAAAGAATAAGTAACTTTTTATTATGGCAACTGGCCTATTCCGAATTGTACTTTGCAGATGTCTTTTGGCCTAATATGCGAAAGATAGATTTTTTACGTGCAATTCGTTCATTCCAACAACGTAAAAGACGTTTGGGGCACTGACACACAATTTTTAAGGTAGTGTCTAATGCACGGTGGATATGATAGAGCGTTACGCGAGACTTCCAATCGAGAGTCCGAGACAAATTGTGGTCATAGTAGCGCTTTTGACACTAGTATTATCTCCATTCTTGCTCCAAGTTGAATTCGTAACAGATGTAGATGCGTTTCTTCCCCAGTCTTCTGAAGTTGAAACTTATGATAAGATTAGTGATGACTTTGGGAGCGATTCAAGTATAGTTAATCTTTATTTGACTTCTGTGACTAATCAGAATATTTTGACAATAGATAATTTAGAAGATATTTTAGATTTACATAATCAATGTTCAGAAATAGGTGGTGCTAAAGATGTACTTTCTGTTGCAGGCTTTTTTGATTCAGCTCTCAAAGATTCAGATATGTCTTTAGCTAAAGTAAAACAATCTGAAAATCCATGGCAATTGGTATATGATTCAATTTCTTCGTCTGGAGGTGGTAATTATTCGTGGAATGAAGTTGATTTTGTTACCGATGTATTAGTTAATAAGGATTTGAATCTAGATCCATTGATTATACAATCTGGAGATTCTCTACGTTCAGCTCCGCTTTCAAATTCTACAATTATAATGATTAATCTAGAACCTGATTTAACTACCGAACAAAAGAAAGTAGTCGGTCAAAAAATAAGGTTATTATCACAGATTCATAACAAAGAATCTGGTAGTGAGGTTCATGCCGAGACTTTTTCAGTTGATCTTTTAGCTTATGATGTTGATCAATCTACTCAAGAAACTAATTTACGTATGGCGATAGGCATGCTCGTAGTTACTACAATTCTACTTTGGTTATCTTTTAGACATTGGAGTTATGTAGTATTGCCACTAATTACTTTAATTATTTCAGTTGTCTGGACATTTGCTTTTGCAGGTATTCTTGGAATAAAGTTAACTGCATTAGCGGTTGCCGTGATTCCATTGGTTGTTGGTTTAGGAATTGATTTTGCAGTACATATTAGCCGTAGATATCAAGAAGGTCTCAAGGCAGGAAATACCGTTGAAGAATCATTATTAGATGCACAAATGCATACGGGTCAGGCTCTTTCGTTAGCAATGATGACTACAGTTATTGCTTTCCTTTCAGGTATTAGTGCAGGTGTAGGTCCAGTTAGAGACTTTAGCATATTGTGTGCTATTGGAATTTTCATATCTTTTATCCTAACTTTATTCTTTTATACTTCTCTTAGATTTATTCTTGATTCGGATTCCGAAAACACTCTAACTACTGTTAAAGATTCAGAAATAGTTGAGTCTTTTATATCTACAACTTCCGAAATGGTTGATAAAAATCCACTAGCAATAGTTTCAACAGTTATTATAATCACATTAATCGCAGCTTTCTATGGTTCACAAGTAGATACTTCATTTGGTTTAGATGATTTTGTCTCGGATGATTTAGAAATAATGGTGACTGCACGTCATATTGATTCTGATTTTAGAGGTGCTAGTTATTCTCAATCCCAAATACTCATTGAAGGTCCAATAGCAACAACTGATTTTTTGAATAGTTCTTATCAGTTACAATATGGTGAACAAGGTACTGATAATGATGGTCTTAATGGAGATAGATATGTTATCACAGTAGGATCAAGTGCACGCGTAGATTCAGTTTATGAGATTATACAATCAGCTATAGCCTCTGAAGAGTATAATGTTGGCCAAGGAAATAATTCTACACATGAATGGATTGTAACTAATATGTTTGTTACTACACCTAATGATAATTTAGATATAAGTTGGGATACTCAATCATCTATATCTTCATCATCTTTAAAAATTAATGTTTCCTGGTATTATGAAAATAATAAATTGTTTGCGTGGAAAATAATTGAAAAATCTT
Source organism: Candidatus Poseidoniia archaeon (assembly GCA_029936395.1). Classification (GTDB taxonomy): domain Archaea; phylum Thermoplasmatota; class Poseidoniia; order MGIII; family CG-Epi1; genus CG-Epi1. The sequence continues at coordinate 7,069 of JAPYSW010000025.1, forward strand.
TACTTGATTCAGATTTATCATCACATTATGAAGCATCAGTTACAGTGCCTTCAGATGCTTTCCGTTCACGGATTAAATTCTCATACTATAAAGATAGTTCACAGAATTCTATGATTGGAAATATTGAAGTACATGATTCTAATAAATATATATATGTCCAATCTTTACAAAATGCTTTTAATTTAACATATCAATCCAAGCCTTTTAGCCAAACCACTGATAAAGATATTAATAATCTATTTGATTATCTTTATCAACGTGATTTAGACATTTCCGATACCTTTACTCAAGAGACTTATTCTGAGGTCATAAAACATGTACTTCATAGAGATATAGATGGTGAATATATATCTTCAGTAGTAAGAGTGTATATTGGTCCAAATAGTAATTATGATTTAGACAACAAAGGTCTTGAATATATGAGGGCTGAATTAGAAGGTGATATTCCCTCTCTATTGTCTTCAGAAAAGTATACAGTAAGCATAACGGGAGGTCATGTTCTTACAAGCGTTACAGTTAATGAAATTCAAACCACACAATTGAGTTCGACTTTAGTTTCAATTATTCTTGCAGCTATTGTTTTGACTATAGTTTATCGAAGTTTTGAGTTTGGATTAATAGCTATTTTACCAACTATCTTAGCTACAACTTGGATTATGGCTACAATGTGGGCGTTTGACATAACTCTAAATGTTTTAACTGTAATGGTAACTGCCTTAACTGTAGGATTAGGTATTGACTATGCAATACACATTATTGAAAGATATAGAGAGGAAATAGAGCATAAGAGTGAGAGTCAGGCCATTGAAGCCACTATTAAGTCTACAGGTTCAGCTATTTTAATTTCCGGCCTTACTACTATTTGTGGTTTTGGAGTTCTATTATTATCTCCAATGCCGTTGGTAAGTAATTTTGGGATAATAACTGCAGCAACTATACTTTATTCAATTATAATTGCTATATTTGTCCTTCCAAGTATGATATGGACTTCTAATCGTATTAAAGAATGGTATTCTAGTGAACTCTTAGATTAGTCTTTTACGTTTACGTCGTTTTTCCCAAAGTTCTCTTGCTAATTGCCTCATATCTTCAACAGAATCAGATTCGTCTACAATTTCAGCTCCTAATAATGTTTCTACTGCATCTTCCAATGTTATGATTCCTTGTGTAGTGCCATATTCATCAACAACTAAGAAAACATGCTCTTTCTTCTTCAAAAACTCTTCAAGTAAAGTGGCTACTGAATCTTCAGGGCTAACTGTTAATAGTTCAGCAGCTAGTTCCTCCATTTTCACATTAGATTTTCCATCACTATTCATTTCTAGAATTTTACTTCTAAAAACAACTCCGATAATATCGTCTAAATCATTATCAACAATAGGAATTCTAGAAAATGGGATTGGTGAGTTTTTTTTGATTACTTCTTCTATCGTTTCAGATTTGTGAAATGTCATCATAACAGTACTTGGCGTCATTACATCTTCAGCTAGAATTTTATCTAATGTAAGCAAATTTTTGATGACCCGTGTTTCTTGTTTTTCCAGAGCTCCTTGCGTTTCTCCAATCTCTGCTACAGCAATCATTTCTTCACGAGTCATCTTTTTTTGATCTTCATTTCCATCTGAGATCATTCTTGAAAAATAGTTTAGCACTACCACGATTGGCCATGTAATCCAGATTAGTAATTCAAGTAAATATGCCGCACTTGGTGCCATTTTCTTCCAATAAATAGCACCTAGTGTTTTTGGTATTATTTCTGAAAACACTAAAATCAAAATAGTAAGTATGATTGATGCAACAGTAAACCATTCATTTCCTAGTTTGTGAAATTCTGAACCGATACCTGCAGCACCAATTGTATGTGAAACGGTATTCAAGGTTAAAATGGCAGCAAGAGGCTGATCAATATCTCCTTTAAGTTTCTTAAGTAAATCTCCACTACTATTTTCTTTTTTCTTTAATATTTCAATGTGTGACCACGTTACTGAGAGAATAATGGCTTCAAGTAGAGAGCAAAGAAAAGAGATACCTAATGCTAAAAATAGGAAAATAAAAATTCTTCCCCATTCTAATTCTTCATTGTTAAAACCATCACCGATTGTTGTAAATATAGTTAATAAATTCACTAGGTTATTTCCCTCCCCTAGAGTGAAAAGACACTATATTTGCGAATTCTCTAAAAATGTCATTGATACTATTCAAGAGTTAGAAACCTCTGACATGATTTGCCCTATTGGGCCTCAGATTCATATTAAGTCATATAAAGTTCCTTATTTGTATCTTTGTATTTTTTTGCCACAATCATTATAACCACGTCTTCTACGTCGCACACATGGCACGTTTTCCTGAAGCTGAAGCACGAATGTTCAACAAGAAAATTTGTATGCAATGTAATGCAGTTAATGCATGGAAGGCAGTCAAATGCCGTAAGTGTAATTATAAAGGTCTAAGACCAAAGGCCAAAGAACAACGTGGTAAGTAATTTATTCTATTATTCGAGTACCATTTTTGCTACCAATTATCACTTTTGTAGCCATATTTAGAAATAATCCGGTATCTTTCACACCTTTAATTTCAAGTAGATTCTTGTTTAAATTTACAGGATCTTTAATTCCTTCAGCAAATATAAGATGATAAATATAATTTCCATTATCTGTGATAAATGGTTTATTATTTGCCTCAATCCTCAATTCAATTTTACATCCTAATCTTTCAATAATAGTTCCCGTTCTTTCATAATTAGTAATATCTACTTCTACAGGAAGTGGACCTTTTCCCAAAATATCAACCATTTTAGTTTCATCCACAATAATAATCAATTCTTTTGCTTTAATCTCTACTTTTTTTTCTCGTAAAAGGGCCCCACCTAGTCCTTTAATCATGGATTTATTTGGTGAAACTTCATCAGCCCCATCAATAGCAATGTCAATATTTTCATATTCATGGAGGTCTACCAATTCTATTCCTAATTTGTTTGCTTGCTCTTCAGTTGCAATAGAAGTGGGTATTCCCTTTATTTTAAAATCTTTTGATAACTTTTTTCCTAAAAGGCCAACTGCAATTTTAGCAGTAGATCCAGTTCCCAGGCCAACTATCATTCCATTCTTGACAAACTTAATAGCTTCTTGGGCTGCATTCTCTTTTGATATATTTTGTATCAATAGTATAGGCCGCCTTCAGGTTCTAAGACTTCAGCATCATTTAGACGGTTTAGTACTTTATCTAGAGCATAGGCGAAGTCTTTTGAATTAACTTTAGGTCTTTTATCATTAATAGCATTCATTCCAGCTTCTACACAAAGCGCTCGCAGATCAGCTCCAGATAACCCTTCAGTATCTTTTGATAGTTTCTTATAATTGACGCCTCTTTGAATAGACATATTACTGGCATGTATTTTAATGATTTTTAATCGGGCTTCTTCTTCTGGCAAAGGGATTTTTATTATTCTATCAAACCGACCAGGTCTTAGTAATGCTTCATCCAATATGTCAGGCCTGTTCGAAGCTGCCATGATTGATACATTTCCTCGTGGAGTAAATCCGTCTAGTTCTCCTAATAATTGCATTAATGTCCGTTGAACTTCTCTATCACCGGTAGTCCCTACGTCCATTCTCTTAGCACCAACTGCATCCAATTCATCAATAAAAATAATGCTCGGTGCTTTTTCTTGAGCCAATTGGAAGAGTTCCCTAACCAATCTAGCACCTTCACCGATGTATTTTTGAACCAACTCACTTCCGATTAATCGTATAAATGTTGCATTTGTAGCGTTAGCAACAGCTTTAGCCATCAATGTTTTCCCAGTTCCAGGTTGACCAACAAGTAAAACACCTTTTGGAGGTTCAATACCAACATCTGTAAATCTTTCAGGATGCATCATTGGTAGTTCAACAGTACTTCTTAATTCATCTAATTCATTGCTTAATCCACCTATGTCTTTGTATGTCTCCGTTGGTTTATTTTCAATTTCAGCACCCATTATCAATGGATCTTTAGTTGATGGTAGTGTTTCTAGGACTGCTAATGTTTGTCTATGTAATGCGACTCTTTCTCCAACGTCTAAGTTTTCTTTATCTATTCCTTCAGATATGTGAACTACAAAGTCGGGTCCACTACTTGACTTGATACTAACACGACCGTCTTCTAATATGTCAGTAACTGTTCCAATAACTTGTGGGGGGGCTCTTAGTCTAGCTAGTTCACCTTTCAAATGTGCATTTTCTCGTTTCATTCTGGAGACATCAGTCTCAAGTTGCCTTTTTTCAGATTCAAATCGTTCAGTTTCTTCTATGAGCCACTTATTCCAATCCTCGCCTTTCTCAGGTGCCGAAACGTCACCTTCACTTTCTTCGGGTGCCACTTATAATCACTAAAACATTTAATTGGCTTAGATATATATCATTTTGTGATTTAAAATGATTTGTGAAATGTGTGGAGCCGAATCGCATGCTATTGAACCCCGGAAAATCTCAGGTTCAGTCTTACAGTTATGTAGTAATTGTGCGAGTTTGGGAGAAGAACCAACCTACCGAGATTCTATAGGTCATAGAGCCTATGTTGCTCAGACACTTGAAAAAAGGCAACAAAAGACTAGGTACAAAGAAATTGAAACAGATGAGGTTTTAATTGGTAATTTAGGAAGTGTTGTACGGAAAGCTCGGGAAAGAATGAATTTAGATCATGCCACTCTAGCTAGTAAAATTTCAGAGAAGAAATCGATTATAACTTCAGTTGAGGCAGGTAATATGAGCCCTAATGAAAAGCTTACAAAGAAGCTTGAGAATTTCTTGAAAATTAAGCTAACAGAGATGGTTGAGGATGTAGAAGTCAGTAATTCTAAATCTTCTGGCGAGTCACTAACTATGGGTGATTTAATCAAGCAAGCTATGGAAAAAGAGTAGGAATTATTACACACATAATCTTTTTGTAGTAACTTTCAAACTAATTACTCGATGGGTCTACTAGGTCGGCAGTTCAGTTTGGAGCGTTCAACAGAGGATTCATTACTTTTAGTTTTCTCAACTTTAACATTTACTGTATCACTTTTTTGCGGTTATATTGACTCAGGTATTGGCCAGATGATTTCTTTGCCTTTATTTGGAATTGAGTTTCATTTGGTATCTACTCCTATTTGGTTATTATCTGGAATTCTTTGTCTTATTTGTCTTCAACAATTATTCTATAAAATATGGACACATGGTGTTTGGTTAATTGGTGTTTACTGGCTTACTGCATTTGGATCTATAATTATGTTTGTGATGTTTGATCAGGGATATGTTTGGTTTATTGTAAGTTTAATTCTAATTTTCTTGGCCATATTTTTAATGTATTGGATGATCCTAGAAATTTATGGATTAAGATATAATATTATAGGGCAAGTTCCAGAAGCAGACAGATCTATTAGTTTGACCGATTGGTTAATCATTGTTCCTTCATTTTTCATATTTACATTTATTAGTTATTATTATTATTCTAAAATGTACATGGAAGAAGAAGGTTGGTTTACCTTTGGACATGCTTCCGAAGGATATCTTTTGTTTCAATTTGGTGTATTTTTTTCAGGTATGTATATATTGTATATTCCTCAAATATTACTTGGTGATTATCTTGAATTTAGTGATTTAGATATTAATACGAGTTATAATGTTGACCAAAACAAGGTTGAACAAAGAGTTATAGATTATTCAAAAAATTATGATGAAGGTAAGATTCAAGCAACATTAGTTGATTTATATCGTATGGCAGACGAGGATCCAGAAGCCTGGTCTAAGCTTGGAGAATTTTATGTTGATTGGAGTGTTGAAGAAGTTAAATTGTTCATTACTAAATTAGAAGATTTGGCTTCTAAAAAAGAATAATAATCCAACAACAAAGGTTATATACGTTTTTTTTGATTAGATTTATGTTTCATACGATGAAACAATAACTCATTGCCCGGTAATGGGAGAAATATCATGAGCAACATGAACTTACCCGAATGGACGGCACAGGCTTTAGTAGCCTCAGGAGCAGTATTTCTGCTTATATCTGCATATGTTATGGGTGTAATGGTTCCTAATGGCCTTCTTGCACCTAATGATTTTGAAGTGGATTATTATTTTGAAGGGGATATTGAAATTTTCGATTTAGATACAGAGACTGGGACTGGTGTTTTTGTCGACGACGTAGGCAGTGGTTCTTATGAACCAACCAAAGCTCAGGTTGATGCGGGAGCTACTCTTAGCCTTGTGGGGAAACCGAGTGGTGACGACTATACTGTCCTTTCACAGAATTTTAGTTTAACAACGGACGGAATTGATGGCGCAGGCGTTTGGTTAGGAACAATTTCAGATACAAGTGATAATCCGGTATTATTAAATCGTAAAAGTTATGAAGTTGATGGTAAACAAGGAGCATGGACACCTACAAACCTTCCTGAAGAAGGCAAAACTTATGGATTTCCAAATCCAGTTAATAGTGACTACACCGATAATTTCACTTGTTCAGATAAGAGAATATTAGATGGTGTCGAAGTAATGACTTGTGTCGCTGAACCAGAAGCAGGCACAAAGATGATTTTTGTACCTGGTGAAGGTAGTTCATTGGCACTTCTTAAAAACACATTTGAAGGTAGAAATAGTGGTGCAGGTCCAGGTTCAGCACCCATGTGGTTCTCCTATAGAACAGAACAGATAGTAGGTACTGATTTGGGTGGAGTCATAGCTCGTGTCTATAATGTTACAGTTTACATGGAAGCTCCAACAATGGTAAATCTTGAATCTGATTTTAAAGGCAATTCATTTAATTTTACAACAACTTATGAAGGTCGTGTTGGTGGTCTTAACACAGCAACTTTGCAAACCCGTTATTATGATGCAACAGGTTTCAAAGCAGGATGTGTTAACAAGGAATATTCCACAGATACGCACATTAATGTTCTGGGGTATCTACGAATCTTTGAAAATGAGTATGATGAAAATGGGAC
>JAPYSW010000026.1 GCA_029936395.1 Candidatus Poseidoniia archaeon
ATGAGAATGATGTACTTACATCAAATGTATTTGTAGAAATCATTGAAATTGAAATCGCTTTGATAAATAATGAATTGATTTCTAATAACTCTATGGATCCTAACAACCCTAGCTCAAATATTGTTTCTATTCCCAATTATTTAGCACCATTTGTAGAGGGAGATGCTTCGAATTTAGAAAGTTTAAAATCTATTTACGCAAATAAAACCAATCAAGAAATTAAAGATGCCTTTAGTATTGCAAAACAAAACCCTATGATGGCTGGTGCTGTAATTAATATTCTTGGTGAATACGATGATAATAACACTGCTAAAGCAACGAAAATAACGTTCAAATTTGATAATAGTAATCGTGAAGGTGAAGACACCTCTGATGCATTTGACCGAATGGTAAGCGTTGAACTAGAGATGAATCAAGTTGTAAAAAATATGGAATTTGAACACATCAAAGCTCATGCTTTGGGACAGGCAGTTTTAGATAATGAAATTAATGATGCCTCAGAAGAAAGTACTAGTCAACTCTTCCTACTTGTTATTATTTTAGTCATTGGTGTATTATTTGCTACATTCCGTTCTACAGTCGATGTAGGGCTTACCATGTTTGCGCTAATGATGGCAATTATTTGGTCCAATGGTTTTGCAAGTATACTACAATTTGAGCCTAGTTTCTTCGCCGTAATTGTACCCATCCTTTTAGTTGGATTAGGTGTTGACTATGGGATACACCTAGTTATGAGATATAGAGAAGAATTAGTTGAGGAATGGAACATAAACAAGGCTGGTAAATCTTCAATTCTATTTGTAGGCTCTGCTCTTCTTTTAGCTACTACTACCACTATGGTTGGATTCTTATCAAACATAACTTCTGATATAACTCCAATAAGAGAATTTGGAATCCAAGTTGCTATTGGTGTATTGTCAGCATTCTTAATTTTTGTGACATTCATCCCTGCCTGTAGAATACTTATCGATAAATATTATGAAGAAAAAGGAAGCAAACTTTTATCAGATACAAATGAAAAAATTGTTAAAGCTCGGAAAATTGGTGGAGAACAAAGCGGTATTATAGATAATTTCATGTCGTTTGGAGCAAAAGTTGCATTAGAAAATCCAACCAGAGTATTAGCCATTGTAGCAGTTATAACGCTAATCTCAGGATATGGGGCTACTAGTATCTCCACTGAATTTGATTTTAATGATTTTTTACCTGAAGAAGTTGAAATAACAAAACATTTCCATTATTTACAGGATGAATTTAGTACTTCCAATGAATTCTCATTTATTTACATCAGTGGTAACGTAGCCACTTTTGATGTATTCAGTCAAATAAATAATACACAAGAAAATTTGGCTGAAGGGGATAAATGGGTAAACACGGATCAATCAAGTATGTTCTCAGCTCTAAATGGAATGAGAGATTTAGCATCTAATGACTCTGCAACTAATCCCTTTGATTTTTACAATGAAACATTCGAAGCATTATTTAGTTCAAAGGATGGAAATGGTGACAGAATACCAGACACCGATAATAATGTCAAAGAACTCCTAGACTGGATTATGCTCGGTGATGGAAAAAACATCCCAAATATGGTTTCAAATTTTATTTATTACGATGAAGAAACGAAAGAATACAGTGTGACATATATTTTGGTAAATACGAAATCTAAAAATGCGTATTTCTCTGAAGTTGTAGAAGAACTAGAAAATGATGCTAAATCTCTTGAAGCCTTAGAAACTGAAGGAAAAGTAAATTCTGTTGTAGTTACAGGCGCTCCGGCAATAATTGATGTAGTTATCAACACAATAAATGAAACAATGATTGGTTCAATAATGTATACCATTATTCTATCTTTTATTTTATTAACGGCTATTTTTGCATATACTGACAATCAACCATTACTCGGACCCCTATCAATGATTCCAGTACTGCTTGTTTTAGTATGGATTCTTGGAACTATGGTTGCAATTGGATATACTCTAAATGTAATGACTATACTAATTGGAGCTCTGACTGTAGGATTAGGAGTAACTTATGCAATCCATATCTCACATAGATTTATAGAGGAAATTGAGCACCATAATTCCTTAGAAATTGCAGTTAATAATACTGTCAAAAATACAGGTTCAGCACTATTTGGAGCTGCAATGACGACAGTTCTAGGATTTGGAGTTTTATTCTTTGCAATCCTTCCTCCAATGAAGCAATTTGGAACCATGGCTGCTATAACTATCTTTTACTCATTTATATCGTCTGTTTGGGTATTGCCTAGTATGCTAGTTCTTTGGGCTCGATATGCCGGACTTACCGATAAAGAGCATGAAAATGAGAATAATATCTCAGAGGAAAACTCTATAGATAATTCTGAAAAAAGCACTACAGAACCTGATAAAAGTATTGCAGCAATTCCTAAGGATGATGACAGTTCTGAAGAAAAGAGCAAAGACTAAACTAAAATTTAGTTATTAATTCTTTTACAAGTAATTCGCAAGAGTCTAAATCTGACTCTTGTGTTGATCTTAGTACTATTGTTGCACCATAAACTCCATCTCTGGAAAATGGATAGCTGCCTACTAATACAGTCGGGAATTTATCTTGGATTTCAGCTAAATCTTCAGCAAAAAAACTCTCTCCAACCATTATATCTAAAGACTTTGAGTGTATAATTTCACCTCTTTCAAGATAATCATACATTCCTTCTAGCATTCCTTGCATGATTTTTGGAATACCTGCCATAACAAAAACATTTTCAATTTTGTATCCTGGAGCTTTAGTTGCTGGACTGTAAATTAATTCGCCACCTTCGGGAATATTAAGCATTTTGAGAAGAGGTGCAGTTAATTCTTTTCCAGCCAAAAACTCTTTCATCTTTTCTAAAGCATCATCATCTATTCTAGCTTCTACGCCAAATGCCTTAGCAATACTATCTGTTGTAATATCATCATGAGTGGGGCCTATGCCACCAGTAGTAAATACATAATCATATCTTTTTCTAAGTGAATTTACTGCATCAATAATATCTTTTTCGATATCAAGAACAATCCGAACTTCACAAAGATTAATACCTAATTTGCCTAACCATTTTGCTAAATATGATAAATTTTTATCTTCAGTTCTTCCTGAAAGAATTTCATCACCTATAATTATCAAAGAAGCTTTAATCACAATTTTTCCAATGCCTTAATTCGATCTTCCATGGGTGGATGTGTAGAAAACATGCTAATGAAGAAATTCCCTCCTCTCAATGGATTGACAATACACATTGCCGCATTACTAGGTGAACCACAATCTAATGGTTTTCTGTGATTTTCCCACTCTAATTTTTTTAACGCACTAATCAATGCCCAAGGCTTGTTTGTTAATTTAGCTGCAGTTGCATCTGCATGAAATTCTCTAGAACGAGAAACAGCCATTTGAAGCAAGAAAGCTGCCAACGGTGCAGTTAATGCTACCAAAATCATCAGAGCAGGATGGACATTACGATTTCTTCCTCCAAACATGCTATTCCACCAAAGCATTCGAGCTGCAAATGAGATAAAACCTGCAATTGTAGCTGCCACACACATCACTAATGTGTCACGATTCTTAACATGAGCCATTTCGTGTGCCATGACTCCTTCTAATTCATTATCATCAAGAATTGACATTATTCCATTAGTTGCAGCAACAACTGCATTTTTTGGGTTTCGGCCGGTTGCAAAAGCATTAGGTGTAGATGATGATACAATCGCAATTCTAGGAACTGGAAGACCATTCAAATCGGATATTTTCTTAACTATTCCATAGAGTCTAGGGTTATCTTGTCTTTCTATTATTTTAGCACCATAGGCACGTAATACTATAGAATCACTATAAAAATATGAATAAACATTAATTATAATGCCAATTATTGCAAAAATAATTATACCGTTAGAAGAACCTGCTGCAACAAAACCTACAATCATCATCAACAAAGTCAACATGAAATACAAACCAAATAAACGGATAATTGCCATAATATTCGATTTTATGCCTATAATTAAAACTTGTTTAACCTAATTAATCAATATAATGTTCATAAGTTTGTCTTTCAAGAATACGGATTGCCTCTTGCTCAACTTTAGGATCATATCTAAAAACGGGATTAGGGCTATTACCTTGAAGCCTACGTTTAGAATCTAAAGTCCCTTCGGAATAAGCTCTAACTGCCTCTACCATTAATGTTGATGCAACTACTAATGTCTTATAACAAATATCCTGATATGTATCACCTCTTCTAACCGGAATTTCCCGTTTACCTGCCAATTCTCCGGCATCTATCTCAGTAGTGCAGAAATGACAACTACTACCAATTTTTATATTTTCATGAATGCTCCAGGCTGGAGAAGCTGAACCTCGACATTCAGGCAATAATCCCGGATGTGAATTCAATACGCCTCCTCTTTCTTCACCAAATACTAAAATTTTACCCCGAATTATCCTAGTTCCCCCAAATACAATTAAATCCGGATTTGCTTTTACAATATGGTCCATGCAATGTTCATCATTATGTATAGGTACTGTTACAACCGGAATATCATATTTTTTTGATTGGGAGTCTATGGTAGGCCCTACAATATGATTTCCTATTCTAAATTCAAATTTTTCTCTTTCAACTTCTCCGCCGTCTGAAAATTCTTCAATTATTAACGAAGGAATAAAGCCCGCATCCAATAATTGACAAAGCATTTCTCTACCCCAAGGATGCTCCTTAATTGCAAGAAATACAAAATTCATTTTTGTGCTACTACCTTAAATTCAACTGAAATTGGTGTTGGTAAGGCTCCCACTTCTACTGTCGTTCTAGTGACCTCATAACCTTCTAAATATTCTGAATATATTGAATTGAATCTTTTAAAATCTTTCTTCATATCTGTTAAAAAAACCATAATGTCAATAACATTTGACATATTTAAATTTGCAGCCTTGAGTATTGCATTAACATTACTAAAAACCGCATGTGTTTGAGCTTCAATACCTTCAGGTATCTCATCAGTTTTAAAATGTCGCGGACCTACTCCAGATAAAAAAACTAAATCTCCAACTTCTTTAGCATGGACATAAGCCCCTACTGGTTTTGCAGCATTGCTTGTGTTAATGGCCATCTCTTTCCTCTAATGAACCCATACTTGGTTGCTCATAAAAATCCAAGACTTCACGATCTCCCTTGAAAAACTCGGGATCATCCTCGTCATATTCTAAATCTCCAGCTGTATCTTCAGCTGGTGTCAAAGTTACTACTGCTGAGCCAGTACCCCAAACTGGTTCATATGCTAAAACATTACCATCATATAAGTTATTTTGACCCATTATAGAAGCCATAATCCAAAAGGGTTTGAAACTAACGACTTTAGGAACTCTAGCCTCATTATGAAATTGTCGTGACAATTGCGACACGTCTTCTAATCTTCCTTTTTCTAGATACTCTAAAAATTTTAAATTCCATTCATGATCTTTTAAAGAGTGTATCTTATCATCTTTAGGATCTATTTCAACAGTATGTAATCTATTGGATAAAGCTGAAATTACTACTACGGCTGCTTTTTTCCCACTCTCATCTATTGCATCCCTAATTGATTTGCCAAGAACTATACTCTCAGCTCTATTTGCATACATATTACTAGATACAATTACGGCAGGTATTCTATTATCTGGATTTAATAATTTAAGAGCAACTATTGATCCTGTATCTATAGGAAAACCATAATATGAGACTGTTCGAGAATGCAAACCTCTTTCTTTCGATTTATCAACTATTAATTCAGCAAATTCCGGATCCATTTTGAATTTATAATCAATACTTCCTAAATCATGAAATTCCTCATCGACAAATGTCCATTCAGGTTCAGGATACGCTTGAACTTGATGACCTAATATAGATGGCCAAAAAGTACTGTAAATTACCAAGATTTCTGCATCTGTTTCTTCAATTTCTATACGTGCCTTTTCATATGCATCTCTAACTCTTTGCCAACCTTCATTTTTTTCAGGACAGAGAAGTGGATGAGGTAAACCTGGTACTAATATTCCCTTACGAACGTTATCGTCTCTCATATCTTAGCCTTTCTAGGATCCCAACCAACTATTGCATTACCAGTTCCTATTACTGTCCCATATGCATGAACTGTGGCCTTATAATTTGGAAAATTTAATGCACTCATTAACCAAGTTAAACTGCCTGCCTCTGTTTCCGCAACTGTTTGCTCTGTGAAATCTGGCATTAAATCAATCATTTCCTTAGTTTTTCCATCCCTCATCAAATTTATCATCTTCATGTCCCAAAGATATTGATTATGATTAGTCACATGCTCCTTACTCATGTCTTCTGGAACTTCAGGCTCTACTGTAAAGTGACGATGAGAAAGTGAATTACTAGATAACAACAAAGCTTTCTTTCCAGAAGCTTCGACGGCCTTCCTTGTAGCTTCTCCAAGTTTAATCATATTAGCTTGCATAACTTCTGAATTAAAATAAAACTTAGATCTATTAGATGAAATACAAACAATTGGTTTATTCCATTCTGGATTCACTAAGTGACAGCTAGTTATTGTTCCATAATCTATTCTAAAATCAGGATTTTCCATCATTTTAACAAGTAATCCTGAATCTGCGGCATTATCATGAATAGCCTTCGATAACTCTACATCTACTTTTAAATCATAATTATACCTAAATAAATTTGGGAAAATAGGATCAACTGATAGTGATTTGAAACTATCAATACCTAAAAAATGAGTTCCAATAAATGTAGCCCAATGAGGTGTATGCACTATTATAACATCATAGTCTTTATCTGAAAGGCTTTCTCGAAGACGCTCATAGCCCCATCTTAACTCTTCCCAGCCACCCTCAGATGTTGCTTCATTTTGAGGTGGATTATCGGCATAAACCAGATGTGGTGGATGTGGTGCCAGAGCACCCATCACTATTTCTCCCTTAGACATAAATGTATTACTATTACACCCCAATATAATGATTATTCATGAATTTTTCACACAAATATTTATAGCTTCAGAAAAGAAACCTAGACTCCAACGGCCACCTTCTCTTCCAACTCCACTGTTCTTAATTCCTCCAAAAGGAACTCGTAAATCACGGTGTAACCAAGTATTTACCCAGACCATACCTGTTTCAATTTTTTCTGCAACTCTCTTTCCTCTTTCAGAGTCCCCAGTCCAAACTGAACCAGCTAATCCATAATCTGTACAATTTGCCATTTCTATAGCTTCTTTATCTGATTCAAAAGGATGAATTGTAACTACAGGTCCGAATATTTCTTCTGTAGCTGTTCGACTCAAATGACTTAAGCCTGAAACGATTGTTGGTTCTAAAAAAGCACCCTTGTCAAAAGGAGCATCTAGTCCAGGACTCTTGCCTCCACACAATATTTCGCCACCTTCTCTCTGAGCCAAATGAATATAAGATTCAACTTTATCTCGGTGAGCAAACGAAACTAAAGCACCCAATTCTGAATCATCAGAAGAAGGATCGCCTATTTTCATATTTTTAACATAATTAACAAATTTAGGGACAAAATCATCCCATATTTTTTTAGATACAAAAATACGACTACCGCATAAGCAAACTTGGCCTTGGTTCAGAAAACCAGCTCTAGCAACACCGGGAATTGTAGCCTCAATATCGGCATCATCAAGAACAATTGTTGCATTTTTCCCACCCAATTCCAAACTCAGCTTTTTGAACATAGGAGCTGCGATTTCAGCTACTTTCTTTCCTGTAGTAGTTCCCCCTGTAAATGAAATCAAATTTATCTTTGGATGCTCTACAATGGCTTGACCAACATCTGAACCTAATCCATGTACTATGTTCACTACACCTTTTGGCAAACCTACCTCATGAATGACCTCTGCCAAAAGATTTGCAGTTAGAGGAGTTAACTCTGATGGTTTTGCTATTACTGTATTGCCCATTACTATAGCTGGTGCAATTTTCCAAGAAAGAAGATAAAGTGGTAAGTTCCAAGGAGTAATTAATCCTGCAATTCCAACTGGCTTAAAAATCACATGATTCGTGGCATCATCCATTTCAAAATTTTCTTGTTGGAAATCTTTAGCAAATTCTCCGAAAAAACGAAAATTAGCCACAGAACGAGACGCATCTACTGCTCTTGCTAAAGATATTGGCTTACCTGTATCTAAAGATTCTAAGGACGCAATTTCCTCAGAACGAATTTCAAGAGCATCTGCAATCTTACCTAACCAAAATGCCCTTTCACCTATTGATAAGGCAGACCAAGATTCACGCGCACTATCTGCCGCTTGGACGGCTAAATCAACATCTTTACGATTAGAATTAGGAATATAGGCTATTTTCTCTCCATTGGCTGGATTTATATCCTCTAAATTTTTGTCTGAGGCAATGAATTTTCCATTTATAAAATTATGAATCTTAATCATTCGGGACTCTTATAATCTTCTGGATTAAAATACCAACGATCGTTATCGGGATCCCACTCATCCCAAGTAGGAATGTCTTTTAATTTTTCAAGATATTTTGGAGGAACAACGCCAGGTACCAGAAATGCTTTCTGCCTTCGAAGTGGATAGGGATTTCTAAGTTCCATTCCTAAAACTCCTAAGATTCCTCTTGCAATATACCATGTAGCCTGTGGATTCCATCCATGAGCAATTTTTACAACTACTCCTAAACCCTCAGGATAATCCTCATGAATTATAGATAAACCAAGAAGGCCATCTGCACCTTCTTTAGCAATAACATTACCTTTACATGTTTTAATTATTGTAGTATCTAATCTATTGAAACCACCTACTAAATCTGGATTTTTAGTCATAGCTTCCCAAATCCAATTATCTTCTTTTTCTTTAGCTAACCCTGCATAACATGCAGCTAATTCATTAACTGTATTTGATAAAGTAGGAAATCCATCTCCATCACGAGCTATTCTTTTAGGATTCCAATCCTTCCCAAGGAAATGTCTTATCTCTTCTAAAAATGCAAAGAAAAAGGGATGGCTAGGAAGTGTATATCCGGCCCGATTCCAACCCTTACGGCGACAACCCAGAAGAATAGCTGCATGTTGTCCTGAAGAATTTGAATACCAACGTCTTGCTCTACGAACTTGTCTTCCAAATTGTACTAAGGGTAAATCAAGCGGCGTTTGCATTAAACCCCAATCTGACTGAGGAAGTAATGATTGAGCGGCTTTAACATGCTCTGAAGTTCCATTATGACTGGCTATTGAAATAGCCTTCTGATCCCAAGTAAGATTAGATAATTCTTCTGCGAATACTTTAAGCATTAATGGCTTCATCATTGAGCGTCCATAGCAAAGAACATTCCCACCAAAACTGTGTATGTTCTTACCTCCACTGTACCAAGCTACAGCACCATGAATTGTGGTTTCACTAACGCCATTTCTTCGATAATCTACTAAAGGCTCCCATTCTACATCTCGACCTGTTGGAACATCATTGTCAGTTTCTCCTAAAGGACTACTTGGGTACAATTGACTTACATCTGTTGGGTGACTCATTTTATCAATTCTCTAACGCGAGGAACAACCTTGTTCATGAAAGCTTCCATATTTCTTATCACTCGAGGACTGTCATGATTGAAAAAATCAAACCAGGTCATAATACAATCATTCGAATCAAAACGTTCAGCTATTTGTTGAGCTACATCTTCAATATTACCCACTACTGAATTTTCAGCAGCTTTAGACACCTTTGCAGGATCTATTGTGCCTTCTAAGGCCCCCCAATAAGAATTAAGTGCCTTTGCAGCTTCTAACTTAGCATTAGAGTTACGCTCTAAATCTGATAAATCAGGCTCATCATTTAAGAAAACCATTATTGTTCTTGGCATGTAATTTCTTTTCCAAGAACCACCTCTAGAATTATAGTCTTTTTTCATTCTTTCATGGGTATTTTCTATTAATTCAGGGGGCGTGATTGATAAATTAAAAACTTTAACAGGAAGAATATCATTGACTTCTTTCTGTAATTTAGGATCATGTGAACCTATAATTAAATCTAAAAGCTTACGATTCCAAGCTTGTGGTATATTTTTAACATCCTCAAAAATATAACGATTTGGTATTGTAATACTCTCTGGGATTTTTGATATAGAATCTCTTTCTAATACTGCATTTTGAACCTTAAGCCAATCCTCATCACTACGGAAATTCGAACGTGTTAGTACTGTTTTTCGTATCATATCACTACTAACTATTTCACCATTTAATAACCTCAAAAATATTTCACAAGCTTCTCCAAATATTTGACCACGGAGGGCTGGCCAGGCAGCCTCTTCAACAATATCTCTTGGAACTATTCCATATGGGCGAGCCATAAACTCAAATCTACCTGCTGAAAAACCAATTCTTAATTTTCTCTTTTCATTCTTGTCAAGGCCATGTAAAGCTAAGAATGCCCCAACTCTTTCAGCTATGCCAACTGGGCCTCCATGTGTAAGGAGGCTCATAACTGCTGAACCTACATGTATATTTTGAGTCTTGGAAAACATTAAATGAGCTAGTTGAAAGAAATCGGTGCATAGTCCTACTTCACCTTCCCAATGTGGAACGACTGGTTGCTTATTCATTTTTTGAATTTCCGTTGATAGATGGGCCTGAGCTACCCAAGCGGTTCCAAAACCTAACTTGTCTGCAACTTCTAATTGTTCAAAGAAATTTGAAAACATTGTATTTTCATCTGGCGTATGTCCATCTACTGGAGTCTGGGCTATTGATAAAAAAATGTCAAAATCCATTATATTGAACCTGTTCTCCCTCCATCTACTGGAAGACTAACTCCTCTAACAAAGCTTGCTGCAGGCGATGCTAGAAATGCTATTACTTGACCTAATTCAGAAGGATCTGCTAAACGCCCTTCTGGTACTGTACCTAACCATGCCTTTTCTACTTCATTGGGACTTATTCCCTTTTGTTTTGATAAGGTTTGTTTTAATTCTTCTAAACGCTCAGTAGCAGTAAACCCTGGAAGAACATTATTTATTGTTATAGAAGGTGGTAATTCTTTTGAAAAAGTCTTAGACCAAGAGGCCATCGCTCCCCTTATCGTATTACTAACGCCAAGGCCTACAATCGGCTCTTTAACTGATGTGGAAATTATATTTATTATTCTTCCATAATTAGCTTCTTTCATACCGGGTAAAACAAGTTGTACAAGAGTTTGAGAAGCTAATACGTGTCTTAAAAATGCTTTTTCAAAATCAACGGGTTTAGCATCAATTAAAGGACCTGATGGTGGGCCACCAGAATTATTAATTAAAATTTCAAAATTACCATTATTTTCTATTTCCTTACTTACTGAATTGTTTAGGGAATCTAAATCCTCAAGATTACAAGCTATCGTATTTTTTCCGGAAGCACTGCGAGACAAAATAACGACGTCTGCACCACAATCTCTAATGGCCTCTGCTGCAGCTTCTCCAATTCCGCTCGTACCTCCACAAACTAATGCTCTTTTACCATCTAAATTAATCATTTATTCTCCTTTAAATTCATAAAAATCTGGATTATTAAGAGTTGGTAATGCTTCTTTTTTAATCAAAACACTACGAACTGACCAAAGATCAATGAAAACACGATATTTGGTAGTCATGTCTAGATAATCAACACCTGATGAACCACCCGTACCTACTCTTCTACCAATCATACGTTCGACCATACGGGCATGTGAACTACGCCAAAGAATCATGGATTCTTCTAACTCAATAAGTGTAGAAATCAACTTACGAGGCCAAGCTAACAATGGAAGCTCACGATAAGATTCGATGAATACTAATCCAGCTCTTCTTCGACGGAATGAAGAATCTTCTTCAAAAAAATCAATTGCATCTTGAGTTGTATCTGGATACAAGCTTTTATGGGCTTTCAAATATTCTTTAATGAAATTATTAACCTGGCCCTCATCATCTGCTGAATTTGGAGTATATCCTTGAATAGGAGTTCGTTCAAGCCAATCACAAGTAACTTCATACAACGATTTTTCAAGAGATTTTTCATCTTTTCCAACAGGCTTACCATCAATCCATTTTTTACCCATAAGCGATTCCATTTCTCTCATTTGAAACGATTCAAAACCAGAGGCAGTACCTAACTCATCTCTAAAATTTAGGAAATCTTGTGGTTCAAGAGTTTCCATAACTCTCCATTGCTGGGACATCAATTTGAATGTTTCAATTACTCTATTCATATGATGTACTGCTTGAGGGAGTTTTGTTTCTTCGACATAAGTTGAAGATAAAATATCTATTGTGCTCTTTAGTTCATTAATTATTAATTTGAACCATAATTCAAAGTTCTGATGTACCAAAATAAAATGCAACTCATCATTACTAATTTTCTTTTTGTCATCCTTAACTCCTGTTTGTAATTTAAGCAACTCTTCCAATCTAAGATACTCTGAGTATGTTGGTGACATTATTGCCTAATAAGGATTGTATATTATATCGACTGCGTTTAGGGGATTATGTTAGTCTGGGCACATGGACTATGGGGAAGTCCAAACGGGAGTAAGATTACAGCTATTCGTGAAAGTGGGATTGAGGTGATAGCGCCTGATTTTAATGAAATGGAACTCATAGAAAGAGTAGAACTTATAGAAGAAACTATAGAGGCTGGTGATTTTGTGCTTGCAGGATCTAGTTGGGGTGGACTTGCATGTGCACTCGCTGCGCAAAGAAAATCCGATAAACTCAAGGGTCTATTGCTGCTAGCTCCAGCTTTGCATTATCCCGAACCACCAAATAACAATCCTGAAGATTTAATAGCACCAAAGGAAATACCAGTAACAATCATACATTCTATTGAGGACGATATCGTACCAATAAGTGCTAGTAAAGACTACATCGAACGATCAGGCAACAATATTAAACTAATAGAAGTCAATGACAATCATGTTTTAGAAAACTCAATCGAACTTATTATTTTTGAAGCAAAAAAACTGCTCAACTGCTAAAGTCTTTTACTTTTTCTACTAAATTCATTCTTCTTAGACGCCAAATCCCATATGGTGTAATCGCTAATGATATTATTATAACTGTAGCAATCAGGAAAATAACAACTTTGAGACTAGGTACAACCGTAATATAGAAAGTCCAAGAAGAAAATTCGCCAGCTATGTAGACAGTACCAAAGTAAGCAAAAATGGCACCAAATATTCCACCAACCAAACCAATCACAAAATTCTCACCAATTATCATAGACCCTAATCTAGTCGTAGAAGCTCCAAGAACTCTCAAGGTTGATAACTCTAAATCTCTCTCTGCAAGATTCATTACTAACGTATTAAACAAGACCGCAACTGCAACTAGAATTCCAAGAAATATAAACACTCCTAAGAATTGAGATTGTTGTTCTAAAAGTTTGTTAATTCCTGAAAGCAAATTCTGTTTCTCTGTCAATCCTTGAGATACGTCTGCTAAATCTCCATCTATAGAACCTCCATTTTCCAACTTGAGATAAACTGATGTTGGCTCTATTCCTATATCTTCCTCTAAAAATGTGCGATGGAAATAGATTGTTCGGGAAATCTCTCCACGTGTTGTACCCACAAGTTCAACATCAAACATCATAGTTCCAAGTTTCAGGGTACGCTTTTCATTCAATTTCCAGTCAAGTAAAGTTGCAGTTCCCTCATCTGCTAAAACTTGAACTGTTTCAGTTTCATTGGCAGGCAATCTTCCTTCAATAAGATTAACGAGGCGCATTGATGATCCTTCAGTAGCAAACTTTTCCAAACCTATGGCAGTAAATGGCTTCGCTTTTCCTGTATCATCCTTAATTGTTCCAAAAGGATACTCTATGACTAATTCGTATGTTGCATTATGCTCGTTTGACCAGGCAATTATACCTTCTGGGCCTCCTTCAG
>JAPYSW010000067.1 GCA_029936395.1 Candidatus Poseidoniia archaeon
CTGACGAACTTTTAGGAAGTAGCGAGATGGGATTGGCATTCATAATCGTTGGAATATTACTATTTATTGTAGAAGTATTTCAACCAGGATTCTTGATTGCAGTTCCAGGAACAGTCTTTATCGTATTAGGGGTCTTAATGTCCTTTAATTTGAATTTAGGATTGTGGATTTTGCCGATTGGATTAACGGTAGGTTTAGGATCATTGTATGGAACTATGAAACTTTACCAATCTTTAGCACCTCCAGATACACCTAGTGAGATGAGTATTCAATCAACCATTGGGAAATCAGGAATAGTAACTAAAGATGTTGAAGCTAATGAAATGAGCGGCAAAGCTAGAATTGGAAGAGAAGAATTCAGAGCAACATCTGATTCTAATATTCCAAAAGGCACAAAAGTGAAAGTTACTAATGCAGAGGGCATTACGGTCACAGTAGTTTCCGAGGAATAAAGGAGAAAAAATGTTAGGAGAAATGTTAATTCTATTGTTAATTCTTGGTGCAGTAATCGTTGTTATTTTAATGACGACAATTGTCCAAGTTGAACAGTATGAAACAGGAGTCGCGCTACGATTGGGTAAGTTTTATGCAATGCTCAATCCAGGATGGAATTTTGTGGTTCCACTTATCACACAGGTATTCAAAGTAGATCTTCGTATACAAGTTCTTGACGTTCCACGTCAGGAAGTTATTACGAAAGATAATTCACCAACTATGGTGGATGCAGTAGTTTACTACAGAGTATCAGATGGTAAGAAAGCAGTATTGAATGTTGCAAATTATCGTTCAGCTATTGTCAATATGGCACAAACAACCCTCAGAGGTGTTGTTGGTGATATGGAATTGGATGAAATTTTCTCAAGCAGAGATAAAATCAATGCTATTCTTAGAAATAAATTAGATGTCGAAACAGACCCATGGGGTGTCAAAGTAGATAATGTAGAAATTAGAGAGGTAGATCCTTCTCCAAACGTAAAAGCAGCAATGGAAGAACAGACTTCAGCTGAGAGGGAAAGAAGAGCTGCAATTCTAAAAGCAGATGGGGAAAAGAAATCTGCAATTTTGTCAGCAGAAGGTGAGAAACAATCAAGAATCCTTGAAGCAGAAGGTGTTAGGCAAGCTAAAGTTTTGGAAGCTCAAGGTGAGCGAACCAAGACTATCTTGGAAAAGCAAGGTGAAGCACAAGGTTTGAGGATCACAGCAATGGGAGCTTCAACTCTGGATTCCAAAGCATTAACTGTTTTGAGTCTTGATTCATTGAAAGCACTTGGCGCAGGACCTGCAACTAAATTCGTTATTCCTTTCGAAATATCAAAGTTATTGGAAGGTGCTTCAGACTATGTTGGCTATTCCAGGAAGGCTGGAGATCGCCAGTTATCTGAAATTAAAGATGTAGAAAAAGCACTTGGAAAAGCTGATGATATTCTCGGAACAATACCAACTGCCGAAGAAATGGCCAAAGAAATTAGCACCATTAAGGAAAAAGCTGAAGAAGCTGTAAAAGAAGTTTCACAACAAGGTGTTAAAGACGAATATTCGGGTACAGAACCTCCAAGAGAATTGCAAGAGTAAAAGCGTTCCCAATATATAGGTGCTAATTTGGGCACCTATAATGGAACCGATAGGCCATGAGGGACTAGGTCGTCTCCTCAAATTAGAAGATGATTTACATACTCCTCACGTTGTATTCAGTACAAATGATTTGACTGAGTCAGCAGACTTGAGTTCAACAGGCACCATTAAAATCGGAAAAACTTTTGATTTACCTCCAAGTCCATTAGGCTTAGATTCTGAAAAAGCTCCTTACTTGCAATTATCTCAAAGTATTGCCGTTATCGATAATGCTTACTCTATTAATCCAAAGAAATTAGTAGAAATGGCCGCAGTATTTAGATCTGAAGCTGGCTATTCAAGACTTCTTTATGCTCCAGCTGTAGAACCTTCTCAGATGCCAATTTTAGCATATTTAGGAGTAGATATTTTTGATGATTTAAATGTTGAATTACGTAGTTCAACCGGTTGGGTTTTAGATAGTGGCGAATGGATCAAACAAAAGGAACAGATTGATGACTTATTTTCGCATAATCGTGCTGAGTTAAGCCGTTGGGTTCTGAAAATTAGGAATGCAATAGCAAATGGAAAATTAAGAGAATTAGTAGAAATCACCAGTCTTCACAATGCACGAGTTTCTCAGATTTTGTATCATTCAGCACCATTGTTAATTGAGAAAGGTGCGAGAGTTCACTCACTTATACGATCTAATGATTTGAGTTTAAACCATCCAGCTATCCTTGATTTCCAGAATAGATTATCTGATTATGAGCCTCCAGCTAAAGAGATGATATTGCTGATTCTACCTTGTTCAGCCCGTAAACCATATTTCAAAAGTAGTAGCCACAAAAGATTTTACAATGCCATTAGAGAACTTGATAATCATCTAGCATTACATATTGTATCTGTTACTTCTCCACTTGGATTAGTTCCTAGAGAGTTAGAATTTTGTTATCCTGCAGCCCATTATGACATAGCAGTTA
>JAPYSW010000003.1 GCA_029936395.1 Candidatus Poseidoniia archaeon
TACTAGAATCAAAGAAATTACCGTTTAACGCCAAAATTCCAGCATAGTGGACGCTGACTGAATCTCCAATTTGCGTCATATTTCTAAATGTGCCATTCGTGTTTATGTTCAAACTTACTTGAGAAGTAGCATTTGAATTCTGTGAAGTTGCTTTCAAAACTGTTGAGATTTCGCCCTCTGTAGAATTAAAATACGGAGTAAGACGTACATTTACAATAAATGGTATTACATTTTCACCATCAACCTCTATTTGTCCATAACCTTCTTCAATTATTACACTAACTATTTCATTATCACTTGATTCTACTGAAATATTATAGGTATCCGATTGTGAACCAGTATTCTCTACAACTAAAATAAAATCAGTATCATAACCTCGAGCTACAAAATGATTATTAGTTAATACTCCTAAATTGAATCCATACTCTACAATATCCTCCTCTGGTTCGGGCATCTCTTCATTATCTCCCATGTAAGAATCTTTCATACAACCCGTTGAAACTAATACCGATATAATCATCAAAAAAGCGATCGGCATTGATAGGCTTCGAGAAGAAATCATACTTGTTTCTATAGGACTCAAATTATAAGAGTTTGTAATGCTTAAAATGGCTAAAAACGATACTACTCAAACTTACTCATCCGGCATTTCTAGCAGCACTCGCAGTCCTCTTCTTCAGAAGCTGGATCTAGACTCATTCGGATAATTTTAATGCCACCATGACACACGATAATTGCTATAATCGTTCCAATTATAACATCGGGCCAAAAAGATCCGGTATACATTACCAATAGACCGGCAAGTATAATTCCAGCTGAAGCAAATGCGTCATTTCTGCAACAGATAAAAGCGCTCATGAAGTTTATGTCTTTGTGTTGGTGCTTGTACATCATGAATGCAACACTTGCGTTGCCAGCCAATGACATCACTCCAATAATAGAAATGATTCCTCCCGTCAAATCGGATTCCTCAATTAAACCAAGATATACATGATAGAATGCCCACAAACCAAATACAGTCATTATTATTCCTTTGAATAATGCCAATCTATTCTTGACGGCTGTGGTCGATGATAATACGAGGATGCTTGATCCAAGGATAAATACATCTCCGGAATTGTTAGCAGCATCGCCTAACAATGAAGCTGATTTCATCATTAAACCATACCATAAATCTACTGACATCATGACCAAATTTATAATGAAGGCGATGACTAATGCCCTTCTTCCAAGTGCGTCAGCGTGTGTACTCATCCAGTCAATACCGTCTGCACTGCGCTATAAAGACCATTGTCAGTTCCACTGAAATAAAACTTAAAATTCATAGGTGTAGCCATAATAAATGGCCACAATCAAAAGAATAATTGCAAGTAATAATAATTTTTTTGGTACCAATGCTAAAATTACGTCAGCCGCAATACTGAAGGGTTTCAATAATAATCCTAGAATCATAAGTTGGCAATCTCTCCTATGTATTTAGGCATACTCTTAGTAATCGAAAGGATGTGTTTTATTTATAAAAACACCTCTTTAGTCTTAATTATGCTCAACCGCAATGTAGTTCAGAATTGGTGGGATCTTTCGCGGGGTGGCAATATTATTTTTGGAATTACAACTGTTACACTTGGAGCTTTTATGATGGGAGTAACTTACCAAGAAAGTATCGTAACTTTAGCATTGCACTCTTTCTGCATTGCTGCTTTTATTGCTAGTTGGTTTTCAATCAACGATTTATTGGATATTGAGGTTGATCGAATTAACCATCCTGATAGGCCCTTACCCTCTGAAAATATCTCTAAAGAATCTGCAAGAAAATATGGACATCGAATGATGATTCTCTCTGGGGTTGGACTTGTTGCTATTATTTTAAATGATGAAAAAGGAATCGAAGGATTGGCCTGGGTTGACTCCGTAATTGTTTGGTTAATGGCATTATTGCTAATGATAATATATGAATTGGACGGAAAACCGTTCAATCCCTCTTTAAAGAAAAGAATGTTTTGGGGAAATTTGACAATTGCAGGAACAATTTCAATCACCATCTTGTTTGGAGCTGCTGCAATTAATCATGCAACAAATCCTCTTCTTTGGCTGGTTGCAGCTAGTGCAATGGCCCTGACCACTGCAAGAGAAATTTGCATGGATTCTAATGACCGATTTGGAGATTATGATAGAACTACCTTGCCTAGAGTTATAGGCCTACAAAAAACACGTAAAACGGTATGGATTTTGGCTGTCGCTGCTGCACTCTTAATGTTGCTACCATTTGCTTTCAAACTTCTTCCTTCAAATATGATTCTTTTGATACTTCCGGCAATTGTCTGTATTATCTCAAGTAAACCATTTCTTACCCGAGGAAGTGATGCTGAAGCTGCTGAAGTTCTAAGAGCTGGAATGGTCTTTGGTTTAGTCGGTTTAGCACTCTGTGGCATGATTATAAACCGCTAATTCTAACCTAATAAGTGAACTACCTAGTCGAACATCCTAAAGTTGGGACTATTCGTTATGACCGGAGCGATAAAGCAAAAAGAATTATTATTTCAGTAAAACCCGATTTTGTTAGAGTTGTAATTCCAAAGCGACAATCATTCAAAAATGCTCAGAAGTTTGTTGAATCCAAATTATCTTGGATTAAAACAAATAAACAAAGTATGGATTTACAGCTTAAAAAAAGAGACGAACTACCACAAATTGATAGGAAAGTTGCCCGTAAAGTTTTATGTCGGAGAATCGGTGAATTAGCTCAACTACACAACTTTACATACAACCGAATTTCTATTAGAAAACAAAAGACTAGATGGGGTAGTTGCTCTTCTAAAGACAATATAAACTTGAATATGAATTTACTACATTTGCCTTCGGAACTAATGGATTATATTTTACTTCATGAATTAGTACATACTAGAATCAAAAATCATAGCACCGATTTCTGGGATGAATTGGATACTGTTGTTCCTAATGCAAGAAATATTGATCAAAAACTAAAAGATTATCAATATTGTTTAATTTAGATTCAAAACACCTTGGCGGCAATCAAACAAACTGCCACTCCGGCTAAGAGTAATGGATATCTGATTACTACAAGTAAATCGCGTATTACACTTCCCTCATCACATTGACCCTCGTCTGCACCTACTATCTGGCCAATTTGGCCTGTAATACTTTCGCAGTCTTCTTCGAGTCTTTCATCAATATAGTCTATTGCAAAAGTTGCTACAAAGAAACTTAGTATCAGAGAGGCACCTATCAGAAACCCGAAAGTTCCTGCTAACATATTCATAATGGACTTGTTGTCGTCGGACATCTATATTATTCTTCGTTAGAATCGTCTTCGTCGTCAGATTCGTCTTCATCGTTTTCATCCCACTCATCATCTTCATCGGATTCATCTTCTTCTTCGTTAGCCTCATCCTCTTCATCATCACGTTCTTTGTCACAATCACCTTCTCTTTCTTCAAACTCTGCAATCATTTCTTCTAATTCTGCACAAGCTTCTTCGTCACCTTCTTCTTCACAAGCATACTCAAGTTCTTCTAATATTTCACGAACGAAAGCATCACGGTGTGGGCCTCTTTCTTTACGGTCATCATCTCTATCGTAGCCCTCTTTTCTATCTTTACCGTCATTAAAGATTTTCTTCCATTCTTCCATAGTTAGACAAGAATCTTCATTCCAATCTCTCTCTCCATCATTATGCCAATCTTTGTTCCAGCCCTCTTTCCGGTCATTCAACATCTCAGCAATCATTTCACGAAGCTCGACACAAGCATCTTCGTCGCCATTTTCACAAGCTTCTGCTAATTCTTGTATTACTGCGCGAATTTCGTCCCAGTTTTCATCATAGCGGTCAGTTACATGATTATGATCATCTGCTTCATCATCATCGTGTGAGTGGTCATCTGCTTCGTCATCAGCGTGGTTGTGTTCGCCATCATCTTCTTCTTCGTCAGAATCATCATTACCACCTCGAGCACCGTCATCTTCTTCGTCACGCTCTTCTTCATCGCGATCTTCTGCCAATTCTTCACGGATTTCTAATAATTCATCACAAGATTCTTCATCGCCTTCCTTACAAGCTTCTGCAAGAATTTCTAATTCTTCAAACCATTCATCATCCCAATCTTTCTCTTCTCGATCCCATTCTTTATCTCGGCCAAAAAAGTTTTTGTGGGATTTTCTCTCATCTCCTATCTTTTTCTCAATATCTGCAATGGTGTAACATGGTTCGTCTTTATCTTCATCTGATTCAAATTTTAATGTCCATTCATCTACAGTTAAACAACCGTCATATTTAGAAGATGAAACTGTTTTTTTGTCTGCCCAATCTTCTCTATCATAATACTCTTCCTTCTTGTCATCTGTTTTTTGATTGTCTTTGCTATCGCCACGTGCTCTATCATTTTCTTCAGACTCTTTACGTTCGTCATCTAATTCTTTTTCTAATGAAGAAACCCGATTTCTGAGTTCTTTCCACTCTTCAAATGTAAAACAAGGAACGTCACTATCTTTTGTTGCTAAAAGTTCTCTGTCAGCAAGATCGCTTTCATCTAATTTACTATCATCAATAATTTCACTTACTTTAGTTGGCTCATCATTTGCCAGCATATCTTCAAAATTATCTCTGACATCTTCAATAAATATTTGTCCACTATCAGTTGCTGCAATCGGTGCCGCAGTCAACATCATGATTGCGATAACTAAGGCTTTACCTTCTAACATATTTTACTAAAAGTTGTTTAAGTATATAAAAGAATGCCAAAGAAACTTTTTGTTTTGTACTTGAAAGAACCATCTCTTGAATTCTGAACCCAATCTTTGATAAGGCCCTACTCTGAATATATGATATGGGTACCATTACTACCAAAGGATTAACTAAAAAATTTGGTAAATTAACTGCTGTTGATGATTTAGATTTAGATATCAAAGAAGGTGAAATATTTGGTTTATTAGGTCCAAATGGTGCAGGGAAAACAACAACTATTTCGATGTTAGCAACATTACTTGCCCCTACTGCAGGGACGGCCACTGTAGCCAATCAAGATATTTTACAAAATCCATCTAAAGTAAGAGAACATATTGGAATTGTATTCCAGGATCCCTCTAGTGATGATATTCTAACTGGTAGAGAAAATTTGTACTTGCATGGTTTGATGTATGGAGTTCCACGCTCCATTATTCCTGAACGAATTGATGCTGCTTTTGACTTAGTACAACTTACTGGAAGAGAAGATGATCTTGTCAAAACGTATTCTGGTGGAATGAGACGTAGGCTAGAATTGGCCCGCGGCCTTCTACATCATCCTGAAATATTATTCTTAGATGAGCCTACATTAGGCTTGGATCCTCAAACTCGTAAGCGTATTTGGGAACATATTGAAAAGATTGTTAAAGATCGTAAAGTAACTATTATCCTAACTACTCACTATATGGAAGAAGCTGATCGTCTGTGTGATAGATTAGCCATTATTGATCATGGTAAAATTGTAGCATTGGATACTCCAAATGCACTCAAAGCTCAGGTAGGCGGAGATACCGTCCAAATGGAAGTTTCAGACCCTGAACGTGCAGCAAAAGAACTTGATAAACTAGAATGTGTTAGTCGTTGTGAAATTCGAGAAAATAGATTAGATGTTGCAGTTAAAGATGTAGCTCAGAACTTGCCTAAAGTTTTTGCTGCAGCTGGTGAAATAGCTAATTTTAGTGTCAGGAATACAACTCTAGATGATGTATTCATGCATTATACGGGATATGATATCAGAGATGAAGGTGCTGAAGGTACAGCCAAACATATGCAAAGAGTTATGGGGATAAAACGATGAATCAATTGAATGGTTTGTATGCAATTTGGCTACGAGAAGTAAAAGTCTACTTTAGAGAATATTCTAGATTAATTGGTTCGATACTTACACCATTGCTATGGTTATTAGTCTTAGGCAAAGGAATTGGAGCTTCAATTGATGAAAATGAAGGTTTTGCAGGAGTGCCATATGAAGTATTTATTTTCCCAGGGATATTGACTATGACTGTACTTTTCCAATCTGTGTTTTATGGATTGTACATTGTTTGGGATAGAAAAATTGATTTTCTAAAAGAAGTTCTAGCAGCCCCTCTTAATCGTTCAACTGTTTTTCTTGGAAAATGTTTGGGAGGAGTCACCGATTCAATGATTCAAGTAACAATCATTATTGTATTAGGTTTCTTTATTTTCCCTAATCTTGAATATACTTTACAGAGCCTTATGCTCGTTTATCTTTACTTGTTTTTATTAGCTGTAATTATGACTTCTTTAGGACTCATAATTGGATCGAGAATGGATTCTCCAGAGGGATTCTCTCTGATAACTAGCTTAGTTGTATTCCCTATGTATTTCCTAAGTGGAGCACTATTCCTAAAGAAAAGTTTGATTGATGAAGCTCCAATAATTTATTGGTTAACAGCCATAAATCCGGCAAGTTATGCAGTTGATGCAATTAGGTATACTCTGATTCCCGAAGAAATTTTTCTTGAATTTGGATTAGGACGAGATTTAACTGTTTTAATTGGTTTTTGTATTTTCCTACTTGCTTTAGGAACCTATTGTTTCAAAACTATGAAACTCTAAGTTTAATTAAGCCTAATTCATTACGTCGTAACTATGACTAAAACGGCACTCGTAACTGGAGCATCTTCGGGAATTGGAAGAGGAATTGCAATAAAATTAGGACAAGAAGGATGGGAAGTGACCTTAGTTTCTCGTCGAAAAGAAAATTTAGAGACTGTTGCAAAGGAAGTCGAAAAGGCCGGGGGGACATCCCATATTTTTGCTACAGATTTAACAAAAGAAGGAAATCCAGATCGTGCAGTTAAATTTGGTATAGAGAAAATGGGCCAGGTTGGCACGTTGGTCAATAATGCTGGAATGGGTCGTTTTGAAATGGTTCCAGATATCAAAGATGAATCTTTTCAAGAACAATTTCAACTCAATGTTTGGACTTGTATGGCAATGGTTCGATCTGCCGTACCATACTTCAAGAAAAATGGAGGCGGACAAATCATCAATATTGGTTCCATTGTAGGTTACCTTGGAATATCAAAAGGTTCGATTTATTCAAGCACTAAATGGGCTCTAAGAGGCCTTAATGAGAGTTGGAGAGAAGAGTTGTATCCTGATAATATCAAAGTCTGTTATGTTGGGCCTGGTTTTGTCTTAACTGAATTCAATGGAAGAAAAGAGGGTGGCACTCCTGAAGAACAAGAGTGGGCGATGGTCCCAGGAGATGTAGCTCATGCCGTTTATTGTGTAGCTACGCAAGGTCCTAATAGCGATATCAAAGAGATATCAATCCAAGTTTTAGATCGTAGTTAATTATTACGTAAACGCGATTAATTTGTTTAAATACTAATCGTCGGAGGTTGGGCTGGTATTAAATTCGTAAATCGATTATTCTTCTTCATCTTCTAAGTGAAGATATCCTGATGTGAAAAGTCCACCCATAATTACTGTAATCACAACTAGCATTTGAATTTCCATAAAGCCATAACCTGCGTCAGTTCCTGCAGGATATAACACAAGCATACTAGACCAAAATCCTCCACCAATTGTCATTGCCATTATTGAACGCGCTCTTCCGGTTAACATTAATCCAGAGACTAGAGCTACAATAGAGATAGGAAGTTGACTAAGCCCCCATGCTTTTTCATAGAAAACATCATTGGCAGTATAATCTTCTCCCCATCCCATTTCAGCAGAATCTTCAGCTGTAGCAAAATTTACTACACCAGTAATAACTCCGAGAGCTCCTATTACGATCAACCACCATTTAGGTTTCATGTATTGCTTGATTGCGTCCATATTACATCATCCTCACAGCAACAAGAATTACAACCATGACAGTCATAATTCCAGGGTACATCCTAGTCAAGAAATCTGGGAAATCGCCTCCATCTTCGCCCATAATAGTCATTCCGTCTTCAATACCTTCATCTCTAAGTCTCATATATCCGACTGAAACGCAAATCCAAACTATTGAAGAGATTATTACATTCTGCACTAATTGTGCGTTTACATCATCTGGTGCATTCCATCTTAAATCATCGTTAAACAATAAAATCATTATTGCTGTTAATGCAAAGAAACCTATGCCAAACATGCTGATATGTCCTAGTGGCCATTTGCCTTTTGGTCCAGTTCTTAGAATATTAACTGCAAAAAGGGTGTATGGTACGAAAAGCGATCCTAATAATTGTACTTGAAGAGGAGTTGCAGAATGAGGTTCTGTGTCAAAATATTCGGTAAGTACAGGTAAAAAAGTAGAACTATCGGCTTTACCTGCATATCCATCTCCAAAAAGAAGGTTATTGATAGAGAAGATAACTCCAATAATTACAGGAACCACAAACATTCCTACAGTTACTTTGTCTTTGACTTGAATTCCTTTAACTTCAAAGGTTAATCCATCATCAACTCCTTCTTCTTTTAAGAAAAAGTAAGCGCCACCATATGCTGCAGTAACTAAAATAGTTGCAATCAATGGATTGTTATTAGGTAACTCATCTTTCCCCATTATCATAACTATAGACATAGTTACAAGGCCTGCAAAGATAGGTAGCATCAAGCTCCATTTCCCTTTAGCACCTTCATTTAGAATCAAAAGATTGGACATTGCCAATCCTAACATTAGTGCACCCATAAGTTGAAGTGTTTCGACACCTCTACCAAAATTTTCACTATCTAAAGCTGCACCACTAGTCAAGATACTGGTACAAGATTCACCTGCGGTCCAGTCTCCTGTTGCCATATCTACAGTGGCATCAGTACCATCTGTGGTGTAACAGTTTGCAAAGAGTATAAAATTCATTGCATAAACTAACATTATCAATGCTGAAAGGCCAAGACAAACTTTGGCCGGCATTCCCTTCACGCCATCGAACATAAGCACAAATTAAGAATCTCATACTTAAATATGCCGCATACTGAATTTATAGAAATATTTATTCTAATATTTGCATAAAAATATCATCTTAATCAAAAAAATATAAGGGCCCCCCCCAAGTGACATGCCATAACTGTTAATTATTTTTTGTCTAAGCTAAAATTTTGCGATTCTTAAAAGACTTTTTGATGAAGGACTCTAGGCGGGCAACCCTAACTTCCAACTCTTCAAGTCTAATATCATATGGGTGCCTCATGTAAATATATAATTGCCTTACAGGCATAATAAACCTTGGTATGACTTTATTCCAATTTATGCATCGAAACTAGTGCCAACTCAATAATCTTTAATTCGTCTGGAACGGCATGTCCTGATACTGGGGCTGCTAAGGAGATCCCTGCATCCTTTTTGGCCTTCCAAACTGCCGAATTGAAATCGACCAATGAATCTGTTATCTTTGTCCATTCTTTGGTTCCTGATATTGGAGATTCAGGGAAAACATCTACGTCTACTGCAGATTTATCATACAAGGTCGTTGATAGATGATGAGTAAAGAAAGGACATACGGGAGATAAAATAGATAATAAATCTCTAAAAATACGATGTAAAGTCCAAGTGGCAGATGGATCGTCGTTGTATAATCTAGTTTTTGCCATCTCAAGCCAATGTGAAGCGAAAACACCTGTGCTAAAAGTTTTGATTCCTTGAGCTGCAGTATAAATGTCTAAATCTGAATATCCTGTTTTAGCATTTTCAAGTAATTCAGTAAATTCAGCTAGAATCCATTTGTCTTCATTCTCGATATCATCAGGTATTGTGTCTAAATCTCCATCAAAATCAAACTGTGAAGCAAATCTACCTACATTGAATATTTTCGTTAAAACGCCAAAATATCGTAATTCAATTTGTTCTGGATTTATCTGAAAATCATCGCCTACTTGCGCATCTGCAGCTTTCCAGAATCTAAAACATTCTGAACCTATTTTCTTAGCTTGTAATGCCACCTGTTTACCTTCAGGTCCTTTGATTTTCCAAGAGCCAGTTCGCCCTCCAGCTCCACATTCTAGAACTGAACCTGCATCTATGCCATTGCCAAGAGATTTTGACATTTTACGCCCCCAAGGATCCATTCCAAGTCCATCAATCCAAACATTTGCAAATCCTGGTTTGTCTAAAAGTAATGTTGATTTCAAAAGAGTATAATACAACCAAGTTCGAACTATTTCTTTACCTTGAGGCCTAATGCCTGTTGGAAATGCTTTTTCAAATAATTCGGGATTTGATAAATATCCTGAAACATATAAATTTGAATTTGATGAATCCATCCAAGTATCGAATACCTTTTCTTCGCCTTCTAAATTACCTAATTCACTTTTTAAATCTGAATAATTACCTAATTCCTTACGTGTTTCTCTATCCATTACAATCGAATCCATAGGAGGGCCTTCTTGCCATGGCTGAACATAAGTTCCATGAGGTGGAGTGACTACTTTGGTTCTATCTTCTGAATACCAAATTGGAATTTCAGTATGATACCAACGACGTCTACTTACTGGCCAATCAATTGTAATATTTTCCATCCAGTCTAACAAAAATTGTTTATTTCTTTTAGGTACAAAATTAATTTCATCAGATAATTCCTTGATTCGCTCTTGAATATGTGTTTGTCTAACATACCATTCTTTCAATAAAATAATTTCAATCGGATTCTTACCACGTTCAGAAACTGGAATTTCTTGATCTCTTTCCACTATATTTTCGATTCTATCAGATGCTTCTAACATTTCAATGGCTTGTTTTCGTGCATCCCGAACTGACAAACCAGTTAATGGCCCTCCGAGTTCAGTTATATTTCCATCTAAATCAATAGCTTGGAAAGGAGTAAGGCCTAACTCTCTGAAAACAGAAACGTCATTCTGATCTCCAAAAGAACAAACCATCAAAACCCCAGAACCAAATTCCATATTGACGCTTAGATGAGCTTGTACTTCAACTGTTTTAGAACGACCTGAGGTCTCCATAGGCAAATCTAATGTTTTACCAACAAGTTGTTCATATCGAGAATCTTCAGGATGAACAAGAACTATTCCACATGCACAAATTAGTTCGGGTCTTGTTGTAGATATGACAATTGGAGTATGATTTGAATCATCAGTCACTGACCAGCGTACATCTACTAATTTAGTTTTACGAGATAACCGTTCAACTTCAGCTTCTGCAATAGTAGTGCCTTCAACCGGATCATACAAATTTGGCCTTAGTTCTTCAACGATATCGCCGCGTTTGAATAAATCAATAAATATTGACTGAGTAACAGCTCTGTAATCGGGAGCATCTGTCAAATATTCATTATCATAAGCACAAGAAAGCCCAACTCTTTTAGCAATATTCCGCATTTCCTGGGTATATTTTTCTATTTCATTTCTACAAATATCTAAAAATTCAGCTCTATCGTAAGTTTTCATCTTACGGCCCGTTTTCTTTTCAACTGTAAATTCTATATTAATTCCGTTACGATCTACCCCCCATGGAAAGTAAACTTCCTTTCCGAGCAACCTTTGACTACGAGCAATGACATCTATCATTGAATATTGAGCTACAGCTCCAATGTGCCAAGTTCCTGAAGGATAGGGAGGTGGCGTGTCTATTACAAAAATTTCCTTCTCGGAATTAGGATTAAACGTATATCTCTGTCCTTTGGAGAAATGTTCTTCCTGTATCTTTTTCTCTAAATCTACAGTCCAGCGTTTCTCCTTAATTTTGGGGTCGGCCATGTTTTCTGCTACTTGTCCCTAGTATAGGTTTTCTTAATACTTGCGAAGCTATTTTACTTAGGCGCTATATGAGGAAAAACCAATGGAATATGCTAGAGATGTTGTGATTGTCGGAGGTGTTAGGACGGCCCAAGGAAAATTCAAAGGAGCTCTTTTCGATACCTCGGCAGTAGATTTAGGAGCATTAGCAATCAAAGCTACATTAGAACAAACTAAAATCAATCCTGAAATGATTGACGAGGTCATAATGGGCAATGTTCTATCGGCAGGCATAGGGCAGCATCCTGCTCGGCAAGCCGCCTTGAAAGCTGGCATTCCGGAAAGAATTCCGGCACTAACTATAAACAAAATGTGTGGTTCTAGTATGAAAGCGATTATGTTGGCTGCAACTTCTATCCGTTCTGGAGAATCTGATATTATGATGGTTGGCGGAATGGAATCTATGTCACAAGCGCCTTTTACTGTGGCTAGAGCTAAAGATGGAAAAGTCAGCATGGAGAAACCCATGGACAGTATGATGATTGATGGTTTGATTGATCCTATCAATGGAATGGTAATGGCTCAAACTGGGAATCGAATTGCTGAAAAATTTAATATTACTCGAGATGAAGCTGATTTATTTGCTATTGAATCCCATATTCGAGCACAAAAAGCTTACAAAAAAGGTGCGTTTGAAAACTACCATATTCCTGTTAAATATGAAGAAGGCGTATTAAGCAAAGACGAAGGTATCCGACCAAATTCTAGTTTGGAAATTTTAGGGAAATTAAATCCTGTATTTGATGAAAATGGAGTTGTAACTGCTGGAAATGCAAGTCAAATCTCAGATGGGGCGGCCGCTTGCTTAGTAATGTCGCGCGAAAAAGCTAATGAATTAGGGCTGGAATGCTTAGCTACAATTACCAATTATTGTGCAGTAGGCGTACCTTCAGAAGATGTGATGTCTGCGCCAATACCTGCAGTTCAAAAATTATGGAAGATGCAAGGTCGAAAGGGTGAACAAGATTATGATCTTTATGAACACAATGAAGCTTTTGCATCGGCTTGTTTGGGGGTGATGCAAGGCTTAGGATTAAGGCATGAAAAATTGAATGTTCATGGCGGAGCTATAGCTATGGGGCATCCTTTAGGTGCTTCAGGTTGCAGAATTGTATTGACTTTAATCCATGCATTAAGAGCGCGAAAAGGTAAACGTGGTTTTGCTACTGCCTGCCTAGGTGGAGGAATGGCTACCGCAATTGAAATTGAAACATGAATGCTGAACTTAATGGGAAAATAGTTCTAGTAAGTGGCGGTGCTGGAGGCATTGGAAGCGCTATCTCTAAATCTTTTGCAAAACAGGGAGCGAAAGTTATTGTTCATTACCATACGTCTGAAAACGAAGCTAAAGTATTGGCAAAAGAAATTGAAGGTTTAGCAATTAATGCAGATTTAACCAAATCTGAAGATACGACTAAACTTTTCAATCAAATTATAGAAGAAGAAGGGCGTCTGGATATCTGTATTGCTAACGCCGGAAATTATCCTAAAGAAAGTGTGCCTTTATGGAATATTGATGATAAACGATGGAATGAAACCATTTCTACAAATTTATCTATAACTTTCAATACTTCACGAGAATTTTTAAAACACGTTTCACAAACAAAAAAAGGCTCACTAGTTCTTGTTGGATCTACTGCAGGAATCTATGGAGAATCAGGACACTCAGATTATGCTGCTGCTAAAGGCGCAATCACTTCAGGACTCTTAAAAACATTAAAGAATGAAGCTGCTCAAATTGGAGATGGAGTTAGGATAAATGCCGTAGCTCCAGGATGGACCGCAACGCAGAAAAAAATAGATGAAGGATTGAATCAAAATCATGTTGATAAAGTTGTATCCACTATGGCTTTGAAAAAATTAGCAACTCCGGAAGATGTTGCTAACACTATCGTAATATTAGCCTCTGATTCACTTTCAGGACATACTACTGGACAAGTAGTAGAAATCGCAGGAGGGATGGAAGGACGTCTGATAACTGGGACCAAGTAGGATTTAGAAACCTGCTAATTGGAAGCATTGTTTTCTCACTAATTATTTCTTGGATTGTAACTATTATTTATGATATTCACTTCAATTTTGTAATTTTTGTTGTTGTTCAATTGTTTGTTATAATTGCCACTACCATGATATGGCCTGCTCTCAATTCAAAATAGTTTTTTGAAAAGATATTAAATAGTAATGATTCTACTTCAAATACTGTGGAAGAATCATTAAAAAAAGTCCGACGCTACGATATTGATTGGCTTAGAGTCATTTTATTTGCACTGCTAATTCCATTTCATGTCGCCATCGGTGTTTACTGGAATCTTTATGGTGAAAATGTTAATCCCGACCTAGATGGAATAAATGAAAGGTGGGAAATTGCCGAAGAAGGTAATGACTATACGACTGACTCTGTAAATTTACCAAGTATGTTATTGCATTGGATACATCAATGGAGACTTGCCGGGTTGTTTATGATTTCAGGAATGGGGACTGCATTTGCCTTTAGGGGCCGGACATGGAAAACATTCCTAGTGGAAAGAACGAAACGACTTCTTGTTCCTATGTTCTTTGGAGCTTGGACAATGGGATTTATTGGGTCTGTTCTTACTGAAAATGGAAATTTGACTATATGGGCATTTCTAATTGGAATAATATGGAGAAGCCTAATTTTCTGGGTGCCGTTTATTGGAAAACTTATAGCTCTCGGCCATTTATGGTTTCTATGGAATCTGTTCCAGTACTCTCTCTTTATGATTCCTATTTTTACTATTGTAAAAAATAATCCAGATGGGAAAATAGCTAGATTCATTAGATCATTTTTTACTATGCCTGGTGGAATTGGAATATTCTTTTTACTTCCGTTTTTTCTAGTTTTTATGGAAATCCTATTCAAGCCTTGGTTTCCAGGATATATTGGTATTGGATATGAATGGTTCTGGTTTTTTGGTTTTTTTGCATTCGGCTACATGTGTATAAATGCCAAGGATGAATATTATGAATTTATAGAAACGCGTAGAATTATGATTACGTTACTCACTGTAATATGGACTATTGCCTTTGTTTGGATTCGGTTAGAACAACATAAATCAGGTATTCCGTACATAGATGGAGGTTGGCTCAAAAAGGACATCATTCATAATAAAATGACTATCCTTGGTTGCGTAATCCATAGTTTTCATGCTTGGTTTTGGTGTCTAACCATTTTCTCTTGGGGTGCACACTTTCTAAACAAACCCAGCAAAAATCTGACATATATGAATCAAGGAGTTTATCCATTCTATATTGTCCATATGCCGCTTACTTTTGCGGGACTTATATTTGCTGGCAATTTAGGGCTTAAGGGCATTCCTGCCGTTATTCTAGCCACTCTATTTGTAGGACTAACTTGTTGGATTTTCTTTGAATGTGTAAAACAAACTAGAGTCACACGTTTTTTATTTGGCATCAAAGAGGCCTCAAACGGTAAGGATAAACCTTCTGAAAGTAATGCATTTATCGAGGGTAGATAATGCCAGTCCTTATATAGAGTCTGTTTGTGCGAGCGACCCTACATTCACGCAACCAGACGCTTTGGGCAATTATCCCAATACCTCTCGAGGCACTTGTTCTCGTCGAGAAACGGCGTCACGGTACGATGTGTAACATGTGGGAGATTACGCCTGATTTCGTTTCCGTTAGCAACGGTTAGCGCAATTATGGAAGAGTAAACAAAAATGCCAAAGCACAATAAACCAAACCGCGGATCCATGGCCTTCAGCCCTCGTAAGAGAGCACGCTCTGAAACGCCACATATCTCGAGTTGGGCTGCCGTGGATAGTGATGTTCCTAAAATTCTCGGATTTGCAGGGTACAAGGTTGGTATGAGTCATGTTATGGCTATAGATTACAGAAAGAAATCTGTTACTGCAGGACAAGAAATTAGAATGCCAGTAACCGTTGTAGAATTGCCTTCCATGAAAGTTATTGGAGCTCGAGGTTATATTCGAGACACTTATGGTTTAAGAACACTCACTGAAGCATGGGATCCAAAGTTAGATGCTGACTTAGAACGTAAATTACCATTACCGAAAGATCAAGATAGCAAAGCTTCTTGGAAAAGTATGAAAGAAAATGATTTGGAAGAAGTGCGATTATTAGTTCGAACCCAACCTAAACTGGTTACTGGAATACCAAAGAAGAGACCGGAAGTTATGGAAATGGCTGTTGGAGGCGGAACAATTGAAGCTCAGATTGATTTTTCAAAAGACATGTTAGGAAAAGAATTCACAATTGGTGATTTTGCTGCAGATGGTGAAATGTTGGATGCTATAGCTGTTACTACAGGATATGGATTCCAAGGTCACGTTAAACGCTGGGGAGTAAAATTACTAACTCACAAAAACTCAAAGCACCGCAGAATGATTGGAAACTTAGGTCCTTTCAGCCCTGGTTATGTTGTTTCGACAGTTCCACAAGCTGGACAAACAGGCTACCATCAAAGAACTGAATACAATAAAAGATTATTAAAAATTGGAGATAACCCGGATGAAATTAATCCTAAAGGTGGTTTCCTAAATTACGGACTTGTTCGTGGAACTTATGCACTATTGCACGGTTCCTTGCCAGGTCCAACCAAACGTCTAATTAGATTTAGAAAAGCTGTACGATTCCATGGATCTGCCGCTAATGCAACTGTTGCACCTAAAATAACAATGGTCTCACAAGAGAGCCAGCAGGGTGTCTAGAATGAAAGTTCCAGTCTACTCAATGAAAGGTAAAGCTTCGAAAAGCTCGGCAACTTTGCCTCCGGCATTTGAAGAACCTATAAGATTAGATTTAATACGTAGAGCTGTCCGAGCCACTAGAGCGAATCGTCGGCAAGCTTACGGTGCATCGAAAGAGGCTGGTTATCGCCATTCTGTATCATGGCCTGGTAAAGGCAGAGGTATGGCACGTACTCCACGTAAAAATGGAGGCGGTGGAAGAGGGGCTGAAGCTCCAAATACCGTTGGTGGAAGAAGAGCCCATCCTCCTAAAGTTGAAAAAGAATGGGACCTAAAAATAAATTCTAAAGAAAGGAAAAAAGCTTTCCGTTCTGCACTAGCTGCAACTACACAAGAATCTTATGTAATTGCAAGAGGTCATGTTATACCTGAAAAAGTAACACTACCTTATGTTGTA
Organism: Candidatus Poseidoniia archaeon; assembly: GCA_029936395.1. Classification (GTDB taxonomy): domain Archaea; phylum Thermoplasmatota; class Poseidoniia; order MGIII; family CG-Epi1; genus CG-Epi1. The sequence goes on from JAPYSW010000003.1 coordinate 16,874, forward strand.
GATAATAAAATTGAAAAAATATCTGATAAACATGACGGTGAATCAATTACCAAGAGAGCCTTGTCACTACTAGATGGACTCGGATTGAGTGAAGATATTGATAGATCGACTAATGGAAAAGGTATCAGGGCAGGAAAGGGAAAGAGAAGAGGACGAAAATATAGAACTCCAAGATCTATACTAGTTGTGCTTTCTGAAAATAATGGCTCCGAAAATGCTTTCCGTAATTTATCAGGAGTGGATGTTACTACTTCTAAAGATCTTAATACTGAACTATTGGCACCCGGTGGAGATCCAGGAAGATTAGTTGTATTCAGTGAAGCAGCTGTCTCTGCTTTGGAGAAAAGATTATGAGTGAACACAAAATAATCCTAAGTCCACGTTCTAAAGAGAGAGCTCTTTACATGCTTGAACAAAATAAATTAGAATTCTATGTTGCTCGAACAGCTTCAAAACACGACATTAAAGGAGCAATCAAAGCTCTTTTCCAAGTTGAAGTGAGCAAAGTTAATACGAGAATTACCAAAGAAGGTAAACTAGCTATAGTCAAATTGGCAGAAGGAAGCTCTGCTGAAGACTTGAGTAATAGATTAGGAATATTGTGATAATATGGGCAAGCGAATAATACCTAGAAGACGCGGTCGAGGACATCGTTGGAAAGCTCCAGACAACCGTTTCAAAGGAGATGCAAGACATCCAAGATCTAAATCTTCAAATGGTAAAGTTACTGAACTTCTACACGACCCCGGTAGAACGGCACCTATTGCCAAAATTTCTGACCAAGATGGAATTTATACTATGATTGCGCATGATGGTATGCATGTAGGGCAAGATATTGCTGCAGGCCATGGTGCGGAGATTGATATTGGAAACACCGCATATGTAGGTTCAATACCTGAAGGAACTAAAGTTTATAATGTAGAAATGCAACCTGGAGATGGAGGGAAAATGGCTAGAGCTGCTGGCGAAGCCGCAATTGTTATTTCTCACGGTAAACAGACTACTACTATCCGATTGCCTTCTAAAGCTCAGAAGAAATTAGATCGCATGTGTCGAGCAACTATTGGATCTGTAGCTGGTTCTGGAAGAGGTGAAAAACCCATTGCAAAAGCTGGAAAGAATTTCTATCGTACTCGATCCCGACCTAAGGTTTGGCCAAAGGTAAGAGGAGTTGCTATGAATGCTGTAGATCACCCTCACGGTAGTGGACGAAAGCAAACTGTCGGTGTTCAATCCTCAGTTTCCAGAAATGCCCCACCTGGACGTAAAGTTGGTAACATTGCACCTAAGAGAACTGGAGGCAAGCGTTAATGGCACGAAGAACTAAAGGACTGGCAACGCCTAAGGCTGCACGAAGGAGAGAGAGAAAGAGGAAGGCAGGTATTCAAGTACGCCGTAAGAAGGAATTTACTTACCGCGGATTGGCTATTGATAAGCTTAAAGAGCTCACTTTCGAAGATTTTATGACTATGGTTCCTTCGAGACAAAGACGAACTTTCAGACGTGGTTTAAGTCTACAACAAGCCAAATTAATTACTGATTCTAATAATAAACCGGATAAAGTTATCCGAACTCACCGTCGTGAAATGATAATTGTTCCTCAATTCGTTGGAAGGACTTTTGCCGTACACAACGGAAGAGAATTCGTAAGCATAGAAATTATGCCCGAAATGATTGGATTGTACTTTGGAGAATTAGCTCCTACAAGAACATCCCCTACCCACACAGGACCTGGAGTCGGTGCTACCAAGTCGTCTAAATTTATGCCGTTGAAGTGATGTTATGAAAGGTTTCTCGTTCCCATATAATCCTGAAATTCATGCTGCGGCTCGCGGTGTTGGAGTTAACATCTCACCTAAAGCTGCTAGAGAAGTCTGTCATGCCTTGAAAGGTATGGAGCTTGAAAAAGCTAAAAGTTACTTAGAAAGAGTAATGGATTTAGATCAAGCAGTTCCATTCAAACGTCATGATGGTAAAGTAGGTCACAGAAAAGGTAAAGGAATATCCTCAGGAAGATATCCTGTAAAAACTGCTGCAGCTATTCTCAAAATAATTGAATCTGCAGGAAATAATGGAGAAGCAATCCATATTGATATTGAAAATTGGAGAATTGTTCATATTGCAACATCTCGGGGAGTTTCTTTTGAAGGTAGATTCCCAAGAGCTAGAGGCAGAGCTACTCCAAAAATGCGTGAAAGCGCAAATATTGAAGTTGTATTGGAGGAAATTAAATGACTATAGTCAGAGAACTGCTCAAAGAACGAGTACGTAGAGTACAAGTTCATGATCATGTACAAAAAAGAACAACTAGAGCCGGTTTTGGTGGTATTTCAATACAAAGAACGCCACTAGGTACGCATGTTAGAATTGCTGCTGAAAGACCTGGTTTGGTAATCGGAAGAAAAGGTAGCGATATACAGAGATTAACTGAAGAATTGGAAAGAAAATTCGGATATGAAAATCTACAAGTTGAAGCTGGAGAAGTAACCCGCTTCGCCTTAAATCCTCTAATTATGGCTGCAAAAGTAGCAAATGCTTTGGAACGAGGGTGGAATTACAGACGAGCTGGTAATTCTATGTTGCAAAGAGTAATGGATGCTGGCGCTAGAGGGTGCCAAATTACAATTGCTGGTAAATTAACAGGTCTCAGACATAGAACTGAAAAATTCTTATCAGGACATATAAAATTCTGTGGAGAACCTGCACTCGAGTTAATGGACATTGGTATTGCTCAAGCTAAACTCAAACCTGGAACCATCGGTGTAAAAGTTGCAATAATGAAACCAGATGCAGTCTTGCCTGCGGAAATTACTGTCGTTAAACCAGTAGAAGCAGTTGTGGAAACTCCGGAAGATAAAGAAGAAGATACTGAAGATAAAGAAGTTGTTGAAACTCCAAAAGCTAAAGAAGAAAAATCTGAAACTAAGGATGCGAAGAAAGAAGTATCTGAGAAAAAGGAGAAACCTAAGAAATGAGTCTTAAGAAACCTAATGAACTCAGAGAAATGCAACCTGAAGAACGCGATGTAAGATTGAGAGAACTTCGCTCAGAATTAATGAATGAAAGAGGTATTGCCTCTATGGGTGGACAACCTACTTCACCTGGTAGAATGAGAGCATTGAAGAAACAAATTGCAAGATTAACAACCATTATGAGAGAAATTGAATTGGAGAGTGGAAAATAATGGTAGATATTGATCCCTTGACTGGCCTTCCGAAAGAACTTCTTGCTATGGAAGAGATTGTTAGAGAACAACAATCAATTAAAGTCCATATAGAAAAACGCAGATACGGAAAATTAGTTACACTAATTAATGGAATGGGGAAGGGTGTGGACATTAGTGATCTTGCCAAACAATTGAAAACAAAATGTGCAACTGGCGGAACTTCAAAAGGTGGAGTAATTGAACTTCAAGGCAACCATACAAAAAAAGTCAAAGAAGTTTTATCAGATATGGGTTTTCCAGTGGAGGTTCAATAATGGATGGACGAATAGAATTCATTGGTGAAAATGTAACTGTTTCAGAGCATAGTGACCCTAGTTTACGTGGAGTCTCTGGTAAAATTATCGGAGAAAGTCGTGAAACTATTACTATTGAAAGTAATGGAGTACAAAAAATGATTAGTAAACGCCCTGCTAAATTTATGTTTGAAAGTGGAGAACTTATAGGTAATAAGATTGCATACAGGCCACAAGACCGAATTAAGAAGGTGAAAGCATGAGTGACAATAAACCAAGAGACATAGGTATTGACGTTGAAGCGCCGGCAAACCCATGGGATGGGGATCCGAATGATCCGTTCTTTGGAAGTTTATCGGTTCGTGGACAAATACTCCGTGGAAAAGTTGTAAAGGCAAAAGCACAAAGAACGGTTGTTGTGCAAATAAATAAAATGAAATATGATTCTAAATACGAGCGATATGCACGTAGTTCTTCAAAAATAAGTGCTCATAGCCCGGCCAGTGTCGGGGCGTCTGAAGGTGACCGTGTAACACTTATGGAATGTAGGCCATTATCAAAGACAAAATCATTTGTAGTTATTGAAAGGAGAGATGAATGAGAGCTGTTGCAGGACGTCAAATGAGAGGCTTACCACAAGGTGCTAGACTTAATTGCGTAGACAATAGTGGTGCAAAGCTAATTGAAATTGTTACTGTTTTAAATTATAAAGGTGTTCATCGTAGATCGCCTGCTGCAGGAGTTGGAGATATGATTGTAGCTTCTGTAAAAAAGGGAAATCCTGAAATGCGCAGACAATTGGTCCGTGCAGTTGTTGTGAGATCCCGTAGAGCATTCCGCAGGGCAGATGGAACTATGGTCCAGTTCGAAGATAATGCAGCTGTATTAACTAATGAACTAGGAGAAACAAAAGGATCGTCGATTAAAGGTCCAGTATGTAGAGAGGCTGCTGAAAGATGGCCCCGTATTGCTGCTGCAGCAACCACAATAGTATGAGTATAATATGAGTTCAATTCAACCACGAAAACAGAGACTTGCCAGGTATACGGCACCTTATCACCGTAGACATCGTGAAATGTCTGCACCGGTAGACAAAGGTCTCCGTGAAAAACAATTAGCTCGTGGATTTATGTATCCAAGATCTATGCCTGTACGAAAAGGTGACCGCGTTCTAGTTGTCAGAGGTGAAGGGAAATCTAAATCTGTAACTAAAGTTGCTAAAGTAGATAGAAAAGCTCGTAAAGTATATGTTGAAGGTTTTACTTATTTTAAATCCGATGGAACTGAACTTCAACGACCTATTGATCCTTCTAATTTAGTAATAATAAACCCAGACTGGTCTGACATTTATAGAAGGAAATTATTAACTCGTGTTAACGAATCGGTAGAATGGACTGAGTCTATTATTTCTGATTTTGAAGCTGCAGAAGATGAATATGAAGAAGAAACGGTAGGCCCTATTGTAGAAGAGACTGATGAAGAATCGAACGAAGAGTCTGATGAAATTGCCGAAGAAGACAATACCTCTAAAGAAGTAAATTATGATGATATGAAAGTTCCTGATTTGAAAGCTGCCCTTAAGGAAAAAGGCTTACCTGTTAGTGGTAAAAAATCTGAACTTATTGATAGATTAAAAGGAGAATCAAAATGAGTAGTGACCACCTAAAGAGGCTTGTCGCACCCCGATCATGGAATATTGCTAGAAAGCAAAATGTTTGGACTACTAGACCGATGCCTGGTAAACACTCACTTGAAGGTGCAATCCCTATTTCAACAATTTTAAGAGATTACTTACATGTTTGTGACAATCATCGTGAAGCTAAATTTATTCTAAATAGTGGAGCTATTTTAATTGACCAAAGAGTCGTTCGTAAGCCAAAATATCCTGTTGGATTAATGGATGTTATTTCGCTACCTAGTATGAAAAAACATTACCGAACAATGATAGATGATCACGGTAGACTACAATTTGTAGAGATTAAGGCTGCTGAAGCTCAGTGGAAATTATTACGTGTCGAAAACAAAACTATTGTTAAAGACGGTAAAGTTCAACTTAATTTACATGATGGGACAAATACAATTACAGATAAGAAAATCAAAACTGGAGATGTTCTTCAACTTTCATTACCCGATATGAAAGTAAAAAAGGTAATCGAATTTAAAGAAGGTGCTCAAGCATTTATTACGGGAGGAACTCATGTTGGTTCTTTTTCTGAGATTAAAGGAATCGAAATAACTCGCAGTACAAAACCAAACTTGGTTATGTATGATGATTTTCAAACTATTAAGCCATATTCTTTTGTTGTCGGTGATAAAAAAGCTCTAGTTACTCTCCCGGAGGTTAAACTATGAATCCAATGAGAGAATTAAAAATAGCTAAAGTTGTTCTAAATATTGGAGTTGGAGAAGCTGGTCAAAGACTTGCAAAAGCTGAAAATGTTCTTAAGAAATTAAGTGGATGTACACCTACACGTACTCTTTCAAAGTCTACAAACCGAGACCTTGGAATTCGATTAGGGATGCCTATTGGATGTAAAGTCACTTTGAGAGGAGAACATGCCTTGAAATTTATTAAAAAATCACTATGGGTTCGTGAAAATCGATTACCCATTTATTGTTTTTCTAAAACTGGTGGTTTAAGTTTTGGAATACCTGATTATACTGGATACAAAGATGAAAGCTATGATCCTGATATTGGGATTTTTGGACTTGATATTGCAATTGCTTTTGAAAGACCTGGTTTTAGAGTATCTCGAAGGAAAATTAGGAGTAATAGAGTTGGCAAGAGTCACAGAATTAATGCAGACGAATGTCAAGAATACATGCAAAAGAAATTCGCATTGGAGGTTTTTAAAGTATGAATATAGATAAAGTTAAAATCAAAGAACGCGAAGTTTACCGTGGCCGAATAGTTGGTTGCGTTTTGTGTGATAGAAAGCGCGGACTAGTACGCCGTTATGGACTGAACTTGTGCAGACAATGTTTCAGGGACAAAGCTCCAGAGCTAGGGTTCAAAAAATACGATTGAGGTAAAAAAATATGAAACACGATGCACTATCAGATGCCCTTGTTCTTATCAAAAACGCAGACCATGTTGGAAAGGAGTCTGCTGTAGTTCCAGCTTCACGCCTTATTGGGGAGGTACTGAAATTATTAACAGAAAAAGGATACTTAAATAATTACGAATTCCGAGACAATGGAAGAGGGGGAGAATTCGATATTTCGCTTAACGGAAGAATTAATGGCTGTGGAGCTATCAAACCTCGTTTCTCTATTAAATTAAGAGACATGGATAGGCACGAAGCTCGTTACTTGCCTGCAAAAGATTTCGGACTTTTAATTCTAACAACGCCACATGGTGTAATGAATAATGACCAAGCCAAAGAGGCTTCAACTGGAGGAAAGCTGCTAGCTTACGTTTATTAATGTTTCTCAAACAAATAGTCCATGTTTTAGAAGTCCCTGAAGGTGTTTCTGTAGATAGTAGTACTTCTGATGTGAAAATCACAGGTCCGCGTGGAGATTTATCCCGACATTTCAAACACGCATCTATGAAATTTGAACAAGAAGATAATAAACTGAAAATTATTGGAAGTAAAATAAGAAAGAAAGAGAAAGCTTTGATAGGCACATGGAAAGCTCATCTTGCTAATATGATTAAAGGAGTGAATCAAGGATTCAAATATGAAATGAAAATAGTATTTGCTCACTTTCCTATGAAAGTTGTTGTAAAGGGAAATATTGTGGCTATAGATAATTTCTTAGGTGAAAAAGACACTCGGAAGTCCGCTATTGTTGGAGCCACTAAAGTTAAAATCAAAGGCGATATTATTACTATTGAAGGCAATAATATTGAAGAGGTGGGCCAAACTGCCGGTAATTTAGAAAAGAACACTATTGTAAAAGGTAGAGATACCCGTGTATTCCAAGATGGAATTTATACTATTTCCAAAGGAGTCGCTCAATGAGTGATGAAGAATATAAACCAAGGCAAAAGCCGGTCTTAGATTCAGAAACAAAAGTTGCATTGTCAAAGCGTAACAGAATGTCTAACAAACGTCCAGCCTTTAAGCGTCAAAATTGGTTTAGATACAAACGTCTTGGAGATAAATGGAGACGCCCAAGAGGTATACACTCCAAAATGAGACGCCATTTCAAGTACCGAATTACTGTTGTTCAACCTGGTTTCAGAGGGCCTGCAAGTGTAAGAGGGTTACATCCTTCTGGATTTGAAGAAGTTATGATTCATAACGCAAAAGAAGTTGATAATGTTGATCCTAAAACTCAAGCAATCCGTATTTCCAGTAAAGTAGGAGATAAAAAGAGAGAAATTATTGTCAAAAAAGCTGATGAATTAAAAATACGTATTTTCAATAGGAGAGATCTATGAATTTATCCTATCAAAAACGCGTCGCTGCAGCTTTGTTAAAATGTGGAGTTCACAGAGTATGGGTTGATGACCGTCCTGAGGTTCAAGAACGAATTACTGAAGCAGTTACTCGTGATGATATTCGTCTTTTAATTGTTCAAAAATTCATTCGTAAGCACCAGAAAAAAGGTATTTCGAGAGGTCGAGCAAAAGTTATGGCCATTCAAAGAGCTAAAGGAAGACGCAGAGGTCATGGTTCAAGAAAAGGAGCCGGCGGAGCTCGGACACCAAAGAAAGAAGCTTGGATGAATCGAGTGCGTGCATTAAGAAAAGAATTAGTAATGTTGAGAGCTGGTGGAACTATTGATCCTACTCAATATAGACTTTATTATCGTCGTGTAAAGGGTGGCGTTTACAATTCAAGAAACCATTTAAGATATAATATGGAAATTGATGGAGTTGAATTGGGAGGTTCGAAATAATGCCTAGAGGAATGCACTTTTCAAGAAGAAATAAAGGAATTACTAATTATCGAAAAAGATTAGCTTTGCTGAAGTCGGGCATCCCTCGAGCGGTTGTCCGTTTTAGTAATGCTAAGGTTACTGTTCAGATTATTGAATTCTCAATTAAAGGTGATAATGTTTTAGCGTCTGCAAGCTCAGTTGATGTTGCAGGAATGGGATGGAAGGGATCTAAAACAAATGTACCTGCTGCTTACTTATCGGGAATGCTAGCGGCCAAAAAAGCATTGAAAGCAGGCATTGATTCTGCCGTTCTTGATATTGGTCGAATTACTCCAACAGCTGGAGGAAGGGCATTTGCAACTCTGAAAGGATTGGTTGATGGGGGGTTGAATATACCTCACTCTGATAATTTATTCCCCAGTGATGACCGAATTAATGGAAGTCATATTTCTGATAAAATAGCTGCGGAATTTGAAAAAGTATCCAAGAAAATTGGAGGCAGTAAATAATGGCTGAAGAAACATCTAAACCACAATCAAATTATAAAGGTAGTAGACCTTATCAAGGTGGTAAACCACCTCAAAAAGGCGGCAAACCGCAACACGGTGGAAGGCCACAACGAGGGCCTCCTCTCTCTCCAGCTCAACAACGCCGGCGTGCTGCTGAAGAAAGAATTACTAAATGGGTTGCTAAAACTGAATTAGGAAGAATGGTTGTTTCGGGTGAAATTACTACTATTCAAGATGCTTTGGCTACCGGATTGCCTTTACGTGAACCTCCAATTATTGATTTATTAGTTCCTGATTTATTAGAAGAAGTTATCGATATTCATATGGTTCAAAGAATGTCTGATTCTGGAAGAAGGGTTCGATTTGCAGTTACCACTATCGTTGGAAACGGAAATGGTATTGTTGGGTTAGGGCGTGTTTCAGGTAAATTAGTAAGACCTACTATTACAAAAGCTTTCGATCGTGCAAAAATGAATATTATTGAAATTAGAAGAGGAAGCGGTTCATGGGAATGTTCAACGGCCGTTCCAAATTCATTGCCATTTGAGGTATCTGGAAGAACTGGTTCAACTCGTATAACAATTAAGCCTGCACCACCTGGTGTCGGTCTTGTTACAAATCAAGTTGGAAAAATTATGTTGAAATTAGCTGGCATAGAAGATGCTTGGTCATTTACCAAAGGTCAAACCCAAACTATCTATAATTTTGCAAATGCGATGTTTAATGCACTTCAAAAAACAACCACTACGAAATTATTACCAGGTCAGGGCGACTTTCATAACATGATAAAAGGAGTAAAACAAGAATGAGCTGGGTGATTGTTAGAGTTAGAGGTTCTGTAAATGTTATGCCTAAGATTAAGGAAACTATGCGAATCATGCGTTTAAATCGCGTAAATCATTGTATTATTGTTCCTGAAAACGATGTTTACAAAGGTATGTTGAATATTATCAAAGATTATGTAACTTGGGGAGAAGTCGATATAGATACTACTCAATTAATGCTTGAAAGTTCAGGTAAGACTAGTGGAAATAATAGCTATACTAAAGCTGAATTAAAAGAATCTTCTTTCAAGACAATTAAGGCTTTGGCAAAATCCCTTACAGAAGGAAAAACTGTGATGAGAGATGTTCCTGCATTAAAACCACTTTTTAGATTACATCCACCTCGTAAAGGATACGAAGGAATAAAACGCAGTTTTAAGGAAGGTGGAGCTCTCGGTTATCGTGGAGATAAAATTAATATATTGATTAGGAGAATGCAATATGCCAAGGCGTAAGGCACTAAAGCCCAGTCGCACACGTGGAAGAGGACACAAGAAAGGCCGAGGGGCTGGACTTAGAGGTGGTCGTGGAAATGCAGGATGTCACAAAACTAAGCGTATAATGTATGAGCGTGTTGGACGTGTTTGGGGCGCTCATGGTTTCAAAAGGCCACAATCTGTAGTTCATGCAAATAATTCAATTAATTTAAAAACTATAGAAGAAATGCGTGATGCTTGGATTGCTGACGGCATTGCGACAAAAAAAGGGAAAGTTGTTTCGCTTAATTTACAAAGTATGGGGTATGATAAATTACTCGGTACTGGTTCTACCAAACAATCATATAAACTTACGATTAATGCAGCTTCTGCAAAGGCCGTAGAAAAAATTGAGGCCGCTGGTGGAGAGATTCTGAATGGCTGAAAACGATATTCCTAGAAACCCAAGACAAGCTCTCGGCCCTTGTCTTTTTATGATTCTTCTTTTTGTCCTTTGGTATAATTGGAAAAGTCCTGAAACTGTAGCAGGTGCATTGATGGGGCTTGGTTTTGTGGTGCTAACTTGGTTAGTATACATGGGTGCTTCTTACTCTGGAGAAGGATCTAAATTACACGGACTTAAACCCATAATAGGCCGAATGCCTACCATAAAGAAACCAGATGGTCACGTCCATTTTAGAACCAAAATGACGTGGACTTTGATTATCTTAATTGTTTATTTTGCAATGACAAATGTAGCAATATATGGTCTTGGAGGAGAAACTATTGATCTTTTCAGCCAATATCGAGCAATTCTAGCTGGAGCTAGTGGTAGTTTGATGCATTTGGGTATTGGTCCTATTGTTACTGGCAGTATTATTATGCAACTTTTTACAGGTGCAAAAATCATAAATTTAAATTTACAAAGTCCAAAAGATAAGGAGATCTATCAAGGAACTCAGAAAGTTCTAGTTATCGTAATGATTATAGTAGAATCTGTACCTCAAGTCTTTGGTTTCCTCGAACCTAGTGCAGCCATCGTTAGCGATGTTGGACTTACTTGGGCCCGTATGACTATTATTACTCAATTGGCAATCGGATCTTACTTAGTTTTTCTAATGGATGAAAGTGTATCTAAATGGGGTATTGGTTCAGGTATTTCATTATTCATCGCAGCTGGTGTTTCACAAGCCATATTCACTGGAACTTTAAACTGGGAGCCTGCACCTGGAAGTCAAACTGATACGCCTTCTGGAACTTTCCCAATGATTTTATGGTATCTTAAAAATTCATCAACTTCTGAGTTAAGTCGGACTGGATATGAGGCTATGTTGTTGGCACCTCCAAATCCAGTTGTTGCATTACTTGGTACTTTAGTTGTTTTCTTCATAGTTGTATATGTTGAATCTTCAAGAATTGAATTACCTTTGGCCCATGGAAAAGTAAGAGGAGCTAGGGGAAGATACCCTATCCGCTTAATTTATGCAAGTAATATTCCTGTTATTTTGATGGCGGCTTTATTGGCAAATGTTAACATGTTTGCACTTCTTTTTTGGTCACACCCAACAATGTCTACGTGGCCTATATTTGGCCATAATTGGAGACTTGGGGCTTTTGATACAACGGATGGGAGTAATCCGGTGCCTACGATGGGGCTGGCCTACTATGTCAATCGCCTAGCGGGTCTGCAAGACTGGTTCCTACCACTTGTAAGCCCGGAAAAATATGGCCAATATATGGGAGGCCATGAGCCATGGCAATTGGTTGCCCACATCATAGTTTATATGGGAATTATGGTTTTCGGATCTATTGTATTTGCTAAGTTCTGGATTGAAACGACTAACATGGGGCCTGCTGACGTAGCTAAACAAATACAAGGTTCAGGAATGCAAATACCTGGATTCCGTAGAGATCCTCGAATTGTTGAAAAGGTTTTAGAACGTTATATTCCCACAGTAACTGTATTCAGTGGAGCAATGGTAGGATTCTTAGCTGCAGGAGCTGATATGATTGGAACTGTAGGGCAATCCTCAGGTACTGGTGTGCTACTTACTGTCGGAATTATGATTAGAATGTATGAACAGATTGGAAAAGAACAAATGATGGAAATGCATCCAGTTCTTCGAAGCTTCTTTGGCGAGGAGTAATGCCAATTTTCGGTAATTCTAAAATCGGTAATTCCTGTTTTATTGATTCTGATGCATTAATTGGTTATCCTCATAATGCCGAATTAGATTTCTTGAAAACTAATCCTGAGAATATAACGGGATGTGAAATTGGAGATAATTCCAAGATTCGGCCTGGGTCAATTTACTCAACTGCAAAAGTTGGAAATAATACTAGAACGGGGCATAATTTTCTAATTAGGGAAAATACAGTCATTGGTAATAACTGTTTAATTGGTACTAACGTTGTTATTGATAATAACTGCTTGATTGGAGATAATTGCAGTTTTCAAACAGGAGCCTATATTCCAACTGGAAGTGAAATTGGAGATCGTGTCTTTTTGGGACCAAATGCTACACTTACAAATGATAAGACTCCGCTTAGAACTGAATACTTATTAGAAAAAATAACTATTGAAGATGATGTTACTGTGGGGGCAAATGCAACCATAATGCCCGGAATAACTCTTGGTCAAGGTTCATTTGTAGCTGGAGGTTCTGTTGTAACAAAGGATATTCCGGCTTGGCATCTAGCTAAAGGATGTCCTGCGATATTTGTAGAATTACCAGAAAGCCTAAAAAAACCCAATCGATTAGGCAAATAGAGATGGGAGTTGTAATAGTTACAGGAGTGCCTGGCGTGGGTAAGAGTACCGTTATGAAGGCAGCCCAAGATTATGGATATAAAATTGTGAATTTTGGTAGTACTATGTTTGAAGAAGCACAAAAAGAGGGCGTAAAGAATCGAGATGATATGAGAAAATTACCTATTGAAAAACAACAATCTTTACAAAGACAAGCTGGAGAGAGAATCGCTCTAATGGGGGATGTTGTGGTAGATACACATGCTTCTATCCTTACTCCTTCCGGATACTTGCCTGGCTTACCTGAATGGACTATTGGAGCTCTAAAGCCAAGTATTATTGTTTTAGTAGAAGCTACAGCGCAGGAAATTACAGGAAGAAGATCTAAAGATCCATCTAGAATAAGAGATGCTGATGATATTGATATGCATCAAAAAGTAAATCGTGATTATGCAAAGACGGCAGCTTCTATTGTGGGAGCTACTGTTTCTATAGTTGAAAATCATGACAACAAAGTTGAGATTGCCGTGGAACAATTTAGGAAGGTTTTGGGTAAGTGAGTGAAGAAAATAATTCCGAAGAAGAAGTACAGCCTCCAGCTATGGGGGGCATGTTACTCACAATGATTTTCATGATTTATATTTTAATAAATCCTGAAATGAGAGTTGGAATGGGTAATTTTGCCGCAAACATTCTAGAACCTCAGATAGGTTTTGAACATAAATATCCTGTGCTAACATTTCTATTTGCTGGAGTTTTAATGATTTCTTTGACAACAATTATTCGACACATACTAATTGACTGGGAGAAAGTAGCTGAAATTCAAACTAAAATGGCTGCCTATAACAAAGAGATGAGTGAAGCTCGTCGCAGTGGGAATAATGCTCGTTTGAATAAATTAATGACTATGCAACCTCAAGTAATGGTTCTTCAAAGTGAAATGATGTCTAATCAAATGCGCCCTATGATGTTTACTATGCTGATAGCTATGCCAATTATATTCTGGTTATGTTTTGGGGAAAATAATTTTGTTGATAGAATGGATCTAAAAGTTATGTCCTTACCGTGGGAACCTAATTACAGTTTAACGGACAGATTATGGATTCTTCCACATTCCATCCTAGTTTATTCAGCTCTTTCATTGCCTTTTGGACAGATTTTAATGAGGGTGCTAAAGTTATCTTCTCTTAGAAAATCAGAAAAAGTGAAACAAGTTTAATCTTTCAAAAAAATATTTTTCTTGCTTAACAATTTTTCTTTGCCAATCCACTTCAAATTCTTTCATTCGACTTGATAATATCATATATATGGATCCATTGGGATTTAGATACTTTTTAGCTTGAGTAAGAAGATTTATTGTAAATTCAGAACCAGTAGGCCCTCCTTCTACTGCTAATGCTAATTCAGGATCACTATATTCGTCTGTAGGTGGAAGATATGGAGGGTTGGAAACGATTATGTCAAATTTCCGATTTTTAACCGGATTAAACAAATCCCCTTCTAAAACTTCAATATTTACATTATTATTTTTAGCATTAAATATAGTAGCTTGAATAGCTTTTGGATTCAAATCTATTGCTGTGACTTGGTGGCCTCTTTGAGCTAAATGAATCGAAATAATGCCAGTGCCACAGCCAATTTCTAAGACATTTCCTTCGAATTTAGGAATATGTCTTGAGATTAACCAAGAATCTTCGGCTGGCTCATAAACGCCTTCAAAATTAGTGATGACTACCTCTTCCACAAAAGACCAAAGGAAAGGTTATATAACCCTATATCTAAACATATATAACTTATGGTTTGGAAGAAAGGTCAGAAACCTGAGCAATACTTGTTCACAATTACTGAAGAATTTGCAAACGATTGGAATATTTTAAAACAAAGAGCTAAGAAGAACAAACAAAATATTAGCAAAGCTTTGAGGAATACAGTTCATTCCAAAAATGAAGAATCGCGTAAGAAAAAAGCCCTTATTCTAAGCCCTCACACTGATGATGCCGAATTAGGATGTGGAGGCACTATTGCTAAAATGGTAGAAGAAGGATGGGATGTTCACATTATTTATTTTAGTGCGGTCGCTGAAAGATATCCAAACCTTGTTGAAGAAGCTGCCAAATCAAGTGAGATAATGGGAGTAACGCACGAAATTCTAGATTTTTACACTCGTTTCTTTCCCAGAGATCGTCAAGATATCTTGCAAGCTCTTTACGATCATTCAAAATCTGTCCAATATGATGTTGTTTTTACACCAACAACTACAGACATTCATCAGGATCATGGTGTTGTAACTGAAGAAGCTAAAAGAGCTTTCAGAAATTGCACACTTCTAGGTTATGAATTGCCATGGAACAATTTAACCGTGTCTCTGAATTGCTTTATTCCACTTAAAGAACGACATGTCAAAAAGAAGATTTTAGCATTGGACTGCTATGAGAGTCAAAAGCACAACCCCTATTTTAATGAGAAGTTCTTTAGGTCCGTTGTTAAGATGAGAGGAATACAACTAGCAAGTGATTTTGCTGAAGGGTTTGAAACAATTAAAGTGAGGTTAGATCAAATCATATGAAACGCATAGCAATGATTCTGGGACATGACCTTCTGATACCAAATGAAGATACTCGTGTCTATCGTGAGGCGACGAGTCTTGTAAATTTTGGATTTGAAGTTACTGTATTTTGCTGGGCTCGCCGTATGGATAAATATGAAACAAAATGGGAAGATGAAAGGAATGGAATTAAGGTTGTTAGAATATTCGAAAATTTAGAAGGCGGGTTTTTATCAAAAGTGAGAAGCTTTAAAAGAGCTATGAAACAACTCGAAGTCAAAATCGAAGAGTATAAACCAGACATTATCCACGCTCATGACTTAGAAGTATTAGATGTAGCAGTAAACGTGAAAAGAATTACAAATGCAAAAGTTATCTTTGATTCTCATGAAGATTGGCCAAATATGGAAATTGTACAAAATTGGCTCATTGGTAAATATTATGAAAGAAAACAAAGAAAACTAATTGGTGAGGTAGACGCTGTTTTAACCGTCTCAGATGAATTGGCTATAAGATTGGGTGGAGGTACCGTCCTATACAATTCAGAGCCGTTAGAAGTGGTTCAACAGCCAGTAGAAAACCATAGGTTTGGTTTAGATGGAATTATAGCCGGATATATTGGGGGACTAAGAAAGCCCATCTTAGAAGAAATTATAGATTCTGCATCTAAAGTTAATGCCCTTAGCTTACTGATTGTTGGAGGGCCACCTAAAGGAAGAGGAGGGTACAATGAAATGATTGAAGAATTAGAAAAAGTAGCTGAAGAGAAAGGTGCAAATGCAAAATTCACTGGGCCTCTTCCATATAGTATGATGAATGAGTGTTATGCAGCTTGTGATATCCTTATTGTTGGACATTATGTTGATAGAAGATTAAGAGATTATGCACTTCCTAAAAAATTATTAGACGCAATGGGATACAAGGTACCTGCTATTGTTGGACCTTATGATGCGAGAAGAAAGATTGTTGAAAGATATAATTGTGGGTTGGTATCTGAAGAATGGACTGATACACTTACAACGCTCTCAAATGATAAGGGTCTTAGAAAGAAAATGGGTGAAAATGGATTCAAAGCTTTCAAAATGAATTATGCATGGGAATTGCAAGAAAAAAAGTTACTAAAAGTCTACAAAAACTTGTTAGAAGGCGAGGCTGGTGACGAAACATGAGAATTCTACTAACTGGAGTTGGATGTCCGGGCGCACATGCACTTATTACAAATCTTAAAAAACAAGAACCTGACATGTTTATTCTAGGCACAAATGCTACTGAACAGGCTATTGGAAAATGGATTTGTGATGATTTTGCAATAGTTCCCTGGGCCTATGAAAAAGGATATGTGGATTCGATTATAGATCTTGTTAAGCAACACAATATTGATATTGTATTTCCCCAAACTTCATGGGAAATGTTTCATCTATCAAAAGCATCTGCAACTATAGAAAAACATTGTAAACTTCTGGCATCTAAACATGAATTTGTCAATATTTGTGAAAATAAATTTTTGATGTATGAACATTTTAAAGAAAAAATAGAAGTCCCGGAATATTATCTAGTTCAGACATTTGAAGAATTGGAAAATGCTGCTTTAACACTTGGATATCCTGACAAAGATATTGTATTCAAACCACCTGAAGGAAAAGGTGCAAGAGGAGTAAGGGTGATGACTGAAAAATCAGATAGATATGATTTATTATTCAATGGCCGCCCTTTTGCTAAATTTATATCCATGGATGAATTAAAAAATACTGTCTCTGGAAAAGAAATCCCAGAATTAATGATAATGGAATATTTAGAAGGTGAAGAACTCAAAATAGACCCAGTAGTCAAAAAAGGTGAAATGTTAGTTTGTTCAGTTAAGCTTAGAATGAATTTTGCATCGGGGCTCGGAATGAATTACGAATTTGTTGATGATAAAAAAGCTATTGAATATGCTGAAAAAGTAATGAAATATTTACCTATGGATTATTGTGTTGATATCAGTACTCGAGGAGGAGTACTAATGGAGATAAACCCTAGAATTTCTACCTATATTTATTCGGATAATTATTGCCCTCCTTATCTTTCATTAAAACTAGCCATGGATGAAATGGGAAAAGATGAAATTCAAAAATATCAAAATAATATTCCTATCGGAAAAAGATTATTTCGTTATTACGGACAAGTTGATTACTAAAACTATCTAGCCCAAAAAGGTTGGTCTTTTCTCTTGATTTTCTGCATTTCTGTAATTATATCTTCTTCAATAAAACTCAATTTCACACCAGCTTCACGGATTTTCAAAATGGCGCGTTCATCCATTTCGATATACAAGGCATCGCCTTCTGATATTTGTCTACCTACTGTTACATTATTAATTGCAACTGCAACTTCATCTCCTTGAATTGCTTCTTTAAGAACTTGATCTCCCGATCTTAATGATTTAATATGGCCAACTACTACATTATCATTACGCAAGACTCCTTGATTTAATGCAATTCGCCCACCCAGAACTCTTACTCCAACAACGGCTGGATCTCGGGTCCTGAAAGTATGACCTTCCAATATTTCAAACTTACCAGGGTGGGCAAAATCGTCCCTCAAATGTTGAGCTTGTTTGTCTTTAATCTTTTCTTTCCATTCTTGGTAATCTTCTAAAAGTCTGTAAACAATATCTGATTCGAATAATGTTACTCCTGTCTCATATAACTCATTCTTTGCATCAGGATGTACCTTAACATTGAAAGCTAAAATTGATCTGTATTCTTCATCTGAAGGATCTGCAGTTACAACATCCCTTCGTGATACATCACCCACTGAAGCTTTCACAATCGGGACTCCTGCAGCAGATAGTTCATAGGCTAAAGCTTCTAACGAACCAATTGCATCTGCTCTAATTACTACACCTTCATCTGTACACTTTACATTTAATTTCATTGAATCAGTAAGCTTGTCTAAAGCTTCATCTATTTCTTCATCGGTTTCTGCACTGTAAAATGGAGCTCCAGCAACAACTCCTTCAATATTAGGTGCTACAACTTTCAACCCAGCTGCCGCACAAACAACTTTTACATTATCAAATTGCTGCCTCGGATCTCTTATCTCGTCCAGAGGTTTGGGTTGGAGCAAACTTCGTACTCTTGTAACTATTGATTCGGGCTGTGCCCCAATTATCAACGTATCTGATGATTTTAAAATTCCATTATAAATTATAACGCCTAATGTTTTGCCTAGCCCCTTTTCTTCTTTGATTTCGATGACAGTCCCTTCTGAAGAACCATTATTCAATAATAATTTACCTCGTAGATATCTTTGTGCAAGACCCATAAGAATCATGAATAATTCTGGAACGCCCTCTCCAGTTTCTTTGACAGATGTTGGAACTAAGGCAATTGTTTTTTGAAAATCTTCTATTTCTGAGAAAAGAGCTGAATCGAATCCGTAAGAACCAAGAGCACCTATAATTTCATACATTCTATTTTGAAAAGTCTGTTTTGCTGTTGAACTTTGATTTGCATTGTTGGCTAAGAATGAGCCTGTCTGTGTACGCCATCCTGGTAATTTATCTACTTTGTTTAGTGCTAAAATAAAAGGTGTTTGTTGTTGTTTCAAAATGTTTATAGATTCTATAGTTTGTGGTTTGAAACCTTCGGTTATATCTACTACCAATATTGCTAAATCTGCTAAAGCTCCACCTCTTGATCGTAATGTTGTAAAAGAATGATGGCCTGGTGTATCTATGAAAAGTAAACCAGGTAATGTTGTTGTTCCTCTCTTTAATAAAGGACCGCAAATCTTAGAAACAGTATCATAAGGAACTTCGGTTGCCCCTATATGTTGTGTTATAGAACCTGCCTCTCGTTTTACGACAGTTGTACCTCTTATATAATCAAGAAGTGAGGTTTTTCCATGATCTACATGTCCTAATACGGCAACAATTGGTTGACGTAATGGCGCATCTGGATCAATCTCATTACCTTCTATTTCTTCAGATTCCTCGTCGTCAGATTCCGCTTCCAGCAAATCATCAAATTCTTCTTCATCTAAAGTCATAGATATTATATGCAAATTGGCCAGTTTTAAAAGTGTCCGGTCAAATCTCTTTTTTCAATATTTCTGCTAAATATCTATATTCTTCCAATGAATTGTAAAGATAAGATGCCGTGCGAAGATATCTTCTATTGTGGCGCGGCCATCCAAAAACAGGTACTTGAATATTATATTTTTCAAAAAGTAGAGTGTGAAGTGGATCTGGTACTAACACTGATTTTGCAATAAATCCATCTCCAGGCAATGCTACTGCAGATAAGCCCACTATCATTGAATCTGGGCATAATTTTGGGGTTCCTATAGCTTCATGAATAATCTCTCGTGCCGCTATTGCTAATTTCTGGTTATACTCCATTATTGCTGGCCAACCTCCTTCGAGTAAATTTCCGAGATAGTCTATACATTTAGGAATGCATAGACATGGAGTTATGTCTTGGGTACCTGTCCAATCAAATTCTAATCTTATTTTTTCATTAATATTCCCAGCTACTGAAGCTCCATGACTAATTGAAAGTGGTCTAACTTGAGATCTCTTATCTTCTCTAATATGAAGAAATGCAGCTCCTTTTGGTGCACATAACCATTTGTGCGCATTACCGGCCACATAGGCTGGTTTTAATTTTTTCAAATCTAATGAAACTATCCCTGGGCCGTGTGCAGCATCCAATAGGACGTCAATACCTCTGGATTGAAGTTCGGATACTATTTGCTCAAATGGTAATCTAATTCCTGTTGGGCTTGTTACTGTATCAATCAAAGCTAATTTAGTTTTTTCAGTAACGTGGCTTAAGATAGTTTGAATTATTTGTTCTGAACTTTCTATGGGGAGTGGAATTGGAACAACTACTGTTTTTGCACCGTTTCTTTTAGTTACAAAATCTACAGTATTCCAACATGCTTGATATGTGTGGTCTAGAATTATTATTTCATCGCCAGAATTAAATGATAAAGAACGTAAAATGGTGTTAACGCCTGAAGTGGTATTCGACAAAAAGACTATTCCTTCTTTATCAGCATTAATAAAATCTGCAAAAAATTCTATTGAATCTGCCCACAATTGTTTAGAAGTTACATCAAAAAAATGAACTGGATCGCTTTCTAATTCTGTTCTTAACTTAAATTGGTAATCTAGAATTTCTTGTGGACATGCGCCAAAAGAACCATGATTAAGAAAAACTGTTTCGGGATTTAAATTCCAGTGTTTTGATAGTTGGCTTCTATTAGGAAGTGCCATATCAACGAATTTTTGTAAATCTTCTCATTACCTTTCTAATTGGATCTCTATATTCTTCTGAAATAAATCCTTCTTCAATTTTAGAATCTAAGAATTCCATTGCATTATTTACAGATTCTCTAGCACCTTTCGCCGCTAAAGAAGCCATAAACGGTTCTGCCAATTTTTCAGAAACACCGGCTTCTATAACTATTTCACGCATGAAATACAATAACTCAGTTCGACGGCCTTCATTCAACATTGGCTTTGGCTTATTTCTTTTTTGAACTTTTTTATCTTTTCGTTGAGGGGGCTGGGCTTTGGTTGGTCCTCGGCGCCGATGTCTCCCTCTTCTTGCCAGAGTTACTCGCCTCCCATTTCCTTAATGGCGGCTTCGATTTGTTCTTCAGACATCTCATCTCGATTGAAAAATTTTCTATTTCCTGTATCTCTTTTTAATTTCATTAGAATGCCCCAGCGACTTGGCGGTCCTCGAGATCCTCCCCGGGATCCTCCTCGCGGCCCACCTCGGCCACCTCCATCTCTTCCAAATCTCGGCATTTCATATTCTAAATCAGAAAGATTAATACTTTCCTTTATTGATTCAAGTGAAGTTTCAGATACATTCATACTTCCTTTTTTACCTAAACTAAGTCGCATGAACCCTCTTACTAAGTTTGCTCTAGCATCTTTAAGATTAATAGTCATTCCGTTTTCTACAGTTTCACACTCATCATTCCAAAAACTCATAATCACTGTGCCTGTTTCATCTCCCACTAAACCTTCACAAATTACAGTACCGTTATCCATTGAACGGGGTTCTTCTAAACTCAAAACTTTAACCGGCATATTAACGCGACCAGTTCTTGGCGTTAGCTCATCTATTTTCAAATTATCACCTATCTTTGCGACGAGAGGGTCCATTATAATGCTTCGCTGCCACCTAAAAACCCATTAAAGGAGTTTACCCTTTTAGGGGGAAAAGGATAAAACCCAAAAGTATATATACCCATAGTAGTAGTAATGGATAGATTCGAATTTGTCAACGAATCGAAACAAGAAGGACAACAAAAATGCAAACAAACGAAGCAGATTTTGAAACACATGTCGACGATATTGTTAAAGCAATCGGCGATAAGCTAGAAAGAAACGTAATCATAACTGAGTTAAAGAGATACGTAGATGAATATGGAATTGATTTAGCAACGGCCAAAGAATCAATTGTAAGAAAACATTATGGGAATCCGAATGTTTTACAAGTAGATGCGCAAAAATTATTAGCGCAAATTAAACCAGGTGAAAATAATCTTCAGTTTAAAGCTAAACTTGTATCAGTATTTAGAAAAGAAATTACTACCAAAGAAGGATCTCAGAAAGTTCTCTTCGAAGGTGAAGTAGGAGATGCAACCATGCGTATGAGATACTCTTACTGGAGTGATAATTTCGATTTCGAAAGTGGAGATGTTATAGAAGTTCTAAATGCATATTCAAAGAGTTGGAATGATATTATTACTTTAAACATAAATGAAGGCAGTATCAAGAAAATAAAAGATAAAGACTTAGAAAGTTTGGACTTAGGCGTTGTAAAAAGTAGGATATCACAACCAGGTCAAGAATTTGAATTAATAGATCTAAAACCGGGAATGAGTAATGTCTCTGTTAAATTACGCATAATAGATGTTGAAACGCGAAAAATTACTGTAAAGAATGAACCTAAAACTATCTTTGGAGGGACTGTGGGAGACAGTACTGGAACCTGCAGGTTTACTTCTTGGGAAGATCATAATATCATTGCTGGAAAAACATATAAAATTGAAAATGCATATGTAAAAGAATTCAATGGACCTGATTTGCAATTTGGAGAATATACTAAATTTACCGATATTGAAGATAATTCATTACCATCTTTACAAGAATATGAAAATGGAGTTATGTACTCTTTATCTCAGTTGGATGAACGCAACGGCGCCTCGGATGCTGTTGTCGAAGGCCATGTTTTCAACATACGTGAAGGGAGTGGATTGATATTCAGAGATAAAGAAACTAACCGATTAATTAGAAATGGAGATGATCGTAAAAATGCAACACCTGATCTTCGAATAAAAATGATTTTCGATGATGGTTCGGGATCTTGTACTGCATATTTAAATCGAGAGATAACTGAAAAATTATTAGGTAGAGATCTTGATTCCTGTCTTGATTTTGTTAAAGAAAATTTCGGACCTGAAGCTTTAGTTGAAGAAATTGAAGATGCATTACTTCTCAAGCCCTTGAAATTAAGAGGATTTGCAAGATCTGATGAATATGGTCTATCTTTCTTTGCAAGAAGTTGTGAACCTGCAACCGAAATAGATGTTCCTAGTGTTGCTCGTCAATTCTTAGCTGCTTTGGAGGGCTAAATGGCTCAAAGAAGAGAACCTGGAGTTTTAGTGCTGGCTCAAGAACTATCTTCATCAATTGAAAAACATGTAGAAGATCGCGAGTATTCCCCAACTTATCTAATTTCTGAAATCGGAGGAAAACTTTCGCGAGTTTTAATTGCTGGTGTATTAGACCAAATTGAAAATCGAGGAAGTGAAGAAGATCCTTTCTATACTGCAAGAGTAATCGATCCTAATAATGACTATTACTATCTTCAAGCTGGACAATACAATCCTGAAGGGGCCGTAGCTTTATCAAAACTTGAAGTTGGCGTTCCCGTCCTTTGTGTAGGTAAAGTTCGAGCACGTACTCCTGAAGACAGTGAAAGAACATATGTAAGTGTTCAGCCTGAAAGCATTCGTGCAGTAACAATGAATGAAGTAAATCACTGGGCTATACGGGCCTGTGACGGACTTATGCTTCGAATAAAGGCAACTAAAACATTTGATGATGAAGATGCATTCGGAAAACTAAAACTTAATGACCGTGAAATAGATGGGATGAAACTTTCAAAGGACTTTTACCAAACTGTAGCTCTTGAGAATTATCAAGCCCTATTGTATAATTGTTTAACGCGTTTGGCTGGTGGAGAAATCGAATCGCCTGAAGGTGATTTTACTGCTGAATTTAAACCAGCTGGGGATGGTGTAGAGACTACTCCTGAAGTAGAAACCCCTAAGAAAGATAAACCAAAAACTGAAGTTAAAACAAAAGAAGTAACTGAAACTAAAAAATCAGAGGACAATGAATCAAAAGTCATAGCTTTGATTCGGAAAATGGATGAAGGTGATGGGATTTACTATGATGATCTAAGCATTGCAATCTCAATGGAGGGTGTAGATGGCCCTATGTTAGATGAAGTTCTTGATTCTTTAACCGATCAAGGCTTGATTTATCAACCTAGATTTAACCACTATAAGGAGGCATAAAATGAGTGAAGTAAAAATAAAAATTGTAGAAGATCTTCCTGGTGTCGGTCCTGCTATCGCAGATAAACTTAGAGAAGCAGGATATGACACCTTAGAAGCAATAGGAACGCAAGCGCCAGGAACCCTTTCTGACGCGACAGGCATTGGAAAAGAATCCTGTGCTAAATTTATACTAGAAGCCCGAAAAGCGGCAGATATTGGTTCTTTCCTTACAGGAGTAGAATTGATGGAAAAAAGAGCTACAGTGGGTAAGCTTACAACATCGTCTAGTACCTTTAATGAATTGTTAGGTGGAGGTGTTGAAACTCAATCAATCACGGAGTTTTATGGACAATATGGTTCTGGAAAAACTCAATTCATTTTGCAATTGGCTGTGAATGCTACTTTGCCTCTAGAACAGGGAGGATTAGATGGGGAAGTTGCAATTATTGACACTGAAAATACATTCAGACCTGAAAGAATAATTTCTATGTCAAAGGCTCTTGACTTAGATCCTGATGAAGTTTTAAGCAAAATACATGTTGGACGTGCATATAACTCTCATCAGCAGATGTTGATGGTAGAGAAAGTAAATGAGATAGCTAAAACAAGGCCAATCAAAGTATTAGCTGTAGATTCTTTGACTGGTGCATTTCGTGCAGAATATATTGGAAGGGGAACTCTTTCAGAGAGGCAAGGTAAAATCAGCGCCCACATGAAAGAGCTCGCTCGATTTGGAGATTTGTATAATGCTGCAGTCATAGTAACCAATCAAGTTTCGTCTAATCCGGCTGCCTTTTTTGGAGATCCCACCAAACCGATTGGTGGAAATATTGTAGGCCACACTTCAAAATTTAGAATATACCTAAGAAGAGGAAAAGCGGGCAAGCGCGTATGCAGACTTGTAGATTCTCCGCATTTACCTGAAAATGAAGCTTTGGTATCTATTACTGAGGATGGAATTAGAAATGGCTAATGAATTTAAAAAGTTTCTAGCCGCTCTAGACCCTGTGTGGGAAGACGTGCATGAATTCGACTGGTTGAAATCTGAAGATATCGTAATGAGAGAAGAAAAAATAAATCTACTTGAACTCAATAGATTCCCTGGATTAAAAATATTGTTGGAAGCTAAGCAATACCGTTTCTAACTTTCTTTCTTTGGAAAGAACGACATAATGTAACCTTTTAAGCCAAACCAGTTATTGATTGCGAGAGAGAGGATACTCTCATTTTCTCTTTCAACCCAGGCTTGCTCTTTGGCACTATCTTCTTTCATAAACTGATCCATTGTAGCATAACCGCCACTACCTCCATCATTAACCTTATGCAAAACCTCTTCAGGAACATTATTGGTCATTGCGTTACCTACCTTGAAAGGCCAATGTTTGAAATCTTTAGTTTCGGCATAGCGACCTACGGTTGAAGCTTCGATATCTTCATCGTCTATCTTTTGATAATGTGTACCCCGAGGCATTTCCTCTTCATCTTTGTACTCATAAAAAGTTTCGTTGGCTGGTTTATATCCACGTATATCCATTTCAGAATTCATCATCTTCCTCCCATTCAAAGTCAGTAACTGTCTTATTACGATTAATAAATATAATGGCCAAGATAATGGATGTTACCGATATTAACAATAACATTGAAGTTGTTCCTCCACCAGTAATATTGTCTATTATGGACTGGAGTATATCTTCTTTTTCAGGCTCATCTACGATTAATAAATATTCAGCAACATTATTATCTTCAGCATTCCCTTCTTTATTAGATTCTACAACTACATTATTTCTATCGATTATAACTTTGATTAGGTATTCTCCATTTTCTTCAAAAGTATGCCTGTACGATATTGTCGCAGATGCGCCAGGTTTTGCAAAAACTGCAGTTTCATACAAAACAATCTCATTTGTTCCCGAAACCCAAACAACTGATACTGGAATTGGATTATACGAAATCAATGGATCTCCTTGTGCAGACACTGTAATGTCTACTGTAAAGGAATTTCCTGCTCTAATTTTAGAAATGCCAGTTTGATTATTAATTTGGATATCTCCAATGCCTATGTAATTATCAATTTCATATCCGTGAATAACTAAGTACAAATCTTCATTGGATTCAACTTCCCATGTATTGCCCTGAATATCAGTTATTTGAATGAAAAAATGATAAGTGTCGCTTATGGCTAAATCTTGATTATAATACCAATAAAATGAAACTTCATGGGTGTCATTGTCTATAGACTTCATATTGAAATCTGCAGTTAAACCTTGATTACCTGATGAAAGTCCATATACTCCTAACGTCCAATCGTTTGAATTAATATCTGAAGAACCAAATGCACTTTGAACTTGTGTTTTAACAAATACGCGCTCTGAAGACTCTTGTACGCTTATTTCTGGAAACGAAGCCTTGTAATGATTTATTGTAAGATTGCCGATTCCTGCAGAATGTTCAACACTAGATGTTAAAATTACTATTTGCTCTGTTGATGATCCTCCAGTAAGAGGATTTACGCCAGGATCTCCTCCTGAATATTCTAAATCAATAGTAATGTAGTTATTAGAATCAAAACTAGCATTGGATATGTCAAAGTTGATGTCGAAGCGAGTTGCAGCTTCGCTCGAATCTGTAACCGTCTTAGACTGTGATGTTTCCATGACGCCATCAGCCTCACCAATGTAAATTGTTATTCTAAACTGAACATCTTCAACTGTACCTTGAGTTGAATTTGCCCATATTGTAAAGGTATAATCTCCTGATGCTACTTCACCTGGTGTTTGCATCTTAGTTAACCAACTACCTACGTCTTCCCACTGCCTATTCTGGCCTGGCCAGCTTAATCTATTGCTGTCTTGAGGACAATCGCTTTGTGTATCTATGTCTGATGTGGGCCTGAGTGTAGAAATGTTACCATCGCCATTATCTAAATCTCCATAAAAATATAAATCTAAACTATTAAAGTCATCAGATTCTTCAGCTTCAGCTGATTGGGAGAGTATAATTACCGCAAAAAAAACGACGGCAAGTATGCTCCTCGAGAGTATCTGCATCTACTTTTGAACTTGTGACCATTCTTTAAAGGTTCCTACTGTAAATTTATACGCAATATTGTATTATACCCTATGGGCTTCGTTTACTTGTCTCAGATGAGTAAAGTTCGTACCTCAGCATATCGCCAAACTCCTACTCCTGAAGGTTTAAAAGCTATCGAAAAAGGTACATTAGATTACTTTGATACTGAGATGTATGCAAATTTTAATACTGAAGTTTTAGAAGAATATTTAGAAGAAAAAAATAAACGCGATGGATTTGGAACCACTAAGTGGAAATGGAACCAAATGCTTCTAGGATTAGTAATTGGTATTCTATTTGCAATAATTAACCAATATGTAGGATTAAAAGTTGGAATGATTGTCTCTGGTTCTTGGTATGTAGCTTATCTTTCTGCAATGGCCCTAAGGTGGTCCCCTGGCGAAGTTAATCTGTCTGCATCTGCTTCAACTGGAGCATCTATGGTTTGTACTGGATTTGTTTTCACTTATCCTGCAATTTATCTATTAGCCTATTCACCTAAATATGAAATGAATGGTAGCTATCTTGTTGATTCTTCTTTACTATTGCCTGACTCTTGGGCTCTAGCTGGAGTTGCTATGGTTGCTTCTATTCTTGGCGGTTTTTTGGGCTGTCTTTATTTTATTATTTTTAGAAGAGTTTGGTTAGTAGAAGATCCGTTACCTCTTCCTGGCTTTGAAGCAAATATTAAGTTAATGGATATTGCGGGAGAAACTTCCAAAGAAGGCGGTATGGAAGGTGCTATGCACTCTATCCGGCTTGTAGGAATTTCAACAGCCGTAGTTATGTTCTTTACTTTCTTAAGAGACTGGCCTATCTTAGGAACTGGCACTTATGATGCTGCAGGGGCTGAAATTAAAGATTCTGTTTTAACTTCGGCTTCTAAAAATACTGAATGGTATGATGGTGCAGATTTGATGGTGCCTATGAGCAATCCAATTACTAACTATACCTGGTTAGGATTTGAATTAACTCCTATGATGGGGGCAATCGGTTGGTTCATGAGATTCCGTGTTGCGTTGCTAGTTAGTTTAGGGACCTTTTTTACCTGGTTTATCGTAACGCCATTGGCATACCATTATGATTATCCTTTCTACTATCCACTTGATGGAAATTATCATTCAGTGAGTCAATTTTCTCCAATCGGCTCAATTATGTCATATAGTTATGTAGCTAGACCGATGGCTATTGGAGCTATTTTAGGCGGAGGAATTACAGGGTTATTGAAAATGGCACCTGTTTTCAAAACTACTGCTTCAGACGTTATAGATATTTTCAAAGGTGAAAGTGATGATGCTGCAAGAAAAGATTACATTGAAGGAAAGGGATGGTATGAATGGCCAATTAGTCATATCCCTATTCTATTACTTGTTTCCTTAATTGGAATTACACTTACCTTTGCTACTCAATTTGGTTTCTTTGCCTCTTTTATTTTCTCGTTAGTTTTATGTTTGACAACTTTTGCATTAGGTGCAATCGCAGTAAAAGTCATGGGTGAAACCAGTATTGAGCCGGTTTCTGGAACTAGTTTTATTGTTCTTCTAATGCTCGTTTTAATTTTCAAAGCAATCGGTTTAAGTGAAAGTGACACTGCCGTTTTAGCTTTAGTTGGAACTACTGTTTTTGGAGGTGCGATATCTATGTCAGGTACCGTTATTGGAGATTATAAGCCAGGATTGTATGTGGGTAACCGTCCAATGCACATTATGAAAACCGAATTGCTTGGCATTATTCCCGGGACTATTGTTGCTGCATTATTTGCAGGGTTGTTGTCCTTAGCTTTAGCTCGTGGAGATCTGATCTTATACGCCCCTCAAGCTAATGCGTTTGCTGCGTTTGCCCAGATTATGCTTGGCGGTCAAACTCCTTGGAGTCTATTAATCGTTGGAGTAGTAATTGGCGTCTTCATGGAATTGCTAACAGGAATGGGGACGGCTTTTGGATTGGGCATGTACTTGCCTATGGTTGTAACGTTACCAATGGTTGTTGGAGGGGGTTTACGTGATTATTGGGAAAGTCGTTTCCTTGATGTGGAAGTTGAAAAGAAGGGGTTAAGTGAAAAAGAACGTACCATGAAATTGCTTAACACATATATGATTGCCACAGGTTGTATTGTCGGTGAAGCTTTACTCGGAACTTTTTTGGCCATTTACTATGTACTTCCACTTATTACGGGGTAATTCTATTCGGGCTAAGTATCTTATAAGGCCACATTTTGAAAGATTAGGGACAATTAATGGCAAAAGAAGAATATGAAACTCCGCTTATTGACGTTTACAACCGTACTCATATGGATGCTCTCCACGAAGATGGGAGTTGGTATCACCGATTTTTACCTGACGGTGTTTTTCTAGAAGACTTAGGACAAATTGTTGAGGAAGAATTAATTAAAGCCTACAGTGAAGTCGAGAGAGAAGCTGATAAATATTTTGAGGATAAGGTTAAAGAACGATTCGCAGAAATTTTTGCTCAAGCTAATCCAAGAGATCTTAGAGGATTATTACCAAAGAAGCCCCCTGTAGCGTGGGCTGAATTGCCTGTTGAAATTCAAAGAGAGATACAAGTGATGCACGATTCTGCAGAAGGTGAGAAGATTACAGAGAGAACATTGAAAAAGAGGGTGCGACAGTACCTAGTTGATCAGTTTATAATTGATGAGTAATTAAAATGGCAAAAAAAGAAGTAACAAAACCAATTACGCTGGACCCGCGCGGCGGCCGCCCTAGAGATAAATGTGTAACTTATATTGAGGGGATTGACCGTATTTTAAACGGCGGAATTCCTATTGGGAATATAACTCTTCTAGCTGGGACTGTTGGTTCTGGAAAGACTACTTTGGCCATGGAATTTCTTATTAATGGAGCCAAAGCAGGAGAAACCTGCTGTTATATCTCTGTAACTGAACCTTCATCAAAAATGTTGTCTAATTTACAGACTTATGGATTTTTTGATGATGCTCTTGTTAAAGAAGGGAAACTAAATATTTTTGATTTAACAGTAATTAACGATCGCTTAGGTGTTGAAAGACTAGATGGAACTTATACTGCCAAAGATATGGAAGCCCTATTGGGAGCATTTGAAGATATTGTTGATGAACTGGGCGTAACTAGGTTAGTTATTGACTCTATTACTGCAGTTTGTTATCAACTTCCAGATAAAGGAAGTATTCGTAACTTTATTTTTAGATTAAGTCAATTCTTGAGTACGTTTGGATGTACCACTATGTTGATTTCAGAAACTGTTGTTGACTCTAACGTTCAAACATATTCTATTTTTGGTGTTGAAGAAGCTGTTGCAGATGGGGTCGTTCTTATGGGTAACATAATTCGACAAGGAGATTTGTTAAGAAGTTTACAAGTTGTAAAAATGCGAGGAACTAAACATTCTCGAGCAAGGCATCTAATTGAATTAACTCCAATCGGTTTGGCGGTTGTCCCTCTCCTTAAATGGGGACAAGATGGAGGACAAGCTTTCACATGAATGTCAAGGATATTGCAACTGCAATCATCAAAAGTATTAACGATGGTGACACGCTAACAACTGTTCGCATTGGGGCTGATTCATTTCATTCGGATACTGTGAAAATTGCATCTGTTTTACTTAGTAAAAAATTAGGTGGAATATATATTACAACTTCAAGGCCATCGTCCCATATTGTGGATGAATTAGAAGAAACTAAAGTAGATTTGTCTGATCTTTATTTTATAGATTTAGTATCAATGACTGTTGGAGGAAAAACTGACGATCCTAGAACACTTTATGTTGAATCTCCAACTATGCTTGAATCTATTTTACTGAACATTTCTCTTTTAGAAATGCGACTAAAAGCTAAGAAAAGATTTGTATTGTTCGATTCTGTTAATGGATTGAGTATCTATTCTGAAGCTCGTGTTCTAAAAGAATTTATTAATGTACTTGGAAATTCTATGCGTATTAAGGAAATTTACAGTATGTTAATGACTGTTAAAGAACAAACTGGCGAAGAACTTGCATCTGCATTGCAATTGTTATCAGATAAAGTAATAGGTGAATAAAATGGCAGAAATAATCTCAACGGGAATTGAAAGACTGGATGAAGCTTTAATTGATGGTAAAGGCATTGTAATGGGTACTTCAATGTTGATTGTAGGTAGCGCCGGTTCAGGAAAAGAATTGCTAGCTAAACAATACGCATCGGCGGGTATTGGATCTGAAAATGTTGTTTATTTTTCAACTGATGAAACTTCAGATGAGTTGATTGATACTTTTGAACAATACAATTGGCCTACTGATTTTAGAATTGTAAATGTTGGAACTCAATATTTTGAAAAAGTATTATCTCGTGAATTACAAGCATCGCGTTTTAAACAAGAAGGACTTTCTGTTGCTGAATTGAGAAACTTAGGGTCGTATGGTTCTACATCTGATCAAATTAATTTTGTTGCAGATATGACTTATGAAATTTCTAAACTCAAAGCTCCTTTCAGAGTTGTTGTTGATTCCTTGGATTTCTTCATGCAATATTATAATCCAATTGAAGTTTTATCAGCTATGAGAACAATAAAAGAATACGCTCAAGCAAACGGTGGAACTGTAATGTATACTATGTCGGAAGGTTCTCATGAAGCAAGAATCCATAGTCAGATTGAAGCCATCTGTGACGTTGTAATTGAACTCGAAGTCGGACGTATGGCTGCTGAGTTTGAAAATAGATTAATTATTAAGAAAATCCGTAATCATCCTGAAAAAGCGGCTGTAATGATTTATGCTGTAACTGAGCATGGAATTACACCAGAGATGATTACTCGTGTCAGCTGAAGGCGTTGCGGGTTTTGGCATAAAAGAACTGGACTGGGAATTTGGATAATTCTAGTTATTATCTGGAATTTTAGATACCCTGGTGCAACTCCTACTTTGGACGTCTTGGTTGCTCTAGGGCTATTCTTTGTTAGCAAATTTCTTAAAACTATAAGATAACTATTCGCCAGGTAAACGGTACTTTCCTAATTTTACTTTCACCATTTCATCCATTTCTTCTACTGTTATTAATGGAGTTAAATTTCCTGTAAAAGTTCCAGATGCTGCGATATTGAGGACTAGTCCAGTTACGGTGGTATGGTCTGGAAAATCCATTATTGATACGAAATCATCTTTGCCATAACACCAATAATAAGCTTCAACTGTTCCACCGAGAGATTCGACCATCCGTATAGTTTCATCACGGCGTGCGGTCCCGCCTTCTTTTAACAATCCTTTAACGCCCTTTTTGGTATAACTACCTGAATACATGAATTTCGACATATTATCCTAATACTATGGACATATAATAGTTAATACGAAATTGTCTAATAAGGCACCGAACATCCAGTATAATGAAAGAGATCGTGATGAGCTCGATGGCTCCGAAACCGATCGGTCCTTACTCACAAGGTGTCGTGTCTGGAAATTATATTTTCCTAAGTGGTCAAGTTGGCCGTAAGCATGATGCTACTGAATTGGAAAAGGGAGTGGCTGCTCAAACGCGCCAAACAATTCTAAACATAAAGGCCGTATTAGCTAAAAAAAATCTAAACTTAGATAACGTAGTAAAAACATCTGTTTTTCTTGCAGACATGAATGATTTTGCAGAAATGAATGGAGTTTATTCTGAATTCTTTGACGAAAATACTGCGCCAGCAAGAACTACAATACAAGCTGCAGCATTGCCATTAGCTGCCGATGTTGAAATTGAGGCCATGGCTTCTTTGGACTGAAATGTACGTTATTAGTGGATCAACCCATCAGCGACTTGGTGCCTCTTTAGCTGAAGAAATGAAAGCTGAATTTTGTGGTGTTGTAAATCGACATTTTCCCGACGGAGAAAGATATATTCGGATATTAATGGATATTGAAAATCAAGATGTTGTTATTGTACAGAACACGTTTCCGGATAAAAAAATTGTTGAACTGTTACTAATGCTTCAAGCTGTTAAAGATGCAGGAGCAAAAACAATTACTTGTGTTATACCCTATATGGGATATTCAAGACAAGAAAGAGTTTTTCAAAGTGGAGAAGCAATTTCAGCAAAAGCCATTGCTGGAGCCATTGGAAGTATGTGTGATCGTGTTTTCACCATAAATGTTCATACTCCTTCTATTCTCAACTTTTTTGACTGTGAAGCTAAAGATATCAATGGATCTAGGGAAGTTGTCCGTTATTTAAAAGGATTCAAACCACAAATGGTTGTTGCTCCTGATGAGGGATCTAGAGATCGATGTGCGCTTGCTGCAGAACTATTGAAAGTCCCAATCCATGTTATGAAAAAAGTTAGAATCGACGGGCGAACTGTTGAAACTACTTCTGGACAAATTGATGTTAAAGGTGTAACGGCTGTTATCTTAGATGATATAATTTCAACAGGGGGAACTATTGCGACCGCCGCCAATATCTTGCGAGATGGAGGGGCTGAACGTGTGTTTGCTGCCTGTACTCATGGATTATTTATTGAAGATGCTGCGAATCGCCTAAGGGTTTGTGATGATATTCTTAGTTCGGACACTTTAGAAGGAGTTTACACTAGATTCTCTGTAGCTCCCGCTATTGCTGATGCTCTGTAATGTTTTGGAAAGGGCCTGTATTTACTAGGAATGGATTTGTAGGAAAAGGAATAGATTTAGAAAATTGTAATATCATCAGTGATATTGATGGAGGTGAAAATGGAATTATTATTCCTCTCTTCCGTAATTGCCACACACATCTAGGAGATACTTTGGCACGAAAAGAAATTCCTAAGGATTTGAGTTTAAGTGAACTAGTAGGGCCAAACGGTTGGAAGCATAAATGGTTAGAGAATAATGATCAAAGAACTTCAGCTATCGCAGGTTTGAAAGAAATTATCAATTCAGGTACAGGATTAGTAATGGATTTTAGGGAGGGTGGAAAAGCTGGCCTAAATGTATTTGATAATATTGAATATCCGGGCAAATTAATTCTATTAGGAAGGCCTGTAAACAATGAAGGCTTACCTGGATCTAATGCAGGAATCAGTAGTTTAGTGGATGTCGATAATGCTACTGAGATTGTTTCATCGGCTCGTAGTAATAACGGACTTGTTGGAATTCATCATTCTGAAAATGAAAGAGAAGAAATTCAACCGCTTCTTGATTTAAAACCTGATTTTGCAGTTCATATGTGTCATGCTACTGAATCTGATTTAAAGGAAATTAAAGCTAAAAATATTTCTATAGTAGTTTGCCCAAGAAGTAATCATTATTTTGGAAATAAGCCACCTTTAGAGAAAATGATTGAACTGGGAATAGATATTGGATTTGGTACTGATAATGGAATGTTGTGTACTGTAAATATGATGGATGAAATTCATTTTATTAGAACTGAATATGATTCATTAGAATTGAAAATCATACTCTCTATTGCTTGTTTTGGGCTTAATGATATGTTTAATAAGGACGGAACTTCAACTTATTCTAATCTAGAACAAAGTGGTTGGATTCTGCTCTCGAGAGTTGAAGAGGACAATTATGAGTCTATCTTTAATCCAACTACTAAAATTCTAGGCATTCGCTGGAGAAACTAAAATGGACTTTCAAAAAGTTATTGCCGTCGCAACCCGTCGTGGGATTTTTCAGCCTGCTTACGAGGCTTACGGAGGATTAGCTGGATTCATGGATTATGGGCCTGTTGGTGTAAGAATGCGTAGACGTATTCTTGAAGTTTGGAGAAAACATTACGTTATTGACGCAGGATGCCTAGAATTAGATGGTGCTTTGATTGGCCCAGAGAGTTTGTTTCAGGCATCTGGCCATTTGGGAGAATTCGATGACGCTCTTGTTGATTGTAAAAATTGTGGAAAGCAATTCAGAGCGGATCACTTAGTAAAGAACGGCGAGGAAATGTCCAGAAAAGAATTGTCTAATGCAATTACGGAAACGAACTGCCCTGGATGTAGTGAAGAACTATCTGAAATGAGTTCGTTCAATCTCATGTTTTCAACAGGTGTTGGTGCTGGAAAGGGAGCTCCGGGATATTTAAGACCTGAAACTGCTCAAAGCATTTTCTTAGCATTTCCATGGCTTCTTAGACAAAATAGAGGGAAATTACCTATGGCTGGAGCTCAAATTGGCAGATCTTTTAGAAACGAGATCTCGCCACGCCAAGGGCCTTTACGGATGCGAGAGTTTACTCAAATGGAAGTGGAGCATTTCTTTTTGCCAACTGATGAGCCTAAACTTTCGAATGAATTAAGAAAAATCACAATTAATCTTCTTGCTGCAAATGGAAATGAAACTAATTCAACTGTTGGTGAAGCTTTTGATTCTGGGGGAATTAGTTCATCTTTAGTTGCTTGCCATTTAGCAAGAGCTCAGCATTTCTTAATCACTATCGGAGTCCCTGTTAACAAATTACGTTTCAGGCAACATGGATCTAATGAAATGGCACACTATTCCAGTGATTGCTGGGATGGTGAGATCAATACCTCCTTGGGTTGGATAGAGACTGTTGGTGTGGCCCATCGAGGTGATTATGACCTCTCTGCACATGGTAATGCCTCCTCCAAAGAATTTAGAGTTGCAGTACCAGGTACAGAAAAAGAAATCGAAGTGTGGATGCCTGACGTTGGTAAATTAGGAAAAGAGTTCAAAGGAGATGCGAAAATAATTTTGGAGGCTATCAAAGATATTGATCTTGAACCTGGAGTTTCTGTCAATGTAAACGGAAAGTCAATTGAATTGAGTGCTGAATATATGTCTCTGAAAACAGAAAGAAGAAGTGAAATGGTTTATCCTAATGTAGTAGAGCCTTCTTTTGGTTTAGACCGTATTCTTTACTGTTTATTGGAGAGCTCTTGGAAAAGTGATGGGGAAAGAGAGTGGATTTCGCTTCCTCAAGAAACATCTCCTTATGATTTGTTAGTTGCTCCTTTAATGACAAAAGATGGTTTAGATGAAAAGGCTCAGGAAATATTAAAATCTGCTGTAAATGTTGGAATTGACGCTTACTATGATGAGGCGGGATCAATTGGTAGAAGGTATGCTAGAGCTGATGAAATTGGTATCTTCTTCTCAATGACAATCGACCATCAAACTTTAGAAGATGGAACTGTTACTTTACGAGAAAGGGATTCTAAAAATCAAAAAAGAATTTCTATTGAAAACGCAATAAACAAAGTAAGGAGATAGATTGAATTCTATAATAGTACATCTCCTAGCTCTAGGATATGGAATCCCATTTATTTTAGTTGGAATTGACCATTTTCGTTCTCCTCAAAAATTTGTAGATATTGTTCCTAATTATTTACCATTTGCATTATTCTTAGTTTATCTGACTGGAATAATGGAGGTAGCTGGAGGTTTGGGAATTATTTATCCTGAAACAAGGGAAATTACTGGAAGATTTATGGTGTTATTCTTGCTAGCAGTTTATCCTGCAAATTTCCACATGTGGATTAATGATGTTCCATTCAACGGCACTAAACTTACCACAAATGGACATCTTGTGAGATTGTTTGTTCAATTTCTATTGATTATCACTGCGCTAGGATTTTCTGGAGATTTAGAAAAATTAAGAAACTTTAAAAAGTAGATGGCTTTGCAACACGGAGAATAAATGTGTAGAAAGGTAACCTGTAGAACATGTCAAAAAGCCACTTGGAAGGGCTGCGGGCTGCACATCGAAATGGTACTCAAGGGCATATCAAAAAATCAACGATGCGGCTGTGAAAAGCCAAATACGGGTAGTTTCCTTTCTTGGATTTTTGGCAAATAGATGTGTTGAATTACTAACAACAGATGCTAATATCTGTTTCTATGCTGGATTAATCTAAAAAATATAAATTGAATTAATTTAATTTCACCCCCCCTGTATTCGTTTAATGTGACCTTACCTAAAAATCATCCAAGATACAAATCCTTGATGGCAAGAGAAAAATTGGTAAATGCTTCAGATATGGTGGCTAAACAAGGACTAATTGCTCATGGTAGAGGTGAAGCTTTTGATTATTTGTTAGGAGAGCAAACATGTCTACCTGCTTTGAGTGCCATAAAGGCCGCAGCTTCAGCTTTAATTGAAGCTAAAAATCCAGTTATTTCCGTAAATGGAAATGTTGTTGCCCTAGCTGCGAGGGAGGTTGTCAGATTAGCTGAAGTAAGTGGAGCTAAAGTTGAAGTTAATTTATTTCATCGAACTCCTGAAAGAGTTGCTGGATTAATTAAAATGATGAAGAAGGGAGGTATTGATGCTCTTGGTGAAAATGCTGACGATAGTATTCCTGGATTAAGTTCTGAACGTGCTAAATGTTGTTCCGATGGAATTGGGGGTGCCGACGTTGTTCTTGTTCCTTTAGAAGATGGGGATCGTTGTCAAGCCTTGGTAGATATGGGGAAAAAAGTAATTACTATTGATTTGAATCCTCTCTCGAGAACTGCTCAAACTGCCCACATAACAATCGTAGATGAATTAACTAGATGTTTGCCTCTGCTATCTGATTTTGTTGAAGAAAAAAAGGGCATTGATTCCTTCGACAATAAAGAATGTTTAAGAGATGTTTTAAACTATATGGCTGAGAGAATAAGCTCATGAGTGTGCTAAATATTCTGTTTGTAGGAAGTGATGAAGTTGCTCGTTCTATTGCTAAAAAATCTGATTCGCGCGATGTCGATAATTATATCTATAAAGATTTGAAAGAAGACAGTTCATTCTCTACTATTTCTATTCTTAGACCAATGAATTATCCGGATAAACCAAAACCATTTTTTGCTTCTTTGACTGTTTCTGATTTTGGGATTATTGAAATAAATAATATTGATGCTGCTTTCGGTGAAACTATTGTATCGATGGCCTGCGCTGGAATCAAAGAGGGGTTTGTAATTGTTAATCCTGCTAAAGGGGGATGGGTTGATGATTCTCAAGTAAAAAGTTTACTGAATCAAGCTGGCCTTGAAAACTGGGTATTTATTGAAAATGATGGGATTGTTATTAGAGAGAAATTGATTACTATTTTAAATAAAATAAAACCTCAAAATGAACCTGGATTTGTTGTTGCTGTAGATCAAGCTTTTACTGTGAAAGGAGTTGGATTGGTGGCGATAGGGCATGTTCAATCTGGAACATTAAACAAACATAATGAGGTGGTTTTTGCAGGTTCTGAGGGAAGTGCAGTTGCTCGTTCATTACAAGTCATGGACTTAGATGTTGATGTTGCTAATGTGGGAGATCGTGTTGGTCTGGCATTAAGAGCAAATGGCTCTTTCAGAGATGATTTACTTGGTAGGGGATCCATATTAGCAGATAGTACTGATCGTTTTGAAATACAAATGAAATCTAGTTTTAAGCTAGAAAAAGCAACTTTTCAAAAACATGAACTCGTGGATGGTGACGTTATTCATTTGTGTGCAGATTTTCAATTTATAGTAGGTAGAGTCACTAATATTGGAAATGTTATTGATGTTGAATGGGATTCTCCTATCGTGATAAATAAATCTTCAAAAAGAAATTCACTAATTATTCAATTGGAATCAAATCCTAGAATCATGGGTTCCGCAAAAATAAATACCACTTGAATTTCTCAAATTTAAGCGGAGCTAACTCTTTTTTGAGATTTTAAATTGTGGGCCGTATTGCAAAAAATATATGTTTCTTGCTTGGAACTATGCTTTGGAATCATTTTTGTGGATCCTTGTAGGAGCAATTCTTCTAGTTTCACTGACAATTCTTTTGAATGCTTCTACTTTTTTCTTGTTGGGTCTCTTGACTCTTTTGGTTTCCGGAGATCCGTATCAGATATGGAACTACTATAAGGATAGAGTAACCAACTTACCGAAAAATAAGGGTAATTGATGGTCTCAACGCACCTGCAAATTATATATAGTCAAAAATTGCTATCATTTGAGGTGTATTTTGTTAAATCGACGTAATTTTAGAATTGTGGCTTTTGGCTTAACTCTTTATTTTTTCATAACTAATATAATTTTAGGGTTTTATGTTCTAAAAGCTGGAAGTTGGGGCGAGGGTCTAAAATTCCTCACGAATTGGAATTTATTATTAAATTTTAT
The DNA here is from genome assembly GCA_029936395.1 of Candidatus Poseidoniia archaeon. GTDB lineage: Archaea > Thermoplasmatota > Poseidoniia > MGIII > CG-Epi1 > CG-Epi1. The sequence continues at coordinate 55,879 of JAPYSW010000003.1, forward strand.
AATTGCTGGTTGTGCACTTCTTAATGAAAAGGATTCAAAATTTATTTCTTATTATTTCCTATTACCGGCTTCAATGGTTCTCAACATTCTTGTTTTCTTACTATATTGGGTCATCAAACTCTTTGGAGGATTTGGTGCCACTGAAAGTGGATGGTCTATATTTGATGTTCTCAAAGATTATTATATGCATTTTGGAACTTCGGTCTTTTTATTTGTAGAAGTTCTGTTTTATTCAAAGAGCTTCCAGGATTTTAAAAGAGAATTCTCTGTTTTTGGTATGATTTTTGTTGGATATATTACTTGGATGGAATTTTTTATTCAAGTCTATAATGATTTTCCATGTGGCTCTGTTTCATGCGGTTATCCTTATCTTTTCCTAAACGATTTGGATGTTGTAGGGCGGTTAATCTTCTACGTTATTGTTTTAGTCTTGGGTACTGTTTCTTGGATTGGTTGTAGGAAATTGGTTAAGGGTCCTGGATTTTCGATGTTTTAGGTGTGTTTATAGTGAGTATTGCACCACTAATTACTATGAATAAAGTTCCGACTAAATCGCTAATTACTATTTCTTGATCAAATAAGAGCCAACTATAGACTCCCCCCACGATTACAGTTGCATAAGAAAACGCTCCGACATATGCCGCTCGTGCTGCATGATAAGCTCTAGTCATCCCAGTTTGTCCAATGCCTGCACAAACACCTACGCCTATTACTGCTAAAATATCTATAAATTCTAATTTTAGGAGTTTCGTTATGGCAAATGGAAAAGTGAGGGCCGTACAAAAAACTGCAAACCAGAAAACTATCCCGTCTGGGGAAGAACTATCTTTTAATCCTCTTACTGCAAGATAAGCAAATGCTGAAAGGACTCCCGATAACAATGCAATAAAAGCTCCCGTCTCAATCGATTTTAATGATGGGGAAACAATTAAAATAACACCGATAAACGAAAATATAATACAGCTATAAATCAAAGGAGAAACTCTTTCGCTAAGCATTATTCCTGAGAATAAAGCTACGAAAATAGGAGAAGAATATTGTAAAGTAACGGCATTAGAAAGAGGTATTTCTTGTACTGAATAGAAATAACAGAGCATTGCTGAAAGTCCTACAACACACCTCCACAGTAAACGAGAATGGTTGCCTACTTTCAACGAAGCTCCCGAAATATAAGACCAAAAAAGAATAGCAATTGTTATTACTAAACTCCTACCAAAAACGACCGTCCAAACATCTACGTTACCAGCTGTCCATTTTACTAAAGCACTTCCTGAAGCAAAGGCTAAGCTAGCTAACAGCATCCAACTAATTGCAAGCTGAGGCGAATCTTTTATTTCCTCACCCATTGAGATTTTCTTCTATTATCTGTTGCCAATTATCTGGTTTTGGTGGCCATCCTTCTGTCATGTATGTGTAAAAATCATCTTTATTTTTAACACCAAGGGCTTCATTGATTTTCTTTTCATTACCAATTGTAGAAAAGGTATCCTCTGAATCAATAGCATGAGCAGCTCCTACATGATTAGGATAAACTCGTACATGGTCTTCTAATTTTTCTAATTTCCGTAAACTATCAAAGAGCATATCTGATTTTTCTCTATAATTGCCACCCAAATCAATACGCCCCACATCGCCTATGAAAAGACAATCACCACTAAGAAGTATTTCATCAATTAAATAACAATTATGATCATATGTATGGCCTGGGGTAAAAATGATTTGAATCTCAGCATTCCCTATTTTTAAAACATCATTATCCTTTGTTCCTCTTATTTTACCTTTATATTTGGTTAAAGAGCTTTTTACAATTCCATTTGTATTATATTTATTTGAAAAATACAAAGATGCGGATTTCCGATCAGCATGGGTATGTGTGTCTATTATATATTTTACAGTAAAGTTTCCTATCTTTTCTAATTCTTCTTCTATTACTTTTTCGTAATCTTTGAATGCATCAACAATAGCTACTTCTTTTTTATTATTGCAATATATTAAATAAGAAACGCAACCCGTTTCTCCTAGAATTAGTTGCGATATTTTAGCCATATATAATATAATAAAAGAATAGTACTTATAAGACACACACACCTCTTCTTCCATTGGAAATCCTATTTTATTCGGCGGCTTATTTTTATTATTTTTTTCTTAGATATTTTTTTGAAGACTTATCTCGAGTGGAAGAGAAGGTGTCTGACAAGTTTCTTTTATCTATTCCTTAATGAAGCTCACAATGGAAGAAAAGAAAGATACTTTTGAGGAATGTTGCCAATTTGTGACAGACAATACTGAAAAGATAGATCAAACAATCCTTTTGAAATTATATTCATATTACAAACAAGTAACAAAAGGAGACGCATCAGGAGGAAGACCTGGCGTTTTTAATATGAGAGCTAGAGCGAAATATGAAGAATGGGAAAGTCTTTCAGGGATCACAAAAGAAGAAGCAAAACAAAAGTACATTGATTTAGTTCAAAATTTAACGTTTACGCATATTAACACTTCGTTTGAAGACAAGCATAGCCTAGCAAAGGAAATGTTGAATAAAGAATTAAATTTAGAAGAATATGAAGAAATAAAGAACCTTTGGAAAGCCCATTCAATCGCTGAAGACAATCGTGATATTAATGGGCTGATGGCAACTCTTACCGAAGATTGCAGATATGAAATTCCTCAAATTGGTAAAGTGTATTATGATAAAGAAGGTGCAGCACAATTCTATAATGATCTTTTAGGCGCTTTTCCAGATATTGATTTTAGATTAATGCAGATTTACATTGGACCCCAAGGCGTAGTCGAGGAAGCGAAAGTTAAAGCAACACACGAAAAAGACTGGTTAGTTTTACCTGCAACAGGGAAAGAAGTAGAATTTGAAACTGCAATTTTTTTTCCTTGGGATTCTAAAGTTAAGAAATTCAAAGGAGAACGAGTGTACTTTAATTTTGATCGAAAATTCTATAGAAAATATGGGATGGCCCCTCCTTTTCCAGAACTGAAAGATTGAAAAATCTCCCGATTAAAATAAAACCCCCGCCCAATAGGGAGCTATGGCGACAGCCGTACATGAGTTAGAACAGATAGCTGAACAAATTTACAAACAGTTGAGCGCCGGTAAAATACCGGAGATGAAAATTCCTACAAGGAGTAAGAATAACATAATTTTTGATGAAAAATCTAAAGTTTGGAAATACGGAAAATCAGAAACAACAAGAACCGCTAAAAAATTAGATGGGGCTTATATGCTTCTTAGAACAACTTATCTCTTAGATTTTATTAGGGAGATGTCAAGTCAAAGCAAGTCTTCAACTTTAAGAGAATTATATTATATTTCGGAAGGCTGGGATTTAGGAAAGTTTCATGCACAAGACGAATCAAATAAATTAATTGAAGATTTAGAGATAATAACACATTTCCAAAGAGAAGATTTCAAAATAAGACCAGAAGATGATGGGGCTAAAGTTTTGGGGGATGTTACAATTACAGAAATTAATCGTAAAGGAAAGCCCATGAAAATAAATTGCCGTAATGATGTAGGTGACACTGGGTACAATATACCCTACAACGTCGAAGAGACTAAGATAACATTTAATGATTTTGGAAATTCGAAGTGCATCATTGCTATAGAAACGGGAGGAATGTTTGATCGTTTAGTAGAAAATGGTTTTGATGAAACGCACGATGCAATTTTAGTCCATATCAAAGGACAACCTGCACGTTCAACTCGCCGTTTCTTACAACGGATGCATGGGGCCTCAGGACTTCCATTACTCTTGTTTACAGACGCCGATCCCTGGTCTTATCGAATTTATAGTTCGGTAGCCTATGGCGCTATCAAAACAGCACATATTTCTCACATTTTAGCGACACCAAGTGCAAGATACCTAGGAGTGACCCCCTCAGACATAATAAATTATGAATTGCCTTCTGATGATCTCACCGATAGAGATATTAGTGCATTGAAATCAATTTTAACCGATCCTCGTTTCCAAAGTAAATATTGGAAAGGCGAAATAGAATTACAATTAGAGATAAAACAGAAATCGGAACAACAAGCTTTAGCCAAATATGGCCTTGATTTCGTTACCAAGACTTACTTACCTACTAAGCTAAAGGAAATGGGAATTTAGAATTAAGAGCCTTAGCCATAAGGCCTTTGACTTCTTCAACATGTTCATTAATAGTTTCTTTACTCCAACCATTTGTTTGAATAGGGTCCAAAACTTCAACTCTAACTTCACCAGGATAAAATTGCATAGTTTTTGCAGGCCATATTTTGTGCGCACCATGAAGAACAACGGGCACAATCGGCAATCCGGTTGCCAATGCAAGATGTACAAATCCTTTCTTGAAAGTAATTAATTGTCCGTCGATACTTCTTGTTCCTTCTGGCCAGATCCATATACTCAAATCCTTGGTCTTAACAAAGTCAGACATTTTTTTCATTGATGCAACTGCCTTAGAATTATTTCCTCGATCAATTAGTAAGTGCCCAGCAAGCCAATAAGCCAGTCCAAAGAATGGAATCTTCAAGATTTCCTTCTTACCAACACCACATCCACCATAAGGACAAAGTGCCATTCCAATAAAAATATCTAAAGCAGAAGTATGATTACTAACAAAAATAGCGGGCTTGGAAGCATTTAATTTATCAGAATCCGGATTTACAATTTTAGCCCCCACTAGTCTACTTACAATAGGGCCTATCATTTTTCCACAAAAATTACCGATTCTAACTCTAAGAGAACGAAAAGGAAGTACTAACAGCATCAAACATATGGTCGTTAAAGACCAAAAGGTTAACCAAATAAATCCAATTGTAAATCGAAGCGTAATAGAAATAGGGCCGATTTTTTTTCGTTCGGCCATTTTTGTAATTTCAGTCGTAACCTTCTAAAATTTCTTCGAAACCTTGGGCCAATCGAATATCATTATCAGTAATTCCACCAGCATCGTGAGTAGTGGTCGTTACAATAACTCGATTATACTCACACAAAGTTATGTCGGGATGGTGATTGAGTTGCTCAGCAATTTCAGCCAATTTATTTAAAAATCCCATACCTTCCATAAAATCTTTGAACATAGTTTCTCGAATCAGTATTTTATCTTCTGAGTCGTAATCCCAAGGGCCAATCATTCGAATGCGGTTAGTAATATCCTCATCTTTCAATAAGTCCATATTAAATACGAGAAATCGACTCTATTTAGGCCTAACTCAGAAACATATTTTAACACCCCTTCTCAAATACAGCTTATGAGCCAACAAGAAACAAATTTTTCGGAAAGGATGTCTGCAATGTTGCCATTTGGAATGGCTAGCTCAGGACTCTTACTTACTGGCATGGGAATTTATTTTTATTTATTTCCTGAAAATGAACAATCTGTTACTGCCCTTATTCCAGCAATAATTGGTTTGGGGTTAATGATTCCAGGAATAATTACTATTGCAACGCCTCATAACAAAAAACATGCTATGCACGCAGGTGCAATGTTTGCACTAATAGGCTTTTTGGGGGGCCTTATGGGAGTTCCAGAGTTTATTAGTTGGATTACAGATGGCGGAGATATCGAAAGGCCAACAATAGCTAGAATGGCAATGGTATTGTTTTGTGGAGAGAATTTAGTCGGAAGTATACTTTCATTTAGATTAGCAAGAATTAAGAGAGAGCAAGAAGCACAAAATTAATGAAAAACATACCTAAAAACCAATATATTCCCGGTATAGCTATAGCATTATTTTTAGCAGTTTGGTTAATTCCTCAAGTAAATGATTTTTGGAATGAGTTTTTTGTAAATCCAATAATGGCCGATTCAAAAGGTGAAGCTGGCGCCAAATATAATATTTACAATACCGTTGCATATGGTTTAGGATTTTTTGTTTTGTTTATGGCAATAAATGAATTACTTACACGGTGGAAGATCGAACTTAGTGAAAAGTTTGTATTTTCTTGTATACCTTTACTTATTCTTGGAGGCGTCGCCAGAGTCCTTGAAGATGCAGATACATTTGAACCGCCAATTCAATATTTTTTCATATCGCCTTTAATTTATGGGATTTTAGTATTATACAGTTTGTTGGTAATCGCACTTGGAGTTTGGTTATCAAAAAGTGATTTACCTTCATTAACAAAAGGATTAGGATTAGTTTCATTTACAATTGGAGGGTATGGATTATGGTGGTATTTTGCACCAGGAGATTGGATTCATCCTTCTTCTTGGGCTTTAATAGTATTTTCATTTACAGCTTTAACGGCAGAATTCTATAAAGGAAAACCACTAAGAGATCCGATTCTTTTCTTTGGAATTTCATCGACATTAACATTAATCTTAGCATATTCTACTTTAGCTAAAAATGAAATATTAAATCCAGAAATATTATGGAACACATTAATTATAGCTTCAATTTTAACATTTGTAGTATGGTTTTTTTCATGGTTTATTATGCCTCTAAAACCAATTTATCTGTTACTTTATTTTGGACATTTCATAGATGGTGGAGCAACTTTCTTAGGAATAGATACATATGGATATACTGAGAAACACGTTCTTCCTGATTTATTTATAGACTATTTTGGAAGCGCAATAGTAATGCTTCCATTAAAATTCTTAGTAGTTACTGGAGTAATTACTGCCCTTGAAGTGGAAAAAAAGAAGGGTGAAGATCCAGGAATGGTCGCTCTTTTGCTTATGTTCCTTTTAGCCTTAGGTTTAGGCCCAGGCACCAGAGATATTTTGAGAATAATGTTTGGAACTTAAGTAAGTTCATAATATATTTTTTCTATTTTAGAAAGACCTTTATCCCAATCTGCATTTTTTGATACTAGTTTAGGTCCTTCAACCAGTGCATTTTTTAACAAAGAATTGTTATTTAGAACATTTACTAAAACATTTCCTAAATTTTCAGGATTGCCAGTTTCAAACAACAATCCGGTTTTATTTTTAATTGTCCAAAAATGATTAGCAGGAATATCGCTAGTTACCAAGGCACAGCCACAAGCCAACCCCTCCAACAGAGAAACAGGAGTGCCATCAGATAAAGACGGAGAAACCATAACTAATGAAGTTCCAGTAATGGTTGAAATATCCTTATTAGAAATATAACCTAGAAACTCTACAGAGTCCATCATCCCATTTTCATTTAAGTATAACATACATTGTTCACGTAAAGGACCTTCACCACAAAGAACAAATTTAACATCGGGGATCTTAGATACTACATAAGGGATTGCTTTTACAAGAGTCAAAGGATCATAAACATCTTTGAATCCTCTTGAAAAAAGAACTATTTTTTCTTTGTTCAAAGGTTTAAATTTGTTTATATCAATTCCCAAAGGAGACGTAATAAGTTTAGAAGAATCAATTCCCCATGTTTTAATATTTTCAGTTAAAGCTTTAGATACAGTTACAAGAACATCTACTTTTTTTGCAGTATTTTTAATAATCCAAGATAATAATTTAGATTCATTAGGCATCAATAAAACATCAGATCCCATTGCCGTGACAATGGTAGGATAGCTTGTTATTCTTGAAGCATACATCCCATGATTTGTAAGAAAAAACCCATGCACAATGTCTGGTTTGAATATATCTATTAGGTTCTGTAAACAAGAGGCAGTCTTACGAACTTCTCTTCCGAGATTGAAAATAAATCTTCGATCTAAGGGAGGTTCAGGTCCAAAGTAGTTGGCGGAGTTATTTTCTTTTAAACTAAATATTTCAACAGTATGTCCCTTATTTTTCAATCCACTAACCCATCGAATAGTATGAATACTATTTGCATTAGCTACAATTGCAATTCTTAA